>JBDSLV010000301.1:0-7744 GCA_039916205.1 Mesorhizobium sp. | reverse complement strand
TTGAACAGCCATGCTAAGGCAGGATCGTCCATGAGCGCGAGAACCGCCGCCGCAAAAGCGACATGGCCAGGACGGTCTGGCTCAGCTTTTCGCCATCTCGCGGATCGCACTCGACGACAGGGACGAGCGTGGGCCGTGGATGAAAGTCCAGGCCGGCGCCTTCATGCGGGCGAGCCGGGGCGCATCGCCCTCGTCGACGCGGGCGTAGTCAAAGGTCTTGGCGACGACCGACGACAGGAATGACAGCGTCGCCCCCGGTCGGTCGATCACCGCGATCGGAAATGTCATCACGATCTGCCGCCAGCGCTGCCAGCGGTGAAAATCGCGCAAGCTGTCGGCACCCATGATCCAGACGAAATCGACGCCGGGATTGCGCGCCTTGACCAGCGCCAGGGTGTCGGCCGTGTAGCGGACATGCTGGCCGGCCTCGAAAGCGGTGACCTTGATTTTCGGGTTCAGCGCAATGGCCTCGGAAAGCCGCAACCGCCCGCCAAGCGGCGCCAGTTCCCTTGCGCTCTTGAGCGGATTGCCAGGCGTCACCATCCACCACATTTGGTCGAGCGCCAGCCGCCGCAGCGCGATCTCGGCAACCAGCGCATGGCCGGCATGCGGCGGGTTGAAGGAGCCGCCGAACAGCCCGACAGCCAGGCCTTTCTCGGCATGCGGCATCTTCAGATATCGATGCCCAATATCCGGCAAAGACTTGGATCCGTCGGTCAAGGCCGTATCTGACCGGACCCGCGCACGCGGTATTTGAACGAGGTCAGTTGCTCGACGCCGACCGGGCCGCGCGCGTGCATCTTGCCGGTGGCGATGCCGATCTCGGCGCCCATGCCGAATTCGCCGCCATCGGCGAACTGTGTCGACGCATTGTGCAGCAGAATGGCCGAATCGATCTCGTTGAAGAACCTCTCGACCGCTTGCGCATCCTCGGCGACGATCGCCTCAGTGTGATGCGAGGAGAATGTCTCGATATGCTCGATGGCATCGGCAACGCCGTCGACCAGCTTCACCGCGATGATGGCGTCGAGGTATTCGGTCACCCAATCGGCGTCGATCGCCGGCTTGGCATCGGAAAACACCTTCAGCACTTCGGCATCGGCATGGATCTCGCAGCCGGCGGCGCGCAGTGCGTCGAGGATCGGCACCAGATGCGTGGCGGCGACAGCGCGGTCGATCAGCAGCGTCTCGGCCGCGCCGCAGACGCCGGTGCGCCGCATCTTGGCATTGACGGCGATGTTGACCGCCATGTCGAGTTTCGCGGAGCGGTCGATGTAGAGATGACAGATGCCTTCGAGATGGGCGAACACAGGCACCCGCGCTTCGTTCTGCACGCGTTCGACCAGGCTTTTGCCGCCGCGCGGAATGATCACGTCCAGCGCACCGCCAAGGCCTTTCAGCATCTCGCCGACAGCGGCGCGGTCGGTTGTCGGCACAAGCTGGATGGCATCTTGCGGCAAGCCGGCGGCCTTCAGTCCTTCGACCAGGCAAGCATGGATCGCGCCTGACGAGTTGAGCGAGTCCGAGCCACCGCGCAGGATCACCGGATTGCCGGCCTTGAGGCAAAGCGCCCCGGCATCGGCGGTCACATTCGGGCGGCTTTCATAGATGACGCCGATGACGCCGAGTGGCGTGCGCACGCGCTCGATATGCAGGCCGTTCGGGCGATCCCAGGCGGCGATGACATCGCCAACCGGATCGCGCAACGCGGCGATCTCGCGGATCCCGTCGGCCATGGCACGGACCCGTGCGGGATTGAGCTTCAGCCGGTCCATGGACGCGCCGGAAAGCCCGCTTTCCTCACCATTGGAAACATCGATGGCATTGGCATCGAGAATGCCCTGCTCGCGCGCCATGATCGCCTCGGCCATGGCGAGGAGCGCGGCATTCTTGGCTGCGGTCGAGGCAACGGCCAGCGGTCGGGCAGCGGCGCGGGCGCGATGGCCAATATCGGCCATCAGCGCGACGGTATCATCCCGGGATTTTTCATGCAGCTTCAGCATGTTCACCCTCCTCTCGATATCTGGCCATCGGCCAGTATCTGGTCGCCCGCCAATACTTGGTCACCCGAATGGCTTACCACAAGGTCGTCGCGGTGGATCATCGCCGAACGCGCCTCATAGCCAAGCACCGTCTCGATTTCGGCCGTCTTCAGGCCAGCGATCCTTACGGCATCGGCGGCATCATAGGCAACCAGCCCGCGCGCGATCTCGCGGCCCTCGGGCGACAGGATCGCCACCGTGTCGCCGCGCGCGAAATTGCCGCTGACCAGCTTCACGCCTGCCGGCAGCAGGGATTTTCCCGACAAAAGCGCACCGATGGCGCCGGCATCGACCGTCAGTCTTCCAGCCGGCTCGAGCTGGCCGGCGATCCAGGTCTTGTAGCCCTTTACCGGGTTGCTGCTTGGCCGGAAGAAGGTGGCGCGCTCGCCGCGTTCGATCGCCATCAGGGGCGACAGCCGCGTACCCGCCGTGATGATCATCGCGGTGCCGGCAGCGGTGGCGATCTTGCCGGCATCGAGCTTCGTCCGCATGCCGCCACGCGACAATTCAGAGGCAGCAGCACCCGCCATCGCCTCGATGTCGGGCGTGATGCGGTCGACCACGGGAATGAATTTCGCGCCGGGGTCCAGCGCCGGCGGCGCCGTATAGAGCCCGTCGATGTCGGAAAGCAGCACCAGAAGGTCGGCGCCCATCATGGTGGCGACGCGGGCGGCCAGCCGGTCATTGTCGCCATAGCGGATTTCGGACGTCGCCACCGTGTCGTTCTCGTTGATGACCGGCACCGCCTTCATCTTGAGCAGCGTTGAAATCGTCGCCCGGGCGTTGAGGTAGCGCCGGCGCTCCTCGGTATCGCCGAGCGTCAGAAGGATCTGGCCGGATTTCAGATTGCCCTTGCCGAGCGCGTCCGACCAGGCCCCGGCCAGCGCGATCTGGCCAACGGCGGCGGCGGCCTGGCTTTCCTCAAGCTTCAGCGCCCGCTTGCCAAGGCCTAGAATGGTGCGCCCGAGCGCGATCGCACCGGAGGACACGACCAGGATTTCGGCCCCGCCCTGGGCCAATACTGCAATGTCATCGGCGAGCGAGGCCAACCAGTCACGCTTCAGGCCCGTCGCGCGGTCGACCAGCAGCGCCGAACCGATCTTGACGGTGATGCGCCGGTATTTCTTCAGCGACTGCATCGGCCTACTTTTCCCAGCGCGTCTCGACCGGTGCCGCGATCTGCGCGCGTGCCTCCGCCACTACCGCCATCAAGGCCCGCAGCACGGCCTCGACACCTTCGCCGGTGACCGCCGACAACAACATCGGCGCGCGGCCGGCGGCACGCTTCAACGAAGCGACCTTCTTCTTGCGCCCATCGGCATCGAGCGTGTCTATCTGGCTGAGCGCGACGATCTCGACCTTGTCGGTCAGGCCATTGCCATAAGCGTCAAGCTCGGTGCGCACGGTCTTGTAGGCCTTGCCCGGATTCTCCTCCTGCGCCGAGACCAGGTGCAGCAGCACACGCGTGCGCTCAACATGGCCAAGGAAACGGTCGCCGATGCCAACGCCCTCATGCGCGCCTTCGATCAGCCCCGGGATATCCGCGATGACGAATTCACGCGCATCGATGCGTGCAACGCCGAGGCCGGGATGCAGCGTGGTGAAAGGGTAGTCGGCGATCTTCGGCTTGGCAGCGGTGACGGCGGCCAGAAAAGTCGACTTGCCGGCATTGGGCAGTCCGACGAGGCCGGCATCGGCGATCAGCTTCAGCCGCAGCCAGATGTTGAGCTCTTCGCCCAGCAGGCCGGGATTGGCACGGCGCGGCGCCTGGTTGGTCGATGTCTTGAAATGCTGGTTGCCGAAGCCGCCATTGCCGCCCTTGGCCAGCAGGAAACGCTGGCCGACAACGGTCATGTCGCAGATCATCGTTTCGTTGTCTTCTTCGAAGACCTGCGTTCCGGCCGGCACTTTCAGCGTCACATCGGTGCCCTTGGCGCCGGTCATGTTGCGGCCCATGCCGTGAACGCCGGTCTTGGCCTTGAAATGCTGCTGGTAACGATAGTCGATCAGCGTGTTCAGCCCGTTGACCGCTTCCAGCCAGACATCGCCGCCACGGCCGCCATCGCCGCCGTCCGGCCCGCCGAACTCGATGAATTTTTCGCGCCGGAACGACACCGAGCCGGCGCCACCGTCACCGGAGCGAATATAGACTTTGGCTTGATCGAGAAATTTCATGGGATTGTGCAGTTTCTGCTAGTGGCTTTGCGCCATTGCTCTAAACCAAGGTGGGGCGAAGGGCGAGGCTGTTTTGTAGTTGCGGCGGAGATGGCGGAATGAAGCTTGTAACCTATAACATCCAGTACGGCATCGGCCTCGACGAGCAATATGACGTCGGGCGCATCGCCGATGCCGTGCGCGGCGCCGATGTGATCGCGCTGCAGGAGGTTACCCGCAACAACCCCAGGAACGGCGGGCGCGACATGGTCGCCGAGATTGGCGACGCCCTGCCCGATTACTTTGCCGTCTATGGCAGCAATTTCGAGGCCAATCTCGGCTCGCGCATCGAGAACGGCCGCGCCGTCACCAGCACCTTCCAGCTCGGCAACATGATCCTGTCGAAGACGCCCATTCATCTGTCGCGCAATCTGCTTTTGCCGCGCAGCCGCAGCTTCGAGGTGATGAACTTCCAGCGCGGCGCGCTCGAAGCACTGGTCGAGACGCCGCTTGGCTTCATCCGCTTCTATTCCATCCATCTCGATCATCGCAGCCCGGTTGAACGCGCCAGGCAGATCCAGTTCCTGCGCCAGCGCCTGCTGAATTACGCACTTGAAGGCGGTGCTTTGTCCGGCGTCGCTGAGATCGGCCTGCCGGAATTGCCCCATCCTGAAGCCTTTGTCGCCATGGGCGATTTCAACATGCTGGCGGGGTCGCCCGAATATGTCGAACTCGCCGGCAGGCCCGATCATGAATTCGGCATGCCGCTGACCGCCGATTTCGCTGTCGACGCCGCCATGCGCCTCAATGTGGCGGGTGACGGCCTCACCAGCTGGGTCGACCCCAAACAGCCCGCCGCCGCCAGCCGCCACAAGCGCATCGACTACATCTTCACCAGCGCCTCGCTCGCCAGATCGTTGAAGCGGTTCTGGGTCGACGACCAGGCGGTCGGTTCAGACCACCTGCCGGTCTGGCTGGAACTTGGCTGAGTCGTCCGAACCTTTGGTTTCGGTCCACGCGCCAAAGCGTGTCGAGATTCAGGTCGGGCCGGACCTCACCTGAACCTCGACATGCCTAGAAGTGGACCCAGTTGCGCAGGCTAGTCCAGGTCTTCCTGTCGAGGCGATAGCGCTCGACTGGCACCTGGCCGGCGACGATGGAGTTCAGCATGCCCTGGCCGGCATACTGGAAGCCGCATTTGTGGATGACCCGGCGCGAAGCCGGATTGATCACCCGCGTCGAGGCCTGCAGCACCTGGATTGTCGTGCGCTGGAAGGCGAGATCGACCAGCGCATGCGCGGCCTCCGTCGCATAGCCACGCTTCCAGTAGGGTTCGCCGATCCAGTAGCCGAGCTCCAGGCCGCGCTCGGTGGTGTTGAGACCGGCGCAGCCGACAAAAGTTTCGGTACCAGCCAGTGTCAAAGCGTAGGCGATGCCGGCGCGGCGGGACTTCGCCATCGCCAGGAAAGCACGCGCCTCGGCCTCGCCATAGGGATGCGGCATGCGGGCCAGCATTTCGGCGACATGACGGTTGTCGGCAAGTACGGCCAGTTGGCCAATATCGCTTTCACGCGGGGCACGCATCACCAGCCGCTCGGTGATCAGCACCGGGCAATCTATCGCGTAGCTTTCGTCGTCGGCGTCTTCCGCTTCGGCAACCATGTCAAAGTCCTCCAGGCACAAGAAAAAGGGGAGATGGAAACCCATCTCCCCTGATCCATTTCCTGGCTTGGCCAGACACCGGTTCCCGAGATGGGCTGCCGGTGTTCTGGTGCGGAACCGGCTACTCCGCTGCTTTGCTAATCGGGTTGACCGATACGTAGGTTCGGCCGTTGGCTTTTTTGTTGAAAGTGACCGCGCCGGATTCGAGCGCAAAAAGGGTGTGGTCCGTGCCCATGCCGACATTGACGCCGGGATGCCACGTGGTGCCGCGTTGACGAATGATGATGTTGCCCGGGATGACGGCTTCGCCGCCGAACTTCTTCACGCCCAGGCGCTTGGAATGCGAGTCGCGACCGTTGCGCGACGAGCCGCCAGCTTTCTTGTGTGCCATCTAACTAACTCCGTTGCGCCGCAAGGCGCCTAAAAGGCCTTATGAACGCGTTCGCGTTCCGTTTCAAGTCCGATTCCGGCGACTGTTTCGCCGGAAATCTTACTTCGCCAATTCCTTGGCCTGTTCGCGCCAGTCCTTGATCTGGTCAGCGCTGAACGGCATGTGCTCGTCGATCTTGGCCACATCCTTGTCGGACAGCTTGGCCAGCTGGGCGAAGGTGATGATACCCTGCTCGGCGAGGTCCTTGGCTGCGACCGGGCCGATGCCCTTGATCACGGTCAGGTCGTCCGGCTCGCCCTTCGGCGCCTTGAACAGCGGCGCAGCGGCGGTCTCCGTGGCCTTGGCCTTGGCTTCCTTCTTCGGCGCGGCTTCAGCAGCCACGTCGGTCGCCGCCTCTACCTTGGCTTCCTTCTTCGGCGCCTTCACTGCCGCCGTCTTCGTCGGCTTGGCGCCAGCCAGCAGGATCTCGGCGATCCGCACGGTGGTCAAAAGCTGGCGATGGCCGATCTTGCGGCGCGAATTCTGCCGGCGACGCTTCTTGAAAGCGATGACGGTACGGTTCTTGCCCTGTTCGACGACTTCGGCGGTGACCAAAGCGCCTTCCACGAACGGCGCGCCGAACGTGACATTCTCGCCCTCGCCATGCGCGAGAACGTGGCCGATTTCGACGATATCGCCGACATTGGCTTCGACTTTTTCGATCTTCAGGAGATCGTTGGCGGCAACGCGATACTGCTTACCGCCCGTTTTGATGACTGCGAACATTTTTTGCCTTTCGCTGTTCGGTCGGCCTTTTCGGCCGTCTTTTTGTCAGTCTGCGGGACCAAAAAACAAGCGGCGTGGAAGAACCCTCCACGCCGATTGCGCGCTGTCCCTAACCGAAGGTTTGCCCAGAGTCAAGGCAAGGGACAGTCAAGGCAAGGGACAGGCCGGGGCAACGAGACATCAAGGCGACAGCGAGGCGAGGCAATGACCCGAACCGTTGCCGAGACTGTTATTGGCCGCCACGCGCGGGCCGTGTCAATGTCGCTACAGAACCGAGCTTCAGCTGGGAGGAGGCCAAGGTGCTCAAGGCATGGGGAAACTGTCTGGGCTTTGCCCTGATGGCAGGGCTTGCCGCGACGCCGGCGCTGGCAAATCCGAACCCGGTCGCCGACAGCGTCGATGCGGCCGTCAAATCATGGATGACCGAATACAACATCGCCGATGCCGAGGTCGCGGTTGCGCTGCACCAGAACCTCGTCGGCTCTTATGACCATGGCTGGAAGCCCACCGAGCGGCACCCGATCGCCAGCCTCTCCAAGGCAATCACCGGCGTGTGCATTGCCGGCATGGTCGACCACAAGCAACTGGCGCTCACCGATACGCTCGGCACGGTCCTCGCGGGCTACTTCCAGCGCAACAAGGGCGCCGATGGGCCGAAAGATCCGCGCTTCAAGGCGATCACCATCGACGAATTGCTGACGCATCGCGCCGGGCTGGAGAAGAACGCCTT
>JBDSLV010000300.1:0-12957 GCA_039916205.1 Mesorhizobium sp. | reverse complement strand
CGGTTTTCGCGAGCGTCTCGTCGATGTTGAGCAGATGCGACAGGACGCGTTCCCGAATAGTCGCCGTCTCGACCTTGCTCAACTCGAATGTGATGGCCATTGCAATATGGCGTTGTTCCGTCTCGGTCTGGCTCCTGAAGAACTGCCGCGCCTGGCTATAGTGATCGGCGAAGCTTTCCGCCCGTAGCCTGGCCTTTGGGCCTGTTTCGACCTCCGAGAAGGATCTGAACCCACGTTGAGGCGACTCTCGCGGGCCGGCGCCAAACGAGTTGGGCTGATAGTTGGCCCGTCCGGTTGGACTGCGCATGGCCATGTGGCCGTCCTGCTGGAAATGATGAAACGGGCATTTTGGGGCGTTGACGGGGATATGCGTGAAATTGGGACCACCCAGCCGCTTCAGCTGCGTATCCAGGTATGAGAAGTTCCGGCCTTGTAGCAATGGATCGTTCGAGAAGTCGATGCCAGGGGGCACGTTCTGCGTCATGAAGGCAACCTGCTCCGTCTCCGCGAAAAAATTGTCCGGCATGCGATCGAGGACCAGCCGTCCAACCGGAATGGCCGGCAAGAGTTCCTCCGGGATGAGCTTCGTGGCATCCAGCACGTCGAAATCAAAGCTGTCCGCGAACTCCTGATCAAATAGCTGGAGACACAGTTCCCACTCGGGGAAATTCCCGGCATTAACGGCGTCCCAGAGATCCCGGCGATGGAAGTCGGGATCGGCGCCGTTGATCTTCACCGCCTCGTTCCACGTGACCGATTGCATCCCAAGCTTCGGCTTCCAGATGAATTTAACGAAGGTCGATTCATCGGCTGCGTTGAGCATGCGGAACGTATGCACCCCAAATCCCTGCATGAAGCGTAGCGAGCGCGGAAGCGCCCGGTCCGACATCACCCACATGATCATATGCATGCTTTCAGGCGTGAGGGAGACGAAGTCCCAGAAAGTGTCATGCGCCGAGGCCGCCTGCGGAAAATCGCGATCTGGCTCTGGTTTCACCGAATGGATGAGGTCCGGGAACTTGATGGCATCCTGGATAAAGAACACAGGCATGTTGTTGCCGACGATGTCCCAATTGCCTTCCTGAGTGTAGAGTTTGACGGCAAAGCCGCGCACATCGCGCGCGAGGTCTGACGAGCCCTTGCTGCCGGCCACCGTCGAGAATCGGACAAACGCCGGGGTCTTCTCGCCAGCACGTTGAAAGATGTCCGCACGCGTATATTTGGCAAGCGACTCGTAGGTTTCGAAATACCCGTGCGCCCCATAGCCGCGCGCATGCACCACGCGCTCGGGGATGCGCTCATGATCGAAGTGAAAAATCTTCTCGCGGAAATGAAAATCTTCGATCAGAGTGGGTCCGCGTTCGCCAGCTTTTAGAGTGTTCTGGTCATCCGAAAGCGGCACGCCGTTGGCCGTCGTCAGGACGTTCTCGTCACCATCAGCGATTTGGTGCAGCTCGCCCCCCTGCCCCCTCACAAGGGTCTGGTCATGGATTGTTGCCTGGTCTTGCTGGTTCGTCTTTTTGGTGGGCATGTTAGCTTCCTCTCGGGTGGCTGGACGGGATTGCCCTTGGCTACTGCACGATGTCGGGCTGAGCGGCGCGGCGGTTAGCTGAAATTGAAGAGTTTGGCGTCGCAGTCGGTCAGCCCTTCCAGTGCCGCAGTGACAAGTTCGGATGCGATCTGGGAGAATGTGATGCCATTGCCGCCATACCCCATCACCGCGAACAAACGAGGATGTCGCGGAACTGCGCCGATGTGAGGCAATCCGGTCTTGGTCGTGCCAAATGAACCCGCCCAGGCGAATTCGGGCGTTGTGTTCAACCGCGGAAAAAGAACTCCAAGCTTCGCCGAGATCCTCGCGATCTTCTCGTCGATCAATTCGTCGCGGAGAACCTCATCGGTGAATTCTTCGTCTTCGCCGCCACATATCACGCGGCCGTCGATCGTCGACCTCATATAAAGATACGGGTCTGAGGCCTCCCAGATGAATGCGGCAGTCGGCCATACCGCAGCTTTCTGCGGTCGAGTGGCGATGGCCCAGGTCGAAATGATCTGGTGCTCTGCAGGCGGGACGATGTCGGTGAGCTCATAGCCAGTTGCCAGGACCACGTGCTTTGCCGTGATGCTCGGCCCCTCCTTCGTCTGCACCACCACCTCGCCGCGGCTATCCTCGATCGTGGTTGCTTCGGCCGGCGCATAAAACCTGGCTTTTCTCTGCAAGGCCTTGAGCCAAAGCCCAGCTGTCAATTTGCGCGGATCGAGAGCGAGGTTTTCATCGCTGAGGATGGCGCCAAGCCGCTCGATACCAAATCGCTCGCGCAATTCCTTGGGCTCAATGTAGGTGGCAGCGATCCCCGCCTCCCGCCGCGCATCGACTTCTTCGTGCAGCTCGGTTGGGCCCAGTTGGTTGCCAGCGAGGTAAAGCGATGGCGTGCTGGAGGATTTGCAGTCGATGCCCAAATTGGCAATTCGGCCCTTGAGATTGGTGACTGCCATCCGGGATCGACGCCAAGCCTGCTGCGTGGACTCGTTGCCAATAATCTTGCTCAGCTTGATCATCGGTTGATCGATTTCGAACTGAACGAGAGCCGTCGTAGCAGGCGTAGAGCCAATCATCGCCCCTCGCCGGTCAATGCAGACGACCTCATGGCCCCGGGCCGTCAGCGCCTCTGCTATCATTGCGCCACTGATCCCCATGCCAATCACAAGGATTTCGGTTTTCAGGTCACGGGACAGCGAGGCGACTGGGACCGCAGGAGCACGGTAGGCAAACCACACCGGTCGGCCTGTGCGAAGATCAAGCTTGCGCAACATACGGGAACCCCGATAGGCGATTCTGCGCCTAGCTTCCGACGACCTGTCGGACGGATAGTCTTCATGAAATTGTTGGTGCTGACCCGCACTCAAGGGCCACCACCAAGAGATGGATTAGACGGTAGCCTCGGCAGCCCTATTGACCGCAGATGTTGCGAGTTGGGTCAAAGACAGGTCGGTCATCTTTTCTTCTTCAAGCGTCGCGTCCAGCAGGTTGACCGCTTCAGTCAAGCCGAGTTCTTCCGCCCAGGTGCGCATGGTCCCGTAGCGCGAAATCTCATAATGCTCTACCGCCTGCGCCACGGCGAGCAGGCCGGCGTCCAATGCAGGTGCTCCCTTATACTCTTCCATGATCTCGGCGCCTTCGTCGGTAATGCCCACAATTGCGGCGCAGGTCTTGGCAGTCGGTTTTTTGCCGATTACGGCAAAAACCTTCTCTAGCCGCTCGACGTGCCCCTTGGTTTCGGTCAGGTGCTTCTCGAACGCAGCTTTAAGATCGGCGCTGTGTGCCGCCTTGGCCATTTTCGGCAAGGTCGAGACGATTTTCTTTTCGGCAAAATAGATGTCTTTCAGCGTGTCGTGAAAAAGATCGTCAAGCTTCTTAGGTGCTTTGGCCATGGTAAAATTTCCTCTTGCGACGACGCTCAACTACAGGAGGATCGTTTCGTTCCGCGCGCTTATCGAATTGCTAGAGGCTCGGGAGTGAAATCGTCAGCGCCGTCGATGCTTGTCGATCGTTGGCGCGCCCGGTCTGTATCGCGTCCAGCACGAAGGGCTTAGCGCTTCAATCCAAGTCCTTCCAAGCAGATATCGGACAGTGCCGCCCCTCGTAGCTTACGCTCACGACTTTCCTGCAGAGGTGTCGCTTTATTGCCTTTTGGCCGGAACAAAGGTCCCCCCCGCAGATTAGGTCCTCAGCACATGTGTGCATTAAAAAGGATCACCTCATGAAAGCCCGCCTACTCTTGGCCACACTGGCCACCGCGACAGCTATGATTTTTGCCCTGCCCGCACTTGCTGCCGACAGCGCGCAGGAATTCGTCAACAAGGCCGCTGCAGGCGGTATGTTCGAGGTGGATTCGAGCAAGGTTGCCGAGGATAAAGTTCAGGATCAGAGCCTGAAGGACTTCGCGTATAAGATGATCGATGATCACGGTGCGGCCAATGCAAAGCTTGAGACGATCGCCGGCGAGCAGAAGCTTACAATCCCAAAAGAACTGGACGCCAAGCACAAGGGTGATGTCGACACTCTGCAAAATGGAAAGGACGCGATCGACGCCCCCTACGTCGCGATGCAGCGAGCCGCGCATAAGGATGCGGTGGCGTTGTTCGAGAGCTACGCCCAGGATGGCGACAACGCCGAGTTGAAGACGTTCGCTCAGCAGACGGTGCCGACACTCAAGATGCACCAGGAGATGATCGAGAAAATCGCGGCGACCATGGACAGCCAATCGTCAAGTTCGGCGACGCCCAAGACCACCGTTGGTGACACACCCGATCCCACCCCTCCGCTTGCCGGCGCAAATAGCTTCACGGAAGATCAGGCCAAGGACCGGATCCAGGGTGCTGGCTTCGCGGATGTGTCGAAGCTGACAAAGGATGACCAGGGCATCTGGCGCGGCCAGGCGACCAAGGACGGCAAGAACACGACCGTCGCGCTGGACTACAAGGGCAACGTCGTTGCCGGCACGAACTGAAACTTAAATTCAGGAGATCAAATGATGAAAACCGTAACCGGACTTTTCGACAACTACGACGATGCTTCTGATGCCGTCGGCGAATTGGAAGCTAGCGGTGTTCCGCATTCCGACATCAGCATCGTTGCCAACAACACGGACAACCGCCACGATGTTAACACCTCCAAGGCCGCGGACGATGCCGCCGGCGGTGTCGGGCTCGGTGCTCTTGTCGGCGGCGCAGGCGGCCTGCTTACAGGACTTGGCCTCATGGCCATTCCAGGAGTCGGTCCTGTGGTGGCTGCCGGGTGGCTCGCTGCCACTGCGGTCGGTGCCGTTGGCGGCGCGGTGGTTGGTGGCGCGGCTGGCGGCATCGTTGGAGCCCTTACTGATTCCGGCGTTTCTGAAACGGATGCCCATGTCTACGCCGAGGGAGTGCGCCGCGGCGGCACGTTGGTTACCGCAAAGGTCGATGACCAATTGGTGACTGCGGCTGAGCGGATCCTCGGGCAGACGAAGTCGGTAAATCTTGAAGAACGTCGTGGCGAGTACCAGGCCGGCGGATGGACCGGCTTTGACGCCGACGCTGACGACTACACCCCGAATGACATTGGGCGTGACCGCCCACGCGATGTGAACCGGGTCTGACATACGGGGGGCTCGCCGCCAAAGCTGGCGAGGCCGGCCCTTGAAGTTCGTGAAGAGCGTGTTCGATGACCTGACCGATGGCCGTAGCGGAAAGGCCGGAACCACAAGCTTGTGATTGACCCGAAGGTTCGCCACGCAGCGATCTCGACTTTTCCGGCTTACGATGTGTGAGCAGAGCGTTTTGCGAAGCCGGATGGGCTAAGGCGTTCCCCGGCCTGCCGGCCGACATCTTGCTGAACAGGTGCGGTCAACCTGAGCGATGTTTTATAAGCCGACCGCACGATAGGAACGATTTGGACGGAGCGCCGTTTGCCCAGACGGAAATAGGATGAACATGATGGTTGCGCCTCGCGCTGTGTGGAAAGGCTTCTTGAAGGTCGGTTCGGTTACGTGCGGCGTCAAAATTGTCGGCGCCACGAGCGAGGCGTCCAAGATCCACTTCAAGATCCTGAACCGCAAGGACGGACTTCCCGTTAAGAGCGTGTATGCCGACGAGAAGACGGGGAAAACGGTAGACTCGGAAGACCAAGTCAAGGGGTTCGAAGTCTCAAAGGATGAATTCCTGCAGATCGAGCCCGACGACATCAAGGCGCTGAAGCTAACGTCGGATCACACACTTGAGGTCGGTGAGTTCGTGGCGATCGACCAGATCGATACTCGATATCTCGAAAAACCCTACTACCTTATTCCGGCTGACGGGGCGGCGGTCGAGGCCTATGGCGTCATTCGCGATGCGATGAAGAACAAGGGCGTCGCCGCGCGCTCCTGCATCGTGCTCTATCAGCGCGGCCGCGAAGTGCTGATCCAGCCCTATGGCAAGGGCATGGTGATGACAGAGCTGCGAAACCACAATGAGATGGTTTCCGAGGAGAGTGTCTTCGATGGTTTGACCAAGGCGAAGTACGATCCCGAGTTGCTGGAAATCGCAGGCATGCTCATCGACAAAAAGGTGACCACTTTCGATCCCTCGAAATTCGAGGACACCTACGAGGATGCGCTGATTGCCATGATCGATGCGAAGCGGAAGGGCAAGGCACCACCAAAGGCGGCACCAAAGCCGAAGGAGAACGTCATCAACCTGGCCGAGATCCTCAAGAAGAGTCTGCAACAGGAGGGATCGTCGCCTCCCAAGAAGAGCGCCGCGACGAAGCGCAAGAGCGCCTAAACCAAAACGAGCAGAGTGCCGTCTGAGGAGAAATTCGTGACCCAGTTGACTTCGGAGCAATGCCGAGCCGCGCGAGCTCTGCTGGGCTGGTCACAAGCGAGACTTGGCGCCAAAGCGCAGCTCAGCGAGTACGGTTCGCGATTTCGAAAAGGGTAAGCGCATTCCCGCCAGCGACATGCTTCTTGAGATGAGAGCGGCGCTCGAACTGGCGGGGGTTGCCTTTCTAACCCGCTTGATGCACGGCGATCGGCTTTCGGCGGCCTGCATCGGCGATCTGGCCGCCCTCGGGGTGCATTCTGACAAGCCTCGTCGGGCGCCGGCGATGATCCGTCGTGATGGTAGGCGGGGTTTGCAGGTTGCGGTCGGCGGGTTGTTTCGGGACGTCTGCGCCCCGTCGTTTATGTCGCGAGTTGGGGGATGCGATCGAGGACGATGCGCAGAATACGCTGGTCGGGGCAGGATGACGGCAGGTGCAGGCGGATTTGGGTTTTCATCTCGACCACCCGCGCGGCGATCTTGATGAGGCGCAATCGCAGCGTGTCGAATTGGGCGACGGCAAAGCTCGAGCGTTTCGGCATCGCAGCGCGCAAGCCCCACATCAGCCAATAGGCGCCTGCATGCAGGAACAACCGGAACTGGTTGGCCGTCGCTCTTGTGCAGGATGTGCGGTCGGCGGCGAGATGCGTCTTCCAGGACTTGATGTGGTTCTCGGCAGCGCCGCGCCGGCAGTAGACATCCTCGTAGAGTGCCTTGGCCTTGCCACCTGCAAGATTGGGACGATGAAGCGGGTATCGGCACCTTGGGCGCCGACCTCGACGCGGGCGATGATGCGCTCGACGCGGCTCCAGCTGGCGGCACCGTCAACGAACTCCTTGAACCTGCGGACCTTGTTCGTCTTCGGCGCTTCAAAGCGCGCCGTCGTGCTGATCTCCAGATCCTCGACATGCTTGCGCAGGGTCGTGGCGGGCGCCACGCCGAGGATGAAGTCGATACCGTTGGCGCGGCACCAGTCGATGACCAGCGCACTACAATAGTGGCTGTCGGCCCGGATCAGGATCCGGGTGTTCGGCCAATTGCTCCGGATCGCCCGCACCAGGCGGCGCAGGTGGGGGCGGATTTCTGCCCCGCTCGGCCGCTTCGCTGGTCGCAGGACCGCACCGACGAACCGGCCGTCGTCATAGAACACAACAATCGGCTGGAAGCCGTATTCGTCGTGATGGGGAACAGGCGGAGCTGCTGGCCGCCATGCACCGCGTCAAAAGTGTCGTCAATGTCGAGCACGATCCGCTTCGGCACCTGCCGGAAGGAGGCGCAATAGAGGTCGACCATCGCACGGCCCATAACGACCAGTTCCCGCACGCCAGGCAGGTTCTCCAGCCGGCACATCGTCGACTGGGAGGCCAGATCCCGACCCGAAGGCAGGACATCCTGGGCCATCTTGAAGACCGGATCGCAGCGCAGCCGGTTGGCGTCGTTGCCATCCTCGTAGCCGGCGGCAATCATCTTCATACGGAACCCGATCATATCGGCCACGCTATGGATGATCTGTTCCGGGCAGCGCGGATCATCGATGCACCGCGCCAGATGCTCGGCCACACGCAGCCGCTTTTCCACCTCGGCCAGAGCCAGAACACCACTGTTCGAGGACAGCATGCCGCCGTCAAAACGGGCGACGACGGACTTGCCGCGGACAGATGACAAACCCGTCAGTGGCAGCGTAGGATCATTCATGGCGGGTGTGGTCTCCGGGAAATGGCGCGGATAGGACTAAGCAACCAAATCCTACGTTATTTCAACGGCTTGCGCCACATCCGCCAACCCGCCGGTAGAGTCGAGGAAGGGCGCGGTGGCTTGGGCCGTGTTGGCATCGCTCCGTTTCCCTTCCCCGCTCATCAAACCGGACGTGCGGATTTCCCGCATCCGGCTTTCCGACTGGTTTCATCGTGAGGCACGCGGCGGCGGTCCAATGTGCACGCGTCGAAGACGCAGGACACCAAGTTTTCCGAAGACAATGTCGTCGGAGAAACGCTGTGTGCCGCGTCCCTGCACCTTGTGCCGTTTGCGCAGGAAGGCGCGAACACGGTCATAGACGTGGTTGTCGACCGCTCGATAGGCCGGCAAGCGTGTTCCATAGCCAAAGTAGCCTGACCAGCCGCGCAGAAGCCTGTTCAGCCGGGTGCAGACCACGGGCCACGGCTCTTTGTTGCCGTTTACCAAGTGATCGCCAATCTTCGTTTTGATCAGTTGCACGCTCTTCTTGGATGGGCTCGCACCCAGGTACCAATGGCCGTCTTTCCGGTAGCGGTTAGGTCCGAACGTATAGCCAAGGAAGTCGAAAGGCTCCGTGCGGGCATCCTTCAGCGAGGTCTTCGCCTCGTTCAGCGTCAGCCCGAGTTTCATCATCGCCGAACGTGTCCACGCCAGCGCCTCGTCCGCGTGCCCGCGGCTGAGGATGACGAAGTCATCGGCATAAGAGATGATATGCGCACGGAACGCCTCGCCGCGTCCGGTGAGCCGCCAATGTTTCAGGAACCGGTTCATGTAGATGACCGATAGCAGCGGGCTTGCGACCCCACCTAGCGGCGTGCCGCGCGTGCTGCTCTTACCACCGCTCACGTGCCGTTTCCCGTCACCGTCCCGCTCTTCGATCGGCGCTTTCAGCCACAGCTTGATCAGCCGCAGCACCTGCCGGTCGACAATGCGCCGGGCCACCGATTTGAGGAGGTCCGAATGCGGAATCGTGTCGAAGTATTTCGACAAATCGGCGTCTACCACGTCCGTGTAGCCCCGGCAGACAAGCCGGTGCACTTCCTTGATTGCGTCGGTCCCACTGCGTCTGGGCC
This sequence comes from Mesorhizobium sp., assembly GCA_039916205.1. GTDB lineage: Bacteria > Pseudomonadota > Alphaproteobacteria > Rhizobiales > Rhizobiaceae > Mesorhizobium. Next base: position 3,811 of record JBDSLV010000300.1, on the reverse strand, counting down.
GATAGCCATAGGCACCATCCTCGAAGTCCGCCTCGAATATCGGTTCCAGCACCAGCTTGGCGGCGGTCTGAACCACCCGGTCCCGAATGGTCGGGATGCCGAGCGGACGTTCGCCGCCCCCCGGCTTCGGGATCATCACCCGTCGCACCGGCTGCGGCCGGTAGGTCTTCGAGACAAGTTCCTCGCGCAGGCCCGCCAGCCACCTCTCCGCGCCTTCCGCCTCGATCTTCGCGAATGTCACGCCGTCCACGCCCGGCGAACCCGCATTTGCGCGGGCCAGCGCATAGCATGGCGCAGCATGTCCTCACGGCAGATCTTGTCGTAGAGCACGTAGAAGCGGAAAACGGGCTCCGCCTTCGCCTTACGATACAGCTTCCTCTGCAGGTTCCTGATCTTTTCGGGTGTTTCGAGGCGCATCGCCAATCCCCCCCCTCCTCACCAACTTCGAAAGCACACCAGAAGTCAGGGCCCTTCCCTCCACCGGCATTACCCGGCTTCAGCGGTATTATGACCCTGTCCGACTCCCACCGGCACCGCCGTCCTGACGGCTGCGTTGAGGCCGCTACCCTCATGCCGAGCGGGTCTCCCCCGTTACCCGCATCACCCTTCCGACGTGCCGTGCCCATTACCCCGGCGGATCGAACGGGTGCACATGTCGATTGCTTCCCCGTTCGCGCGGCCTTCCCCGAAATTCAGGCGGGTCGGCATCCACATCATCACTTTCGAGGCCTGCTCAGGCTTCACTCACGTTACGGCCCATCGGATTGCTCAACCGCCCAAGGCGGCCTTTGTCACGAGGCTTCGACCCGGCCAGTTACCCGACCGAGCCGCTCGTCAGCTACCAGACCAATCGACTACTATCTGGGTGGAACCTTCCTCCACTGGTGATACGCGCCATCGGGGCGCACTGAATTTTCCGGGCTAAGTGATGGCGAGAACATCCATGGCGGCCCTGGCGTTCGACTCAAGAAGTCCGCGAGCTCCCGCACCCATGTCAAGGACGGAGAAGCGGGAATTATTCAAAACAGCGAGATGTAAGCCGTTACGACGTCGACCCACCGCTGCCGCGATCACTGATCGTGATCGGGCTCTTTCATTCTTACAGCCATCCTCGGCAATTCCGTGCCGGAGGAGTGACAGACTTGCGCGTAGTGTTGGTGTCTGCGGAGGCTTGAGATTGGCAACGCTTACGGGCGCGCACTCGTCACCCGCGCGGGCAGGTTCTGCCCATCTGACTGATGCGTCTTGTCATCCACATCGTCGACGGGTCGGGTCAATCCAATCCCATCCTTGGGCTTTTTGTTGCCGGCCGCATCCTGCGAAAAATCATCCGTAGGGTCCGGACCGGTCTTCGCCGGATATTTCGTCGCTCCAGTTTCGCGATGGTGTTCGTTGCCAGCCATTTCCTGATCCTCCTGCGTGGTCCTCGATAACCACTGCCGCCACCGCGAGTTCCGCACCGCATGGAACATTCCCGATGCCGGGTCGTTGGCCAGCAAAGGAGATAACGCCATGGCCAAAATCAAAAATCTTAACGATGCGCTCGTTAGAGAGCCGGAAACGGCCGGCGCCGAAATTCAGCGTAAAAGTCCAGGCGGGAAGGATACAAGCCAAGTGCCGGCGAACCCCAAGACCGCAGGCGCCCCGCCTAGAGGTGAAAACCCTCCGGTCGACCCCTTCCCTGCCAGGCAAAGCGACGCCGGTGCGGTGGCCGGCAAAACACCTCGTGCGACCAATAGACCGGGAGAATAATTATGCCGCCCAAACCAGAACCGAACGACGAGCCACCAGTGGATGCGCCAACCTGGACACCAGACGTGCGCGAGCCTGACCCAGACCTCCTGCCAGACGAGCTGCCCGTTCCCAACCCCGACGAGAACCGTGCTCCGCCAAAGAGAGCCGTGACATGACTGGAGATAAAGTCCGACAGGGTGGCTGTCTTTGCGGCGGTGTTCGTTTTTCGGTCAGAGGCGCCCCGCTTCGCGTGGGCCTTTGCCATTGCCAGGATTGCCGACGCGCAAGCGGCAGCGCTTTCAACTTCTTCGGCGTTTGGGCACGATCTGCCTATCAAGGGTCCGGCGATCTCAAGGCGTTTGAGGGCCGAAGCTTTTGCCCTGGTTGCGGATCACGCGTGGCGTCATTGCGCGATGACGAGGCGGAGATCATGTTGGGCGCGCTCGATCTTGCCCCTAGCGACATAGTACCTGGCTATGAACTTTGGATCGGCCGGCGGGAGCCTTGGCTGATGGATTTGCAGTGGGCAGAGCAGTTCGAACATGATCGAGAACCCTGCATTTCGGCATCTGGTCAATTGAATTCTGCATCAGAAAAAGGGGCCTCGTGATGACCATAAAAAGGCCGAGTAGCGCCAGCCGTGTCGTAAAAGGGCAAGAGCTGGAGGTCGAGCATTTAACCGAGATCGCGGCGATAACGCCGAAACAGGCGCGAGCCCTGCTTGAAAAACATGGTGCTGATTGGCCCCGGCTCAAGGACGAAGCCGATGCTCTTAAGAAGGACTGACGGCCCGATTTCGATCAAGACAGCCTGAGTACCAACTGGAAGGGACATGTTAATGCCAGATCCGGGTACCAAAGCCGAATTGACCTCCCGCCTCGCGCGTTCGCATGGAGTGTCCGAGAGCGCTGTCGACGCTGTTCTAGATGCTTTGCGACGCGGTGGCGGGCTCATGGCGCAGTTCAGCCACGCTGACTTCGGCGGCATGTCGCAATGGTCATCCGGCATGACGATGGTTGGCGACGACAGCCTTAAGGCCAAGCTCGACGCTATCGCCACCGAGCTGTCTGCATACCTACGTGATCATCCTACCAAGCGGAGCAGCGACGACATGAGTGTGAGCTATCGTTCCGCTGGTATGGCAACTGCCGCCTCATGGTGGCCTGACGAGCTTGGAAAGCCTTCTGCCGCCGGATCTCAGAACCATATGCGTTATGCGGCGTTTCCTGAAAAACGCCGTCTGATTATCGACGACCATGGAAAGATACGCCATCTATGTTCATGGCGCAGGAGCCACAGACGCCCTCGCGACACGAGCGCCGGAAGGCAAGCGTCGCGTCGACCTTGTTCTTGATCCAGAGGAGGGCGTCGAGGACCATTGGGCCGCAATCGTCGAGATCGACCTCGAAAGTATCCAGACGCGGGTTCACGCTTGAATCCGGGTTGTAACGATAGATCTCGATCGTCTTGACGCGGGTCGCGGCGGGCGCCGCTGGCCAGGTCTTCCCGCGCGAAATGCGCGATTTCGGAGCCACTCCGAGATTTCTCGGCACCGGAAATCGTTTCAACAACGTCACGCGCGGCACCTGGTCCGAGGATTCGACAATCATCGCCGGCCCTTTACCGCTCGAGGTCGTCACGCGCCCGGCTTTCGCGCCGAGGCGGGAAGACCTCGATCTCCAAAGTCAATCGCCGAGCGTCGGACCACGTTGCCCGTATGGTCGACGATGAGGCGAAAGCGCCGGTTCTCGGAAAAGAACGTCAATCGATACCGCCCTTGATCCTCGTCAACTCCCCGTTCACACAGGCTGGTGATCTTTCCTTCGCGCATTCCCTCCTGGACGAGCGGCGGTTCGATCCCAAGGCCCTCTGCTACGACCGCCACATCGACCTGAATGGCGCCACTTTCAAACTCAACCATTGCCATCACCGATACCGCCAACAGATTTGCTGTGATCGCGAATTCTCAATCATCATATACCTATGTCCTGGTACCGTCGCCGCCAAATCTAGACTCTGGACCCAGCATACTGTTCGCGACTTCGCTCTGCCGGAGCTGTGGCAAACGCCGTGCTGA
>JBDSLV010000299.1:0-3845 GCA_039916205.1 Mesorhizobium sp. | reverse complement strand
GCCGGGATGGAATACACGATCGACCTGGTGACAGAGCCCAATCCCAAGGACGACCATATCGAGCGCAATGGCGCCGACGTCTATGTCGCGCCCGAGGCGGCGCTCTATCTCCTGGGCACCGAAATGGATTTCGAGGCGACGACGCTTCGCACCGGCTTCACTTTCCGCAACCCGAACCAGAGTTCGGCCTGCGGCTGCGGCGAATCGGTCGAGCTGAAGCCGGCCGACCTCAAGGCGCTGGCCGAGGCACGGGCCTCCGCCTGAGCCAGCACGGCGCGCGCTAGTCGACCCACATTCCTGTTCGTTTGTGCCAATCGGCGATTGATTCCTCCGGGTAGACTTCGAAGGTTTTGTCGCCATTGTGAATCTCGGGTTCTACCCAGTTCGCCTTGTATTTCAGCATGAGATGCACCCGCTCCGGAGGGATCGGCAGATCGCTGTCGATCGCCGACGCGAACGGATGCACCAGGTCCGGCCAGGTCGGGTCGTAAAGCCAGAGCGCCGAACCGCATTTCCGGCAAAAATTCCGCTCACCAGACGAGATCTCGCAATGCGGATGCTCGTCATCCTCGATCTTGGCCCGGTAGACACCAAGGCTTCTCTTGCCCCTGATGTTCAATGTCTCGTTGTCGGCGCCGAGATTGATGGCGAAGCCACCGCCGCCCTGCTGCTTGCGGCAGATCGAGCAGTAGCACAGCATGAAGGGTGCCGGCGTGTGGCTGTCCACCTCGAAGCGGATGGCATTGCAGCGGCAGGAACCCTTGAGCAGGACGGTCATGGCGGAAAACTCCGATCGATCCTCTTTCAACCTGTCAGCATGATTTTGGTTGCGGCAATGACAAGCCCGCATCGCGGTGGCATGGTCGCGGCATGGACAACGAACACATAGAAGAACTCTTCCAGAGCCTTGGGCCGGTCAGCATCCGCAAGCTGTTTGGCGGCAAGGGCATCTACTGCGATGGCGTCATTGTCGCCATCGCGCTGCGCGGCGAGCTGATGCTGAAGGCCGACGAGCAAAGCGCGCCCGATTTCGAGGCCGCCGGCTGCAAGCAATGGACCTATACCGGCTCGCGGCACGGCAAACTGGTTTCGATGCCCTACTGGAGCATTCCCGACACCGCGTTCGACGATCCCGACGAAATGGCGGACTGGGCGCGCCGCGCCTACGAGGCCGGGCGGCGAGCCGGCAAATAGGGTGCTACAAAGCCTTGGCGATCCTGGCCGCCAGCCGTGCGTTGTTCTCGACCAGCGCGATGTTGGTCTTCAGGCTTCTGCCATCGGTCAGTTCGAGGATTTTTCCCAGCAGGAACGGCGTCACCGCCTTGCCGGTCACGTTGAGCGCCTCGGCGGCCTTCTGCGCCGCTTCGATATAGCCCGCCATCTCCTCGGCCGGGATTTCATGGTTTTCCGGCACCGGGTTGGCGATCAGCACGCCGCCGCCGAGCCCGAGTGCTTGCCGGGTCTTGTAGAAATGCGCGATCTCTTCAGGCGTGTGCAAGGTCAGCGGGGCGCGGAAAGGCGAATGCCGTGACCAGAAGGCCGGCATCGTTTCGCAACCATGGCCGACCACTGGTACGCCACGCGTCTCCAGCACTTCGAGCGTCTTTTCGATGTCGAGGATGGCCTTGGCGCCGGCCGACACGACGATGACCGGCGTGCGGGCCAACTCGTCAAGGTCCGCCGAAATGTCAAAACTCTTTTCGGCGCCCTTGTGCACGCCGCCGATGCCGCCGGTGGCGAACACCTTGATGCCAACCATATGTGCGGCGATCATCGTGGCGGCAACCGTGGTGCCGCCAGTGCGCCCCTGTGCGACCGCGAAGCCCAGATCGGCGCGCGACAGCTTCATCGCATCGCCAGTCATGGCCAGCGACTCACGCTCACCGTCGGAAAGGCCGATCTTGATGCGGCCGCCAACCACGGCGATCGTCGCCGGTACGGCGCCGCCATCGGTGATGATCTTTTCGACATTCGCTGCCATGGCGCCATTGTCCGGGTAGGGCATGCCATGGGTGATGATCGTGCTTTCCAGCGCGACCACTGGGCGCCCGGCGGCGAGTGCCGCCTCCACCGGCTGATGGATGTCGATGAAGGGGCGGGCGGTTTCTGGTGTCATGGGTCTCTCCGTCCGGAGCATTCCCGCGAAGGAAGCGCCAACAAGTCAATTTGCCGGTGTCATGGCATTTCGTCCGCATGCGGCACAAGGCCCAGTGCCTCACTGAAGGTGGCTGCGGTGAAATCGGGTACGGCGTTGGCGCTCTCGATAGCAAGTGTCGCTGCAGCGACACCTTCCCTGAGAGCCGAGCGCAAAGGAGCATCGCGCAGCAAGGCCGCGACCGTCGCGCCGGCCAGCGCGTCGCCGGCGCCTGTGACGTCGGCGACCTTCCTTGGCGCCGGCGGCAGGATGGTGAAGGCGCCGGCTTCATCAAAACCGAGCACCGGGCCACCGCCCGCCGTCACGACACCGCTTTTCAAGCCGCTGCATCTCAAGCCGTCGACGATCTCCCGCTCGGTCGCTTGCGCGTTGACGCCGGCCAGTACCATCGCCTCGCGCCGGTTCATGAAGACAAGCGCCAGTTCACCCAGAACGGGGATCAACCGCACCACCTTGGCCGGTGAGATGGCGATGGCAAACATCGGCTTGCCCTTGGCAAGCACCGCCAGCCGTTCCAGCGCCGAAGCCGGCAGATTAGCGTCGCACAGCACCGCCGCGGCCGAATGGACTGCCTCGCGCACCTTGGAGCGCCGCATCTGCTTGGGGAAAGCCAGGTCGTACAGCGCCATATCAGCGAAACCGACGATCAGCTCGCCGTCGCTGTCGATCAGCGCCGTGTAGCTGGGCGTCGTCCGGTCGAGAAACACCACCGACAGATCGGTGATGCGTGCCTCGGTGATGGCGCGCGAAACCGTATCGGCCGCGGCATCGCCGCCGCGCACTGACAGCAACGACGCCGGGACGCCGCGCCTCACGATTGTCCGGAGCGCGTTGAAGACACCGCCGCCAACATCTTCGCGCATCGTGCCGGGATTGGATGCGGCCGGCACATAGGCGCCGGAAACCTGGCCGCGCCGGTCGATATGGGCGCCGCCTATCGCGAGGATGTCAGGGGATTTCACCATTCTGGCGATATGCCTTTGTTAATTGCCCGGCACAAGCGCTAGGCTACCTGGCTAGGCTTGCTCGTCGGGAAATCGATTCGGTCGGGCGACGTGTTGGAACCGTGCGGCACTGGGACGAATCTGCCCGCGCCGCATTTCATGAAACGAAAAAAGAACAAACGCCGATCTCGATTGTTTTTCAGATATTTGACCCCTCTTGCCAAACGAGAACAAAAAAGGTACAAATTGGCAGGGATTACGGATTGTCCGGCCTTCATTGACGACCAAGGGGTGATGTATCATGGCTCAGAATTCTTTGCGGCTTGTAGAGGACAAAGCGGTGGACAAATCAAAGGCTCTGGATGCGGCGCTGTCGCAAATCGAGCGGGCTTTCGGCAAGGGCTCGATCATGCGGCTCGGCGCGAACGAGCAGGTCGTCGAGATCGAAACGGTGCCGACCGGCTCGCTTGGCCTCGACATCGCGCTTGGCGTCGGTGGCCTGCCCCGTGGCCGTATCGTCGAGATCTATGGGCCGGAAAGCTCGGGCAAGACGACGCTGGCGCTGCACACGGTGGCGGAAGCCCAGAAGAAGGGCGGCATCTGTGCCTTCGTCGATGCTGAACACGCGCTCGACCCGGTCTATGCCCGCAAGCTCGGCGTCGATCTCGAAAACCTGCTGATCTCGCAGCCCGACACGGGTGAGCAGGCGCTGGAAATCTGCGACACGCTGGTGCGTTCTGGCGCCA
>JBDSLV010000298.1:0-4266 GCA_039916205.1 Mesorhizobium sp. | reverse complement strand
TTTGGAAAGCGCTTGGTGGCAAGTTGAACAATGTCGCCCTTCCCTTTGAAAGCTTTGGCGTCAGTCACAAAGGCTGCGTGCGCGAACTCAATGAAGACAGCTATCTGGTCGAGCCGCAAACCGGCCTGTGGGTCGTCGCCGACGGCATGGGCGGACATCACGCCGGAGAAGTCGCGTCGGCCAGCATCGTCGACCATCTGGCGACGATCGGCATTGCGAGTTCCGCGCCGGACCTTCGCGCGCGCTTCGAGGATCGGTTGAGCCGGGCCAATGCCGAAATCCGCCAGATATCGGAATCGCGCGGCGTCACTATCGGCTCGACAGTCGCAGCGCTGCTGGCGATGGACGGCCGGTTTGCATGCCTATGGTCGGGTGACAGCCGCGTCTATCTGGTGCGCAACGCCTCGATCTCGCAGATTTCGCGGGATCACACCGAAGTCCAGGAACTTCTCGACCGTGGCATGATCAGCGCGACCGAAGCGCTGACCTGGCCACGGCGCAATGTCATCACGCATGCGGTGGGCGTCAGCGACGAGGTCGTTATCGATTTCCAGCAAGGCGAGATCATGCCGGGCGACGTCTTCGTGCTGAGCACCGATGGACTGACGGCGCATGTCAGCGACACCGAGATCGAGGCCGCTGTGGTGGCGGCCACGGCACCACGGGCAGCAGGCGAGAAGCTGCTGGAGATGGTGCTTGAACGTGGCGGAACCGACAATGTGACCATCGTGCTGGTGAAGATCAAAGGCGGCCGCAATGGCGGATCGCTGTATCAGGATCTGTCCTGGACGGAGGGCCGAGGTCGATGAGCGCCGACGACAAGACGCGTATATCGCCGAACATGCCCAGCACCGCGGTCGGCACACAGCTCAGCGGCATCTACGAGCTAGACGAGCGCATTGCTTTCGGGGGCATGGGCGAGGTTTACCGGGGGCACAATATCCAGACCGGCGACCATGTCGCGATCAAGATCGTCCTGCCCGAGTTTGCCCGCGACCAGACGATCCTGTCCCTGTTTCGCAAGGAAGCGTCGATCCTCAATCATCTGTCGCATGACGCGGTGGTGCGCTATCACGTCTTCACCATCGACCCGGGGATTGGCCGTCCTTACCTCGCCATGGAATTCGTCGACGGCGAGTCGCTGTTCGATGTCATGCGGCGCGGCGCGATGTCGGTGGAAGACGTGCGCAAGCTCTGCCATCGCCTCACCTCTGGCCTGAGCGCCGTGCACCAGGCCGGCGCCATCCACCGTGACCTGTCGCCGGACAACATCATTCTGCCGGGCGGGCGGGTTGACCGCGCCAAGATCATCGACTTCGGCATCGCACGGTCGGCGACGGTCGGCGGCGAGACCTTGATCGGCGGAAAGTTCGCCGGAAAGTACAATTACGTCTCTCCGGAACAGCTCGGGCTTTACAGCGGCGATGTCAGCGAGCAGTCCGACATGTACAGCCTGGGGCTGGTGCTGGCCGCCGTTCTGCGCGGCAAGCCGATCGACATGAGCGGCTCCCAGTTCGAGATCATCGAAAAGCGCCGAATCGTCCCGGACCTGTCCGATATCGACGCCGGTTTCCGGGACATCGTCGAGGCCATGCTGCAACCGGATCCGAAGGACCGGCCCGCCAGCATGGCGGAGATCGCCAGACTGACGCGTGACGATAGCGATATCGAGGGAACGACACCGCCGGGTTCCCTGACCCCGCGCGACCGGCCAAGCTTGCCGCGCGCCGATGGAACCCTTGGCCCTGGTTTCAGGGCCGAACGCCCGCCCTCCCATGCCCCGGGGAGCGTGCCGCCAGCAACCGGCACGGGCGAGCAGCGCTTCGTCCCCTATGAGCGGCCGCCGCTTCTGTCGCAGCCGAGGCCTCCAGTCGCCGCCAGCGCACGAACGGCCACGCCTGAAAATTCTGGAAAACCCTCGGGGAAGCGGACCATTGCGATCGCCGCTCTGGCGGCCGTGCTTGTTGCCGCCGGAGCAGGCCTTTATCTGAGCGGCATTGTGACATTGCAGGCGCCGAGTGCTGGCAAGCCGCCGCTTCCCGGTCCGGAAACACTCAAACCGGCGCCAGCCGATACTGCTGCAGCGCCCCAGGCTGGTGAGCCACCGGCAAAGCCGGTCGCGCCCGCAAAACCGCAAACCGAGACGGCACCACCAATCGAAAATCAGGCGGATGCTGAAACGGGTCCGAAGCCGGCGCCGGCACAGCCTGCCATCTTCTCGCCACCGGCGGAAAACGCCAAGCCACCGGCTGTCGAGGCGGAACCTCCGGCCGGCGGCGCGCCTGCTGTTCAGCCGGCTCCGGCGCTTCCGATTCAAAAGCAGGCGGATACTTCCATCGGTGAAAAGCCAGTGCCGGCACAGCCCGCCGAACTCCCTGCGCCAACCGCCGAAAATGCGAAGCCGCCCGCCGTGGAGGTGAAGCCGCAAGCCAACAACGCGCCTGCAATCCAGCCGGATACGGCGGCCAGCAACGCTCCAAAGCCGGAGCCAATCACACCGACACCGCCAGCGGTTGAAGCCACCCCGGTGCCGCCAGTTGCTCAGCCGCCCATCGCAGAAGTTCAGAAGCCCCAGCAGCCAGCCAGCCAGCCAGCGGAAACCAATGCGGCCCCGCAACCGCCCGCCCCTGTCGCCAGCCAGGCGGATGCCGAGGCCGGACAGAGCCAACAAACTACCCTGCCGCCAGTCAAGCAGCCAGACGAAGCGGTTGCCTTGAATGTGCCCAAGCCGGAAATCCCGCCGACGAAGCCCGCAGATGAAGCCGCGCAACGGGTCTCCTGGGTACGCGGCTTCAGCGGTGGCGACTGCTTCTACGCAACGGTCACTGCAACCACTGACAAGGCGGTGGCGATCGAGGGATTTGGTACGGCGGTCCAACCGTTCGAGCAGTTGCTCGGCGATTTCCAGGCGAAATTCCATGTCGAGCCAGACATCAGCGTCAGGCTGATCAAGCCGACCCAGTGCGAGGTCACCAACTTTCTGCGCTTTCTGGGCAGCAACGCGGTGGAAAAGCCGCAGCTTGAACTCGACCGGACATCGGTTCCGGACGGCTCACCGATCGGGGGGACGCTGGTGACACATGGCGGCCTCATCTCCAGCGTGCTGCTGATCGACCACAAGGGGATGGTGTTCAATCTCGACGACCGTCTCATCGCGCAATCCGACAAGGCCACTTTCAGCATCCCTATCGGCCTCGGCGCCACCGACAAGGCAGCGGGCAAGGCCGTGCCGCAAATCATAATGGTGGTTACCGGACCGCAGGATATCGAGGCCGCTTCATTCTCCACGCCGACACCCGCCGCCGTGGTGCTGCCCAAGATTCTTGAAGAGATCGAGACCAAGGGATCCGCGTTCTCCGCCACCGCCAAGTATTTCAAGCTCGGCGGGTAGCATGGACGACGATGCGACTCCGCCGCCCGCGCCTGTTCCGCCCGCCCGCCGCCCCGCCTCGACAGCGGCGTGACTTGTTTCGGGCGCAGCTCGCCCTGACGTGCCGCTGGATGCTTGCGGCATCCGGTGGTTTTCGCCGTAAAGCCGCACGGCATATTTTGATGGCCGGCCTGGGCGCGGCCTTCGCGGCCCTGCTTTCAACAGGCGAAGCGCACGCCGAATTCACCGTCTGCAATCAGACGCTCGACGTCGTCAATCTCGCAGTCGGCCAGAAGATCGACAATGCGGACCAGACCGACGGCTGGTGGACCATCGGCGCCAATCAATGCGTGAACGTCATCCGCGAGGAACTGACGAACCGCTACATCTACATCTATGCGACGGACGTGTTCGGTCATGCGATCCTCACCGGGTCGACCGAAATGTGCGTCGAGCGGCGACGCTTCTCGATACGCGGCATCGACGAATGCTGGCAGCGCGGCCACATCGCGGCGCGGTTCCTCGAAGTCGATACGCTCGAACAGGTGCGGTGGACCTTCTTCCTGACCGGAAGCAATCCGTGACGCACAACATCGACACGAGCTTCAAGCAGAAGAAGCAGGCGCGCGCCGCCCTTCGCAGGCGCAAGCTCTGGCGCAGGCTCGTTGCCGGTCTCGCGGTGACTGTCCTGCTTTCTATTGCTGCCGGTTTCTACCTCACCGCGGACTATTGGTCGTTCGGCGATGAAGACGAGGAACTGCACGCGGTCGAAGGCGCGGGCGATGTGCCGGACGATGCATCCGTCTATGTGCCTGCCATCATCGACCTGGCAGGGGATCCGATGTGGATCACGCTTGCCCCCGACGCGGGCGCCGCAACGAAAGGCCGAGCGATCC
>JBDSLV010000297.1:0-11458 GCA_039916205.1 Mesorhizobium sp. | reverse complement strand
GAGCGATTCAGCGTTCTATTAAATCGCTGAACCCCTCTAACTCTTTGTTTTTACGCATTCCCAAGGGAAAGCCGATACACACCTTTCCTGGAATTGCTCTAGGCGTTCGCCTTGCTCCGCACTTCGGATTTCTCGAGATAGTAGGTCGAGTACTTGTCGAAGAATTTTTCCGAACCGCCGAAAGAGCCGTATTTGGCCAGCTTCTTCAGGTCGACCTTGTTCAACACCGCTCCGATGATCTTGTTGGCGATGTAGGGCTCCGCGTTCAGCAGCGATTGGACCATGGCGCGTGGTGTGCGCCCCCATTCGGTGACGAGCACAAAACCATCCGCAAGCGGCGCGAAGGCCTTGGCATCGACCACGGGCCCGAGCGGCGGCAGGTCGACGACGATATATTCGAACGTCTCCTTGGCGTTCTCGATGAAGCGCCGCATTCCGGCCGACGATAGCAGTTCGCTGGTGTGCGAGAAATGACCACGCGACACGGCAGGGATGATCGCCAGCTTTGTCTGCCGGTCGATCTTGCCAACGGATTGCCAGGTCTGGCCGCCGACCACGGCTTCCATCAGCCCTTGCTCGGCATCCATGCCGAGGCCACGGCTGAGGCCCGGATTGCGAAGATCGCCGTCGATGAGCAATGTCTTGGCGCCGTTGGCGGCCAGCAACCCCGCCAGGTTCGCCGCGACCGTCGACTTGCCCTCACCGGGCAGGACCGAGATCACGCCGATGACCCGGCAGCCTTGCTCCTCCATCACGACGTCAAAAGCGATCTTGGCGCTGCGCAGTGTTTCGGAGAACATCGATGCCGGGGAATCGATACTCACCCGCATTCGCGCCCGCTTTTCGGCAGCCGACAAGGACTTGGCGGCCTTGGCATCCACCTGCCCATTGTCAGACTTTTCGTCCTTGCCGAGCTTGCCGCCAATCATCGGCAGATAGCCGAGGAATTTGAGGCCGACGCGATCGCGAACCTCCTCGCCGGTTCTGAAGAAGCGTTCGTTGAATTCGTTCAGGCCGCCGAATCCAGCCCCCAACAACAGGCCAAGTACGAGCGAAAGCCCTAGCACCACCGTCGTTCTCGGCGTTGTCGGCGCCTGCGGCTTTGACGCATCCGAGATGATGCGGATCTTGCCGACCGGGAAGGATTGCTGCTGGGCGGCCTCCTCATAGCGGCCGAGGAATGTCTGGTAGAGCGTGGTGAGCGCGGTCGCCTTCTGGTCGAGATCGCGCAATTGCACCTGCGACTGGTTGTCGATCGAACTCTTGCCGGCCGCGGATGCGACATTCGCGCGAAGCGCTGTCTCGCGCGCCAGGGCGACCTCATATTCGTTGCGGTAGTTTTCGGTGAGCTGCTTCAGCTCACCGAAGATCTGCTTCGAAATGTCCGCCTTCTCCTTGGCAAGCGCCACCGCCTGCGGATGCTCGGCGCCGAAATTCGCCTCGACATCCTGCTGCCGCTTGGCGACGGCGAGATACCGTGTCTTGAGTGTCGCGATCACCGAGCTGCCAGGCTGGTCGGCCGATATGGCGGCATCGTTGAAAGCATTGTCCGAGCCGCTTTCGATGATCGACTTGTACTGCTGGTAGCGGGCGCTGGCCCGCGCGGTATCAGCCTGCGCGACAATGAGCTGGGCATTGAGGTCGGAGAGCTGCTTGTCGCTCATCAACTGACCATCGCTGTTGGCGGCCAAGCCATGTTCAGCGCGGAATTTCTCGACGGCGAGCGAAGCCTGCTGCGAGCTTTCGCGAAGTTCCGTCAGCCTGCCCTGCAGCCAGACGGCAGCCCGCTCGGTGGCGTCAAAGCTCGCATCGAGCTGGTCGGCAAGATAGGCCTCGGCATAGGCTTTGGTGATGGCGGTCGCCAGTGCGGGATCGGTCGCCTGATATCCAAGCGCGATAACGTAGCTTCGCCCGATGCGCAGCGCCCGTACCTCGCTTTGCAGCTTGAGGGTCGCATAGTCTCGGCGGGCCGTGGCAATCATCGCATCGCGCGTCGCCGCGTCAATCTTGGCGATATCCTCGACGCCCGTGGCGGAGCTGCTGGGATGGACATACTGGATCAGGCCACGGACAAAACCCATACCCTTCGACAGGGCTGACGTCGGCGGGTTCATGAAGGCGCTGTTCTGGTCGAGCTTCAGCTTGTCGACGACCACGGACGCCAGACGCGTCGACGTCAGAATCTCGATCTGGCTGAGGATCGCGGAATCGGTCTGCATGCTCATCGACGCCGCCGAGATGTCATCGACGATCTTGTTCAATCCCTCGTCGATCAGCACACTGCTGACCGACGTGTATTTGGGTGGCGTGGTCTGCAGATAGAGCACGCCGAGAAAAAGACCGATGATGGCGCACACCGCAACCACTTTGGCTTGCCGCGCGGCCATGCCAAGCAGGCGCTCGATGTCGATGAAGTCCTCGCCGCTTCCTGCGTCCGAATTCGGCAATGGCATCCTCTTGTCGAGAGGAAAGTTGGCATAGTTCATCTTCGGTCCAATTCTAGGTTGCAGGCGCTGGAGCAGATGGGGTCGGGGCCTATCTGCTCCGTGGCCTCGAAGATCGGGGGCTTTGTCGAAAGCTAGGCAAGCTTCATGCCAGGCAACGCGAGAGCCATTGGCCTCGCCCCGTCAACGGCAGGAAAATGCACCCGAAACATGGGCATTATGCGGCCTCTTCCTGGCGCTCATGCGACCGCACGAACTCCTGAAGCATGGCGAAGACCGGCCCCTTCATGTCATCGCGCGACAAGGCAAAGGCGACATTGGCCTGAATGAAGCCTTCCTTCGAGCCGCAGTCGAACATGCGGCCGTTGAAAGGCTGGGCAAAGAACGCCTGGCTTTGCGACAGGCGCACCATCGCGTCGGTCAACTGGATTTCGTTGCCGGCGCCGCGCTGCTGATTGCCCAGCAATGCGAAAATCTCCGGCTGCAGGATGTAGCGCCCGTTGATGTAGAAATTCGAAGGCGCATTCGCCGGAGCCGGTTTTTCGACCATGGCCGTCACCTCGAAGCCCGTACCGACATCGGCGCCGCGGCCAACGATGCCGTATTTGCTGGTTTCGCTGGGCTCGCAACGCTCGACGGCGATGACGTTGCCGCCGGTCTGGGCGTAAAGGTCAGTGATTTCCGCAAGACAGCCACGGCCGCCAAACGATACCATGTCCGGCAACAGCAAGGCGAAAGGCTCATCGCCGATGACCTCGCGCGCGCACCATACCGCATGGCCGAGGCCTTGCGGCGACTGCTGGCGGATGAAGCTGGTGGCGCCGGCGACCGGAAGCAGGCTTTCCAGCGCCTCCAGCTGGGTTTTCTTGCCGGTCTGTTCCAGCGTTCCGATCAATTCAGGATGCAGGTCGAAATAGTCCTCGATGACCGCCTTGTTGCGGCCGGTGACGAAGACAATGTGCTCGATACCAGCTTCGAAGGCTTCGTCCACCGCGTATTGCACCACCGGCCGGTCGACGACCGGCAACATCTCCTTCGGCATGGACTTGGTCGCCGGCAGGAACCGTGTTCCAAGCCCCGCCACCGGTATGACTGCTTTCCTGATTTTCTTCATTGCAAATTCCTTTTGAGGAGATCGACTTCAACCATTCGCAGGTCACGAAAAACCCTTTCATGTGCCCGCAACTTCACCTCCCCACCCCCACGGCAAACTGTGCCGCTACCTTTCGCAGCCGGATGGCGATCGGCATGCCCATATGCCTGACCGCCGCCGGATCACTGAGCGCGGTCCGGATCGCCTTGAGCGGAGACCGCGCCTTGATGTGTTGAACCAGCGACAGGAATGACGCCGCCTTGCGCAGGCTGCGGCCGCGCCTGGCGAATGCCGCCCGTGCCTCGCCGTCCATGGAATGCGCCTGCGCGAAAGCCGCATCGGCATCACGCATCGCCTCGACATGATGAAGTTCCAGCACCCGCGAGATCGAGCCGGTGCGGATGTGATAGGCATAGCCCGTCGCCGGCTCGACCACGCATCGGCCGCCCTTGGCCAAGGCATTGGCCAGCAGGATGTAGTCCTCGCCGATGATCAATTTTTCATCATAGCGAAGCCCGTTTTCGTTCAGAAACCGGCGCAGGAAGATCGGCTTGAGATAGCCGAAATTGAACCGCGATTCGAAAACCAGATTGCCGTCGATGAAGCTGGCCAGCGAGATTTCCCGCAGGCCCTCGAGATAGGCGGCCGGAAACATTGTCGCCTCGGCAACGCCGTCCTCGCGCACGACCTGGATGTTGTCGACCGCGATTTCAGCCCCGGCCTGCTCGGCGCGGGCAATCATCGCGCATATCCGCTCCGGGTAGACTTCATCGTCGGAATCGAGAACCGCTATCCAGCGGCCGCGCGCGGCATCGAGACCGGCATTCCTGGCGCCGCCGGGGCCCCGGTTCTGCGCCAGGGCGACGACGCGCACGATATCCTGCGGGTAGGACCGCGCCACATCGAGCGTCGCGTCGCGCGACTTGTCGTCAACGACGACGACCTCGACGCTGACGCCCTTCTGGGCGATGGCGCTGGCGATCGCTCGGTCGAGAGTTGCCTCGGCGTTGTAGGCGGCAATGACAAAGCTGACGTCAGGCTGCACGCTTGCCCCCTTCCTGCGGCGAGGGCTGGCCATAGAGGCGCAGTTCGCGCACGCCAACGAGGCCGCTGACGACGCCGACATGCATGATGCCGCGCAATACGCTGCGGTTCCTGCGCACCGGGCTGATGAGCACGGCAAGCGCCGCCGCGAAGCAATAGGCGGCCTTTGCCGAGGCCAGGCCGACCTGCTTGATCAGGCCGATGCCGCGCGCGCTCCGGCCCAGAAGACGGCCATGCGTCTGACCAACACGGAAGCGGCGGCGGCCGAGCCAGTCGAACGCGGCCCGCGAGCGCGGCACCACCTCGTCGACCCAGGCCTCAGGCGAAAAGGCGATGCGGCCGCCTGCCTTGTGCATCTCATCGAAGAATTCCGTGTCTTCGCCGCCTGTCTGGCCGCGAGCGAGGCTGAAACGGCGGCCATGCAGGCTCTCCGTGCCCATCCTGAGCAAGACGTTGCAGGTGTAGCCGGTCTGGATCTCGCCGCGCACCCAGACCGGCAAGGTCGAGTGGAAATCGCCGCGCCGCATCCATTCAGGCGCATCCGTTCCATAAAGCGCCCGCACCGGGCCAAGCACGGCGGCCGCGCCGCTCGTCTCGGCAGTCGCCACCAGCTCGGCAAGCCAGCGGGGCGTGGCGGTTTCATCGTCGTCGATGAAGGCGACGAAATCCGCGTCGCTGGCGTCGAGGCCTGCATTGCGGGCGATCGAGATGTTGCGCGCCGGGCAGTGCACGTATTGGATCGGCAGGGTTAATTCCTGCTGCAGCGAAGCCACCAGCTTCCGCGCGCTCGGAGTATCGTCATTGTCGGCGACGATGACACGGATATCGTAGCCCGGCGGCGTGGCAAGAACGGCCAGCGAACGCAGCGTGTCGGCCAGTTCCGGCCGCCGGAATGTGCAGACACAGATATCGATGCTTGGGTTTTTTCCTACAGCCGTCATCAGGCTACCCGGCGCCGCGAGCCAAGGCCGAGAAGCTGCAGCCAGAAACCGAGAGACCAGCCGAAATGCATGACCATTGCCGAGACCCCGGCAAGGGCGATGCTCGGGTTGCGCTGGCGAATGGCGGTCAACGCGCCATAGCCGAGACAGACCAATGCCCACAGAAAAAGGGGCACGGCCGCCAGCCAATGGACGAAGGAGAATCCCGCGAGCAGAACCACCGGAAACACCAGAAGCGGCACCATCTGCCGGACCTTCGGAATGACGCGATGCTTGAGCACATTCTTGGCACGGCCACGGCCATAGCCGAGGTACTGGAAATAGAGACCGGCCAGCGAAGCACGCGGATAGTAGGTCATCTGCGTCTTGCCGCTCATCCAGATCCGGTAGCCAG
Source organism: Mesorhizobium sp. (assembly GCA_039916205.1). Classification (GTDB taxonomy): domain Bacteria; phylum Pseudomonadota; class Alphaproteobacteria; order Rhizobiales; family Rhizobiaceae; genus Mesorhizobium. Next base: position 5,542 of record JBDSLV010000297.1, on the reverse strand, counting down.
CCTTGCGCAGCCGGTAGTCGAGCTCGGCATCCTCGTTGTGGCTGAAGCTCTCGTCATAGCCACCGACGGCACCGAAGGCCGATATCCGCATCAGTGCATGATGGCCATGATCGATCCATTCGCCGGCCGAAAGGTGCCGGTGCTTAGAACCGCCCGTGCCGAGCTTGGAATTCTGTGCGGCGGCGGCGGCCTGCTGCACGGTGCCGCTGCCGCTGGTCAGCATGGAGACGACAACCGAATCGGCACCGGTGGCCAGCGCCTCCTCGACCAGGCGGTCGCAATAATCGTCGGGATAGCCGCCATGCGCGTCGATGCGGATGAGATAGTCGGCAATCTCGCCGAACGTGCCGACGGCGAGATTGATCGCGGCGCTCTGAATGCGTCTCTTGTTGTGCAGCAGGATAACGCGCGGGTCCTTGCCGGCTACATCCTTGACGATGGCCAGCGTGCCATCGGTGCTGCCACCATCGGCGACGACGATCCTGGCGCCGAGCCTTTCGGCCGCGGGCCGCAACTGATCAAGCAGCGCACCGATATGGGCCGCTTCGTTCAGGCACGGAATAACGATCAGGCTGGATGAAGTTTTTTCGTTTTGCGTCATCAGCCCTTTTCCATCTCCAGCCATCCTATGCCAGCGCTTCGGCGGCATAGGAATCGGGTGCGGTGGCCAGTCCGCGAAGCTTTTCGACCAACACCCGGCAGTCATTGCGGTCATGGCTCCAGATGCGCGGATTGCGCGCCAGGACGCGGGCCTTCAACTTGGCGAAGCGATGCTCGTCCATGTTGTCGAGCGCGGCTTCAAGCGCCTGCGGCGAAGCCTCGGGCAGCAAGATGCCGATGTCCTGCTGGTTGAGGAACCGCCCGGTCTCGGTGTTGCCCATCGAGATCGGCACGGCGCCAAAGCGACCGCCTTCATAGAGACGATTGGGCAGCAGCCATTCAGAGTTCTGTCCCGCCTCGAAGAAATCGATCGCCCAGGAGAAATGGACCTCGCGGTAGATCGCCGCCATATCCTCGGGATTGCGATAGGGCCCACGAAACGACAGCCACGGCTCGGCTTCCACGAAAGCGTGAAAATCCGGGAATTCGGACAGTGCCGGACGGCCCCTCAGCACGACCTCGAACCGGCCGTTGGCGCGGCGCGAGAAATCGGCCAGAAGCTCAAGCGAGCGGCGGCAGCGCAGGGCGCCGAACCAGCCGATCCGCCACGGCGGAGCTAGCGGGTTTTCCGCTTGGAAAGCTTCCCCCGGCAGAACCGCGGCGGCGTCGAAATATTTGTTCTCGAGCAATTCGACAGGTGCCGCGATCTGACCGAACCGCTTGAAATAATTCGCAATGAAAGCTGGTGAACTGGTCACCAGCAATTTTACATCGCGGGCCAGATAACGCTCCGTGCCCCGCAACGCCTTGCCTAGGAAATCATGACGAAGCACCAGACGGTGGATGTCGAGACATTCATAGACGATTGGAACCTTCGCGGCGAAGGCGGACTTGGCGCGCCGCGCCAGTGCCAGCATTTCCAGATTGCGCGCGATGATCAGATCCGGTCGGGCCATGCCACCCAGTTTCGTGCCGATCGAAACCGCCGCCTTGGCGACGGCTGCCAGACGCTGGGCGAATCGCCCATCACGCGTCGCGCCGAGATCGATCGGCTGCAAGCCCTCGATATCCGCAATCGGATTGGCGGTGCGGCGGAAGCCGGCCAACGTGACCCTGGCCCCACCTGCCCTGAGCATTATGATCCGCCGGCGTACCGCCGGATCGGAAACATCATGCACAAGGTACAAGACATGCAGCATGAAAACTCGCCTGCTGTTGGCCCACCCACAGGGATGCTAGTACAGCTCTTGCTGCACCGCAACATTTTTGGTGCGACGTAGCAAATATCCACATTTTTTGTTGCACTGCAAAATTATTGCCGTAGTTTGACCACGGCGGCGGTCGCAGATTTCCGGGCTGGAATCTGTGCAAAAATCAGGAATCCTGAATTTGGAAGCCAATGCATTCGATCCGCCGGAAGGCTCTCTGCGCAGATCGGTCGGGCGTGGCGCGGTTGTCACCGCCATGGCGCAAGCGGTGCGGGTGGCGACACAGATCGTGTCCGTCATCGTGCTGTCGCGGCTCCTGTCGCCGCAGGATTTCGGCGTCGTGGCGATGTGCGCCCCGGTGCTCGCCTTCATCGCGCTTTTCCAGGATTTTGGCCTGACGCAGGCGACAATCCAGAAAAGCGGTATCCGGCATGACGAGGTGAATTACCTCTTCTGGGTCAATGTCGCGGTCAGCGCGTTTCTGGCTTGCCTGCTCGCGGGTGCCGCCCCTCTGGTTGCCACTTTCTATGGCGAGCCACGCGTAACGGGCCTCGTTGCCGCGTTCGGCCTGCAGATCATGGCCTATGGGCTGGGAGCCCAGCATCTGGCGCTTTTGACGCGCCGGATGCAGTTCGGCCGCCTGGCCATTATCGACGTGGCAAGCGCCGTCGCCGGCCTCGCCGTGTCGATCGCCTGGACCTTCATCGATCGCTCCTATTGGGCGCTGTTTGCCGGCACGCTGACCGGCGCCGTGCTGCCGACGCTCTGCTATTGGGCAAGCTCGCGCTGGCGTCCGAGCCTGCCGCGCAAGGTCGAGGGAATCAGCGAGCTGATCAATTTCGGCGCCGGCATCACCGGCTTCAATTTCGCCAATTTCTTTGCCCGCAACCTCGACAATGTGCTGATCGGCAAATACTGGGGCGAGGCGCAGCTCGGCCTCTATGACCGCGCCTACAAGCTGCTGCTGTTTCCGCTCAGCCAGATCACCAACCCACTGTCGAAAGTCATGGTGCCGGCACTTTCGCGGCTGAAGGACGAGCCAGACCGCTACCGCAGCGCCTATCTGCGCGTCATGCCGCTGATCCTGCTGGTGGCGCTTCCCGGCGTTGCCTTCGCGACAGCGATGTCGGATGTGCTCATCCCCTTCGTGCTCGGCGAACAATGGCGCGAGAGTGCCAGCATCTTCCTGGCACTCGGCTTTGCCGGACTGCTGCAGCCGCTGAACAATCCGGCGGGATGGCTTTTCGTTAGCCAGGGCCGCTCCGGCGAATTCATGCGCTGGGGCATCGTCACCGCCGTGACCTCGGTGCTGGCCTTTGTGCTCGGCCTGCCCTATGGCGCGCTCGGCGTCGCCATAGCCTATGCAATCAGCGAGTATCTGAGGACACCCTTCTTGTGGCTCTATATCGGCAGGAGCGGACCGGTGCAGGCCGGCCATGTGCTTCGCGCCGCCACACCCTTCGTGCTTGGCGGCCATTTGGCGCTGGCGGTCATCTGGTTCATCAAGCCGTGGCTGCCGCAGCACCACGTCATTGCCTTAGCCTGCGGCGCCGTTCTGGCCTACCTGATCACGCTTGTCATCGCGCTGGCATTTGCCTCCGGCCGCGAAGCCTTGCGCGAGGCGGTCAAGATGCTGCCGGCAAGGCCGCCCGCCCGCGCGACGCCAAGCGAGGCCAAGTGAGACGCGCCTGCGGAATCGATACGTCGCTCCTGGCAGTGAATACCTAAGAGCCGCTCAAGCGCCCGGCCTGACCAACGCCGTCAGAACTTTATGCAGCTTGCCGCGCGCGCTGCTGCACCGCTCTGTCGAGGATCGAGAAAAAGGTGGCGAACTGGCGGTCGGGATCGAGTTCCGGACGCCCGGCAAAGGTGCGCGCGGCCGTCGAAAGCCGTTCGTATTCCCGGCTGTCATTCCATAGGTGCCTGACCACGGCCACCCAGTCGGCCAGCGGAGCGTCATAGTCCAGCACCGTGCCACCGGGGCCGATCGCCTCGGGCAGGCCGCCGCGGCGCGAGCCGACGACAGGGATGCCGCTGCAATGGGCTTCGGACGCCACCCGGCCCCAGGCCTCTTCCCACTTGCTCGGCGCTAGCAGGACCCTGGTACGGCCATAGACCGTCTTCATGTCATTGGTGCGGTTTTCCAACGTGACATTGCCAAGCGGCGCGATCGTTTCCTCGATGCGCGCCCGATGATCGTCTTCCAGCTTCCAGCTTTCGACGAACAGGAACGGGATTTCCTGGCAGACACCAGCGATGCGCACGGCAAGCTCAAACCCCTTTTCCTCGTATGGGTTGATCAGCGTGACGAACTGGCCCGTCGTCGGCGTGCTGTAGTGCATCGGATTGATGGTCGGCGGGATCACCGTCGCCTCGATGCCGAATTCCTTCTTGTAGGTGCGCGCGGTGAATTCCGAATTGGCGATGTAGAGCGCCGAATGCAGCTCGCGCGGATCGCCATCCAGTTCATGGAACTCGACATTGCGAAGATAGATGACCAAGGGCACGTGCTGCGCCTGCAGCGCCTTGCCGATGGGAACGGATTTGTGACACTGGACCACGGCCACATCCGGCTTCAGTTTCTCGACGGCAAAGCCCGCCGCTTCCCAGGGGAACCAGGCACGAACCACCGGATAGCCCGGGTGGCTGTCGACGACCGCCGGCTGGCGCAAGAGCTTCATCTTGGCGCGTGCCTTGAGCCCGAACATGCCGTCGCCGAACAGAGCGGCCAGCACCGACGCCTCATGGCCGTGCTCGATCAACTGCTGCGCCAGATGGTGCGTGCTGGACTGAACGCCGCCGCCGAATTCGGGCGGGTAGCCATTGCCGCTGGCAAAGAGAACTTTCATCAAACCGGCTCCTTGTCGCATTCTCGCATCGTGCCCAAAAGCGGCATGGCGAAGAGGCGCGCCTCGTGCTCCCTGACGTCGTCCCTCTTGGAACCGGTCAATCCATCCACGCTGTCACGCGGCCACCCTGCCGATCGAATGGTATTCGATGCCATGGCGCGCGACGACCTTGGGGTCGTAGAGGTTGCGGCCGTCGAAAATGACCGGCGTGGTCAGCGCATCCTTCAGCGCGTCGAAGGACGGAGCGCGGAAGCTCTTCCACTCGGTGGCGATCAGCAGGGCATCGGCGCCGCGCAATGCGGCCTCCTTGGTGCCGCACAGAAGCAGATCGTCGCGCAGCCCATAGATGGCCTGGCATTCCTGCATCGCCTCGGGATCATAGGCCTGCACGGAAGCGCCGGCCTCCCACAGCGCTTCCATCAGGACGCGCGCCGGCGCCTCGCGCATGTCGTCGGTGTTTGGCTTGAAGGCCAGTCCCCACAAGGCAAAGGTCTTGCCCTTCAGGTCGCCCTTGAAATAGCGGTTCACCTTGTCGAACAGGACAGATTTCTGATCGTTGTTGCGTTCCTCTACGGCACGCAGCAGCTTGGCGTCGAACTTGACGCCTTCGGCGGTCTTGATCAGCGCCCGCACATCCTTGGGGAAGCAGGAGCCGCCATAGCCAAGGCCGGGATAGATGAAGTGGTAGCCGATGCGCGGATCGCTGCCGATGCCCTTGCGGACCTCCTCGATATCGGCGCCGAGCTGCTCGGCCAGATTGGCCATCTCGTTCATGAAGCTGATCTTGGTCGCCAGCATGCAATTGGCGGCGTATTTGGTGAATTCGGCGCTGCGCACATCCATCACGATCATCTTCTCGTGGTTGCGGTTGAACGGCGCGTAGAG
>JBDSLV010000296.1:0-11542 GCA_039916205.1 Mesorhizobium sp. | reverse complement strand
GCCGAATGGAACACGGCCGCTGTCGGCCCGACCAAGCGCGAGAAGGCCGATGCGCTGATCCGCAAGTTGCGGGAGCGCTTCGCTCCGGGCGGTTTCCTGCATTACGGCCAAGGCAAATGGTATCCCGGTGAAAGCCTGCCGCGCTGGACATTCTCGCTCTACTGGCGCGCCGATGGCGAGCCGGTCTGGAGCGATCCGTCGCTGATCGCACGCGAAAAGAGCGAGGCGGATATCGGACCGAAACAGGCCGAAAGCTTGCTGACCGCGATTGCCGGTGAACTCGGCATCGAGAAGACCATGGTCAGCGAAGCCTATGAGGACCCAGCCGAATGGCTGCTCAAGGAAGGCAAGCTGCCCGACAATGTCGATCCGTCCAATTCGAAACTGGAAGACCCGGAAGAACGCAGCCGCATGGCGAAAGTGTTCGAGCGTGGGTTGACCAAGCCTTCCGGCTACGTGCTGCCGGTGCAGCGCTGGAACAGCCAGGCATCGGGGCCGCGCTGGCGCTCCGAGAAATGGAAGACGCGGCGCGGGCGGCTGTTCCTGGTGCCTGGCGATTCACCGGTCGGCTATCGCTTGCCGCTGGGCACGCTGCCCTATGTGCCGCCGGCACAGTTCCCCTACATCGTGCCGGTCGATCCCTCACTGCCGCGCGGACCGCTGCCGGCGCGCGAGGCAATCCTGCCGGTGGCTGCTCCCGCCGAACTGGAGGGCGCCGACGAAATGGCGCGCCGTCAGCAGGCGGTGTCCTTCACCGCGGCGACCGGCCAGCAGGACCGGGTCGAGCAGGAGATCACCGAGATCGGCGGCGCGGTGCGTACCGCGCTCTCGGTCGAGCCGCGCGATGGCCGGCTTTGCGTCTTCATGCCGCCGGTCGAAGCGCTGGAGGATTATCTTGAACTGGTCGCCGCCGCCGAGAATGCGGCCAAGGCGATCGGTCTGCCCGTGCATATTGAAGGCTATGGGCCGCCGCACGACCCGCGCCTCAATGTCATCCGGGTGGCGCCCGATCCCGGCGTTATCGAGGTCAACATCCATCCGGCATCCAACTGGCAGGATTGCGTGGCAACGACCACGGCGATCTACGAGGAAGCGCGGCTGACACGGCTTGGCGCCGACAAGTTCATGATCGATGGCCGCCACACCGGCACCGGCGGCGGCAACCATGTCGTGGTTGGGGGCGCGACGCCCAATGACAGCCCGTTCCTGCGCCGCCCCGATCTTCTGAAGAGCCTTGTGCTGGAATGGCAACGGCATCCGGCGCTGTCCTATCTGTTCTCCGGCCTGTTCATCGGCCCGACCAGCCAGGCACCGCGCTTTGACGAAGCGCGGCATGACTCGCTCTATGAACTCGAGATCGCCATGGCGCAGGTCCCACATCCGGACAACGGTGCGGCACCCTTGCCATGGCTGGTCGACCGGCTGTTTCGCAACCTTTTGACAGATGTCACCGGGAATACGCATCGCTCGGAAATCTGCATCGACAAGCTGTTTTCGCCCGATGGGCCGACGGGACGGCTGGGGCTGGTCGAGTTCCGGGGTTTCGAGATGCCGCCCAATGCGCGGATGTCGCTTGCCCAGCAATTGCTGGTGCGCGCCATCATTGCCCGCGCGTGGAAAAATCCGCTCGACGGCCGCTTCGTGCGCTGGGGCACCTCGCTGCACGACCGCTTCATGCTGCCGCATTATGTCTGGGCCGACTTTCTTGATGTGCTGGACGATCTCAAGCTCAACGGCTTCGAATTCCGGCCGGAATGGTTCGACGCGCAGCTCGAATTCCGCTTTCCTTTCTGCGGCGAAGTCCAGCATGCCGGCATCAAGCTGGAGCTGCGGCAGGCGCTGGAGCCATGGCACGTCATGGGCGAGCAGGGCGCGATCGGCGGCACCGTGCGCTTTGTCGATTCCTCGGTCGAGCGCCTACAGGTCAAGACCGAGGGTCTCAATCCCGAACGCCACGCCATTGTCTGCAACGGCCGCGTGGTGCCGATGAAGGTGACCGACAACCGGGAAGTCGCGGTTGCCGGCGTCCGCTTCAAGGCCTGGCAGCCATCATCGGGCCTGCATCCGGCGCTGCCGGTCAACACACCGCTGGTGTTCGATATCTATGACCGCTGGGCGGGGCGGGCGATCGGCGGCTGCGTCTACCATGTCGCGCATCCCGGCGGGCGCAACTACGATACGTTCCCGGTCAATGGCAACGAGGCCGAGGCGCGGCGGCTTGCGCGGTTTGAACCGCGCGGCCATACGCCCTCGGGTTATGTGCTGCGCGACGAACAACCCGGAGAAGATTTCCCGATGACCCTTGACCTTCGGCGTCCAGCAAGACTGTGATCAGCGATGGCAAAGGGGAATCACAAAAGGATACGCGGTAAGCCGCAGATCCACAGCCTGCTGGAGCACTACCAGCCAATTGATGGCGTCGTCGACGAGATGGTCGATGCGGCGGGTAATCCCCGTCCGGTCTGGAAGCATTTCATCGAGGCGCTTGACGATCTCGGGTCCGAAAAGCTCAGCCAGCGCTTCGCCCGTGCCGACCAGTATCTGCGCGATGCCGGTGTCTATTACCGTGTCTACGACAAGGCCGGCGCCAACGAGCGCGAATGGCCGCTGGCGCATGTGCCGGTGCTCATCGAGGACAAGGAATGGGCGGCGATCAGCGCTGGCCTTGTCCAGCGCGCCGAACTGTTCGAGGAAACGATCGCCGACATTTATGGCCCTAACCGGCTGGTCGAAAAGGGCATCCTGCCAGCAGGCCTGATCGCCGGCAGCCCCGAATATTTGCGTGCCGTTGTTGGCACCGTGCCGGCCAGCGGGCATTTCCTGCATTTCTGCGCCTTTGAGCTCGGCCGTGGTCCGAATGGCCAATGGTGGGTGCTTGGCGACCGCACGCAGGCGCCGTCTGGAGCGGGCTTTGCGCTGGAGAACCGGGTCGCCACAACGCGTGCGTTGTCGGATATCTATGGCGAGATGCATGTGCACCGGCTCGCCGGCTTCTTCCGCCGTTTTCGCGATGCGCTGATCGGCATGGCCAAGGAGTCCGATGGCCGCGTCGCCATCCTGACGCCGGGACCGCTCAACGAAACCTACTACGAGCATGCCTATATCGCCCGTTATCTCGGCATCATGCTGCTCGAAGGCGAGGACCTGACCGTTTCCGGCGGCAGGTTGATGGTACGCACTGTTTCGGGGTTGATGCCGGTCAGCGTGCTTTGGCGGCGGCTCGATGCTGCCTTCGCCGATCCACTCGAACTGCGCTCGGATTCGCAGATTGGTACGCCGGGGTTGGTCGAAGCGATCCGCCAGGGCGCCGTTTCCTCGGTCAACGCGCTCGGCTCCGGCCTGATGGAAACGCGGGCGCTGCTTGCCTTCCTGCCGAAGATTTCGCGTGCCTTGCGCGGCGAGGAGCTGCTTCTACCCAGCGTCGCGACTTGGTGGTGCGGGCAAGAGACGGAGCGCGCGCATGTGTTGGCCAACATCGATCGCATGGTGATTGGCCCGGCGCTGTCGACGCGGCTTGCCTTCGAGGACGACGACCAGACCAGGCTCGGTTCGGCCTTGTCGGCGCAAGAGCGCGCGGAGCTGGTGGCGCGCATCGAACGTGCCGGCGGCGATTTCGTTGGCCAGGAAGCGGTGACGCTGTCGACCACGCCGGTCTATGTCGGCGGCTGGCTGGAACCACGGCCGGCGAGCCTTCGCGTCTATCTGGCGCGCACGCCGGAAGGCTGGACGGTGATGCCGGGCGGCTTTGCCCGCGTCGGCCTGTCGCTCGACCCGACCGCGATTGCCATGCAGCGCGGCGGACAGGCGGCGGATGTCTGGGTGGTCAGCGACAAGCCGGTGGAGCGCGAAACGCTGCTGCCGCAAGAGAGTGACAGTTTTACCCGCACCAGGCCGGGCAGCCTGCCCAGCCGGGCGGCCGAGAACCTGACCTGGCTTGGCCGCTACATCGAACGCTCGGAAGACACGGTGCGCATCCTGCGCGCCTATCATGTGCGGCTGGCCGAGACCTCAGACCCCGATATGCCGCTGCTGGCCGATATCAGGGATTATCTCGATCCCTTCGGCATCGACGTCGAGACGGCGATCCCGTCAGGGTTGATCGGCACGCTGGATAGCGCCGTCTACAGCGCCGGGCAGATCCGCGACCGGTTCTCGCCGGATGGCTGGCTGGCGCTGAAGGACCTGTCGAAGACCATTCATCAATTCGCCACGACAGTGGCGCCGGGCGACGACGCGACGCGGGCGATGACCGTCATTCTGCGCAAGCTTGCCGGGTTTTCGGGCCTGCTGCATGAAAACATGTACCGTTTCGCCGGCTGGCGGTTCCTGGAGGTTGGCCGGCGGCTGGAGCGCGGCATCCAGATCGCGCGCACGCTGGCTCGCCTGACCAATCCCAAGGCGCCTGATGGCGCGCTCGACATGATGCTGGAGATCGGCGACAGCGTCATGACCCACCGGCGGCAATATCCGGTGCAGGCTGGCCGCCGCACCGTGATCGATCTCCTGGCGCTCGACCCGCTCAATCCGCGCTCCATCCTGTTCCAGCTCGAAAGGCTGAAGGCCGAGATCGGCCTGTTGCCGGCGCTGGGCGGGGAGGGGCATATGTCGCCGGCGGCCAAGGAGATCCTGCAGCTCAACACCGCCATTGCCATCAAGGAGCCTTCGGACATGACGGTGAAGGCGCTGAGCGATCTCGCACACGAAATCGGCGGTCTCTACAACAGCATCGCCAAGGCCTATTTCGGGTGAGCCGGTGCCGCGAAGGCGCCACGCGGTCTTGCGACCCTGCGGCAGGACATGAAAAGTAGCTCATGCTCTACGACATCCGGCTTCATCTCCACTACGATTACGCGGCGGCGGCCGGGGGCGGGCGCCACCAGGTGCGCGTGGTGCCGTCGACGATCGCCGGTGTGCAGCGCGTCATCGCCGCTTCGCTCTCTTTCGCGCCGGCGCCCAATGAACGGTCCGATTTTTCCGACTTCTTCGGCAACAGCGTCACCTCGATCGCCTTTCGCAACGCGCATGACGCGCTCGACATCCGGATGAGCGCGCGTGTCGCGGTGTCGCGGCAGGAGCCCGGGCTCGATGTGTCGCCCGACCTTCATCGGCTTCGCCAGGAACTCGCCGCCGTACGCTCGCTGTCGTCGGAATCGCCGCATCATTTTCTCGCCGCCAGCGATCATGTGAGCATCGATGCGGCGATTACCGCCTACGCACGCGACAGTGTCGGCGGTTCGGCGGTCGGTACGGCCATTGACCTGTGCAACCGCATCCATCGTGATTTTGCCTATGACGGCGAGGCGACCACGGTCCGCACCCGGGCCAGCGATGCTTTCAAGCTGAAACGCGGGGTCTGCCAGGATTTTTCGCATATCATGATTGCCGGCCTGCGCGGCCTCGGCATTCCGGCAGGTTATGTCAGCGGCTTCCTGCGCACCATCCCGCCGAAGGGCAAGCCGCGGCTGGAAGGTGCTGACGCCATGCATGCCTGGGTCAAGGTGTGGTGCGGACGCGACGCCGGCTGGCAGGAATTCGATCCGACCAACGGGATGCGGGCCTCAAACGACCACATCACCGTCGGCTATGGCCGCGACTATTCGGATGTGGCGCCAATCGTTGGCGTGCTGAAGACGACCGGCGGGCAGGTCGGCGAGCAAGCGGTCGACGTCATCCCGGTTGTGCTCGAAAAAGCATGACGGCAAACCCAGTTTGCCGCAAAACACCCCTATCCGATTATTCTGGATCGGATAAGACGACTTCTCAAACATCGATATGGTCGTTACCCTGTATTGGAGAGGGGTAAGGACGATATTTCCGATTTCGGGGTTTTGTAATTGAAAGCTGTCAGCGTCGTCATCCCCGCGCACAATGCCGCGACCACCATCGCGACCACGCTGGCGTCGTTGCGTTCGGAGCTCGACGTGATTGGCGAGATCCTGCTGGTCGATGACGCTTCGCTGGACAACACCACGGATGTGGCCCGCCGCATCGCTTCGCAATTGGGGCTGCCGTTGCGCGTGATTGCGGTCAATTGCCGCGATTCCGGCGGTGCCCGGAATGTGGCGCTGGCCGAAGTGCGCTGCCCCTGGGTCTACATGATCGACGCCGACGACCTTCATCTTGAAGGCGGACTCAGGGCCTTGCTGCTGCGGTCGAAGGCCGAACCAAAGGCCGGCATGATCGTTGGCGCCTTTCGGCGAAGGGTCGACGGCGAGGACCGGCAAATCAAGGTTCCAAGTGGCTACACCGCCGCCTCTCTCGATAACGCCTCGGCCTACGTAAAGGGTGATATCCGCTCGGTCGCCGTGGGCAGCGTGCTGGTGGCCCGGCACATTATCGGCGAGACAAGGTTTCCGGTCGGGCTGGCCTATGACGAAGACACGCTGTTCTGGGCACGGCTGATGAGCAAGGCATCGCTGGCCATGATCCCGCAACCCGTCATGATCTATGAGGTTTCGCCGACGCGCTCCGACCAGCGCTTTGCGATCAACCCGGTGCGGCGCTTCCTGGAGTGGCGCCGGGGGCTGCGTACGCTTGCCGATTGCAATATCCCGATATCGGCGCTCAAGACCAGGGAAGGGCTCGTCGCCCTCAAGATCGCCCGCGTCCACTATGCCCGTGGTGACATGGACATGGCGGCACGGTTCCTGGCGGTGGCCACGGCAGCGCCTAAGAGAAGGTCGGACGCCTGGCGCTGTGCGCGCTATAGGTTGAAGATTTGGTCCCGACGCTGGTTTTCGGCACCAAGGATTCACTTGCAAAGCGCTTTATGACAGCCAAGCCAGACTTGGCGGTTATCGTAATTGGGTGCCGAGCCCCGGCAAGTATCGTCGGTTCAGTCAGATCTCTTATCGATCAGGGCATGCCCCTAGAGATATTGGTGGTCAACTCCGGCGGAGGGGATACGAAGTCGCTTCTGTACCATGCCGGTATCGATGTGCCGGTGATTGAAATCGCTAAGCGGGTATTCGTTGGGGCTGCGCGCAATGTCGGGATTGCGGCCACGGAGGCGCCCTTCGTTGCCTTCCTTGCGGACGATTGCCTGGCTTGTCCGGGTTGGGCAGAGGCACGGTTTCGCTGGCACCTTGCGGGGACTGCTACGGTTTCGAGCGCCATCGCGAACAGCCATCCCCGCAACCCGTTTGCCTGCGCCGCATATCTCGCGCTGTTTGCGCGCCGTCTTCCGGGCCTTCCCGCAGAACTGGCGCTGCGCTACGGCGTCTCCTTCGACCGCCGGTTATTCAAGGAATACGGCCTGTTCGACGAATCGATGCGGGTTGCCGAGGACACCGAATTCCTCGCACGGTTACCGCCAGAGCTCGAGCCGGTCTGGGAACCGGAGGTCAAAACGATCCATCGCAACGAAACGCGATTGCTTGGTTTGCTCTTCGACCAATACAGGCGCGGCTATCGTAGCGGCGCCTACACCGGGAAGACTCCGGCCAAGCCCTTTCGACTTGCCCGCAACAATTTCAGGGATCGCCGGCAGATTCGAAAACTGACGAGGATCGGGCTGTCTGGACCGGAGCTGACCTTCGCCATGGGTGCGATGCCGATTGTCCTTTTGGCCTTGTTCGTAAAATCTCTCGGCATCTATTTCGGCGCCCGCGATCGCTTGAAAAATGACCAGAGAGCCCAAAGATGATTACTAGCCATATCAAGCCAAGGCGGTGGCGGCGCGGCAGGTTTCTCTGGACACGCATGAAAACGATCGCGGTGTTCAGCTACCGCTACGACGTGCATTTGGTGCCTGACCTGATTGCCAATCTGGACCCTATCGTCGATGGCTGGATCGCCCTCGACGATCGCCAGGCACATGGCATTTTCAGCAGCGAGACCCGGCGAAGGCAACTTTTGCTCGAATCGGCGCGCGACGCGGGGGCCGACTGGATTCTGGCCGTGGATCCCGATGAACGGCTGGAACGTGCGACCGCGGATCGAATTGGGCATCTAACAAGCCGCCACCAACGCATTGCATGGGGGTTCCGTTTCCGCGAAATGTATTCGTCGACGGAATACCGGATCGACGGCCTGTGGGGCAAGAAAATGCAGCATCGCCTTTTCCGGGCATACGATCCCGCGCGTTATCGGTCACAGGAACTGCATGGCCTTTGGTATCCTCCCGATCTTGGGTTCAGGGAGAAAGATACAGACCTCAACCTGTACCATCTGAAAATGATAGAGCCTAAGCGGCGTTCAGGCCGACAAGCCCTCTACCGGTATCTCGACCCCAAACATGAGATGCAGGACATTGGATACGACTATCTGGCAGACGAGAGGCATGCTCGCTTTGAGACGATCGTGCCTGGTCGCGATTATCAGCCACCGCATGTCGATGATGGCGGGATGTGGATGGCCGATCTCACCGATAACGTTGACACCTAATCCACCGAGCAATGTTTTTGGAACCAGTTGCTAATCCGTTGCTTGTCTTAGAGACGGGTCCGACGGAGTGAGCATTCTGCACAGGTCAGCGGCGATTATTGGTCGAGCAGCTTCGGCGGAGAATGACCAGCACGGCCGGGAGGGGAGCTCAGCTGTGCATACTGCACTTACCTATGTCAGCGATGCCGAACCCGGTATTCGCCGGGTAAAGGCAGGCAAGGGATTTTCCTACAAAGGGTCCAACGGACGGGCAATCCCGGACGCTGCGCTCGCGCGCATCGAGGCGATCGCCATTCCACCGGCCTGGACAGATGTCTGGATATCGCCCGATGCCGATGGCCATATCCAGGCAACTGGAAGGGATCAGCGTGGGCGCAAGCAATATCGCTATCACCCGCAATGGGCAGAGGAACGCGACGGCGCCAAATATTCGAGCCTCGTCGCCTTTGCCGAAAAGCTGCCAAACCTGCGGCACCGGATCGATGCTGATTTACGCCGCCACGGCCTACCGCTCGAACGTGTCGTTGCCGCCGTCGTCTGGCTGCTCGACAACACCATGATCCGGGTCGGCAATGCGGCCTATGCCCGCGACAACAAGAGTTTCGGGCTGACCACACTGCGTGACCGCCACGTCGACATTGTCGGCTCAAGCCTGCGCTTTGCCTTCAAGGGCAAGTCCGGCAAGGAATGGCAGCTCAAACTGGCTGATCGCCGCATTGCCCGTATCGTGCGTGAATCGCAGGATTTGCCGGGCCAGAAATTGTTCCAGTATCTCGATGAGGGCGGAAACAGGCGGCCGGTGCGTTCCGATGACGTCAACCGCTATATTCGCGACGCCGCTGGGACCGATTTCAGCTCCAAGCATTTCCGCACCTGGGGCGGCACCATCCGCGCGGCGTCTCTCTTTGCGCGGACAGAACTTCCCGAAAGCCAGGCCCAGCAGAAGCGGACAATCAACAGTGTCATCGACAAGGTTGCCGAACGGCTCGGCAATACACGCGCCGTCTGCCGCAAATGCTATATCCACCCGCTGGTTTTCGAGGCGTGGTCCGACAGCCGGCTGGCCGAGGAGATGACGGAGGCCAACCGGCGCAAACGCCAGATATCCGGCCTTGATGATGAGGAAGCGCTGGTGCTGAGATGGTTGAGGTCACGGGAGGGCTGACCAAATCCGGGAATGGCCTGGGGGTCAGTTGCGTCTAGCCAACTTTTTTATCGACGCCGTGTCGGGATCGGTCCTAGTGTTTCGTCCTTTGATAACAAAAGGACGCTCCATGCTCTACGCTATCCTCTGCTACGCCTCTGAAGATGTTGTCTGTTCCTGGAGCAAGGAGCAGGACGACGACGTCATGGTCAAGCTGCTCAACGTTCAGGAGAAATACGCTCAGGCTGGCCGGCTCGGCCCGGTAGCACGGCTGCTGCCGACAACGGCGGCGACGACGCTGCGAAAGGTCAAGGGCGAAGCGGTGGTCATCGATGGCCCGTTTGCCGAGACCAAGGAGCAGTTCCTCGGTTTCTACACGCTCGAATGCGCCGATCTCGATGAGGCCGTCGAATTCGCCCGCGAGCTCTCCGAGGTCAATCCGAGCGGCGGCTCCTATGAGATTCGGCCGGTTTCAGTCTTCAATCCCGCCAGGGTTCCCGCATGACCGAACTTGCCTGGATCAGCTCGGCGATCAGCGCTGCCCGTCCGCAAGCGATGGGTGCGCTGCTGCGCTATTTCCGCGATCTCGATACCGCGGAGGAAGCTTTCCAGGACGCCTGTCTGCGAGCCTTGAAGAACTGGCCGCAGAACGGGCCGCCGCGCGATCCGGCGGCCTGGC
This sequence comes from Mesorhizobium sp., assembly GCA_039916205.1. Taxonomy (GTDB): domain Bacteria; phylum Pseudomonadota; class Alphaproteobacteria; order Rhizobiales; family Rhizobiaceae; genus Mesorhizobium. The sequence continues at coordinate 1,334 of JBDSLV010000296.1, read as the reverse complement.
TGATCTTCGTTGGCCGCAACAGCGGCATTGATGCGGTCCGCAAGCGCTCCAAGCAGGCGCCGCTGCCGGAAGAGGACCAGATCTCCGATCTGGAGGACGCCGAAAGCGACATTGCCGAGCGGCTGGACGGGGCGCATTACCGCGACGACATCTTGCGACTGCTGTTCATCTGTTGCCACCCCGACCTGCCGGCGACGCAGCAGATCGCGGTTGCGCTGCGCATCGTCTCCGGCCTTACCGTCAAGCAGATCGCGCGCGCCTTCCTGGTCGGCGAAAGCGCCATGGAGCAGCGCATCACCCGCGCCAAGGCGCGCATCGCCGAAGCCGGCGTGCCGTTCGAGACGCCGGGCGCGGTCGAGCGGTCTGAACGGCTCGCCGCCGTGGCGGCCATGGTCTATCTGATCTTCAACGAGGGCTATTCGACCAACAGCGGCGAGGCGCCGGCGCGTGCGCCGCTCTGCGAAGAGGCGATCCGGCTGGCGCGGCTGTTGCTGCGTCTGTTCCAGACCGAGCCTGAGATCATGGGGCTGACGGCGCTGCTGCTGCTGCAGCATGCGCGCGCGCCGGCCCGTTTCGACGAAAACGGCGAGATCGTGCTGCTCGAGGATCAGGATCGCAGCCTGTGGAGCCGCAAGATGATCGACGAGGGACTGGCGCTGGTCGACAAGGCGCTGCGCCATCGCCAGCCCGGCCCCTATCAGGTGCAAGCGGCGGTTGCCGCGCTGCATGCGCGGGCCGAGAAGGCCGAGGACACCGACTGGGTCGAGATCGACCTGCTCTACAGCCTGCTCGAACAGTTGCAGCCGTCGCCGGTGATCACGCTCAACCGCGCCGTCGCGGTCGCCAAGGTGCGCGGCCCGGAAGCAGCGCTTGCCATGATCGAGCCGCTCGAACAGAGGCTTTCCGGCTATTTCCACTTCTTCGGCCTCAAGGGGGGCCTGTTGATGCAACTCGACCGGGGCGAGGAGGCGCGTGTCGCCTTCGACCGCGCCATCGCGCTCGCCAACACGGCCGCGGAAGCCGCCCATATCCGCATGCATATCGACCGGCTGATGAAGGACGGCGCCGTGCGGGGACCTGTCCGCACGGCAAAATGACTGAATTGCGGTCTGGTTCAACGGTCCGCGCTCGGCTTGGACCATGCCGGGGTGGCGATTTTTCCCTGAAACGAGTAATGCCACGCCATGACAGTGCCTGAAGTGCCTTTCGGTACGCGGGCGACATGGCTCAAAGGCTTGATCCCGAGCCCAATGATGGCGTCGGGATCTGAAAGGGACAAAAGATGACGATTGCCAAGGAAACATCGGAGCTTTTGGCGAAACTTGGCGTTGCCA
>JBDSLV010000295.1:0-29058 GCA_039916205.1 Mesorhizobium sp. | reverse complement strand
ATGCATCTTTTGGCCGCATTCCGGATACAAGAGCGCTTTCGAATGCTCTCCATGCCATTCCGGGCGTGGTCGAGCATGGTCTTTTCATCGGGCTGGCGTCAGCGGCCATCATCGCCGGCGGCGACGGCATCCAAACCGTCCATGCCGCCCGAAAAACAGGGAGTTCTACCAACCATGATGTTGCATAACCGGGTTCGCCGCTTTTCCGCCATCGTGGCGGCTTCAGCCGTTTTTGCCTTTTCTTCGCCCGCTTTCTCGCAGGACGTCACCGAAGGGCATTTGAAGGCGGCGCGTGCCGCTGTCGCCGCGATCCACGCAACTGACCCATTCGACAGCATCTTGCCGCAGGCGGCAGCCGCGCTCGAGCAGCAGCTGATCCAGAAGAACCCTGACATGCAGGAGCTCATCGGCAAGACAGTTACAGAAAAGGCGCTCGCCCTGGCCTCGCGTCGCACCGACCTGGAGAAGGAATCGGCGCTTGCCTATGCGAAGGTGTTCTCTGAAAAAGAGCTGACCGATATCGCCGCTTTCTACAATTCAGATTCCGGCAAGAAGCTGCTCGACAGCGGCCCGACCGTGACGCGTGAGTTGGTGAAGGCCGCCGAGATCTGGCAGAACGGCCTTGCCCGCGATCTCGCCCAGCAGGTTGGCGAGGCACTGGCGGCGTCAGCCAAAGCCAACGCGCCGGCGCCAGCCGCTCCTGCCGATGGTGCGGCGGCTCCAGCTGACGATGCCGCCCCTGCCGATGGCGCGGCTCCCGCCGACGCCAACTGATTTCAGCGGTTCCACCGCTGAGAGTCTAGAGAAGCCCGGCTTGTCCGGGCTTTTCTTTTGGCGTTTTGCAGCCTACCTGTCTCATACGTTTTGAAGCATGAGGAGCCGCGTCATGGCCGGATATGACTACGATCTTTTTGTCATCGGCGGCGGTTCAGGCGGGGTGAGGGCGGCACGCGTTGCCGCCGCACTTGGCAAGCGAGTCGGTATCGCCGAGGAGTTCCGCTATGGCGGCACCTGCGTCATCCGCGGCTGCGTGCCGAAAAAACTCTATGTCTACGCCTCGCAGTTTCCCGAGCATTTCGCCGATGCAGCCGGCTATGGCTGGACGGTGCCGGAGGCGCATTTCGACTGGCAGACGCTGGTTGCCAACAAGGATCGCGAGATCAGCCGGCTGGAAGCCATCTACAAGAAGAATGTGCAGGGAGTAGGCGGCGAGACATTTCATTCGCGCGCCATGCTTGTCGACCCGCATGTCGTGCATCTGCTTGGCGAGGATCGCACCATCACTGCGGACCAGATTCTCATTGCCACTGGCGGCCGCCCGGCGGCGCATCCGGCACTGCCCGGTCACGAACATTGCATTTTTTCAAATGAAGCCTTCGACCTGAAGAAACTGCCCAAGGCGATCATGATCGAGGGCGGCGGCTACATCGCGGTCGAATTCGCCAACATCTTCCACGGCCTCGGCGTCGAGACCACGCTGGTCTATCGCGGCAAGGAGATTCTCAGCCGCTTCGATATGGATCTGCGGCGCATGCTGCACGAGACGATGGAAAAGAAGGGCATAAAGATTCTCTGCCACGCCGTGTCCGAATGGATCCGAAAGCGGCCAGACGGCCGTCTCGACGCGCTCATCACCGGCGGTAAGGTGCTGACGGTTGACCAGGTCATGCTCGCCATCGGCCGTATTCCCAACACCGAGAACATGGGCCTGGAGGGCGTCGGCATCGCGATGAGTTCGGCCGGTGCGATCCAGGTTGACCAATACTCGCGCACCAATATCGACAATATCTGGGCGATCGGTGACGTCACCAACCGGGTGCAATTGACGCCTGTGGCGATCCACGAGGCGATGTGCTTCATCGAGACCGCCTTCAAAGGCAATCCGACAGCACCGGACCATGAGACGATCGCGACCGCGGTCTTCTCGCAACCTGAGATCGGCACGGTCGGCCTGTCGGAAGATGATGCCGTCAAACGCTTCGCAGACATCGAGATCTACCGCGCGACATTCCGCCCGATGCGGCACACGCTGTCCGGCCGCGACGAGAAGATGCTGATCAAACTTGTCGTCGACGGCGCCTCGAAGAAGGTGATCGGCGCCCACATCCTCGGTCCGGATGCTGGCGAAATGGCGCAGCTTCTCGGCATTCCGCTGAAGGCCGGCCTCACCAAGGACGATTTCGACCGGACCATGGCGGTGCACCCGACAGCGGCCGAAGAAATCGTCACCATGTACAAGCCGACTTACAGGGTCAGGAACGGCCAACGCGTCGATTGATGAGGGCCGAAGCTCCCCACAGCCATGGCCACGGGGAGCGAGAGGGGCTGCTACAAGAGCGTTCCGCGCAGGATGACCAGCGCCACCGAAAAATAGATCACCAGGCCGGTGACATCGACCAGCGTGGCGACGAACGGTGCGGACGCGCTCGCCGGATCGAAGCCGATCCGCTTCAGGGCGAATGGCAGCATGGATCCTGACAGCGAGCCGAAAGTGACGATGCCGACCAGCGCCGCTCCCACCGTCGTGGCGATCAGCGGCCAGTGCGGGCCGTAGTCGTAAAAGCCCATATACTGCCATAGCGCGATGCGGCAGATGCCGACGACGCCCAGCATGGATCCAAGCACCATTCCGGTCGGCAGTTCCCGCAGCGCTACCCGCCACCAGTCGCGCAGACCGATTTCACGCAACGCCAGTGCCCGGATCACCAGCGAGGTCGCCTGCGAGCCGGAGTTGCCGCCAGAGCTCATGATCAGCGGTATGAACAAGGTGAGCACGATCGCCTTCTGCAACTCACCCTCATAGCTCTGCATCGCATTGGCGGTCAGCATCTCGCTGACGAACAAGGCGCAAAGCCAGCCGCCGCGCTTCTGGATCATGGCGAGGAAGCTCATCTTCATGTAGGGCTCGTCCAGAGCCTCCATGCCGCCGAAACGGTGCACGTCCTCAGTCGTTTCCTCGATCATCGTGTCGATAATGTCGTCGATGGTGACGATGCCGAGGATTTTGCCATGGTCGACGACTGGCACGGCGAGCAGGTCGTATTTGGAAATCGTCTGCGCCAGGGTTTCGCGATCGGTCAACGGGGTGACAGTCACGGGAGCCCGGTCCGGCGCGACCGACATGATCGAGTCGTCCGGCTCGCCGGTGATCAGCCGGCGCAGGCCGGTCGAGCGCAACAGCAGGTGCGTTTCCGCATCGACGATATAGATCGCGTATACGGTTTCGCGGGTCCGCTCGACCTTGCGGATGTAGTCGAGCGTGCGGCCGACGGTCCAGTCCGACGGAACGCTGACGAACTCCGTCGTCATAATCGATGCGGCGCTGCTTTCGGGATAACCGAGAATGGACAGCAGGGTCGCGCGCAGCGGCGGTGCCAGTGCGCCGAGCAGTTCGGAGCGCGCCGGTTCATCGAGATCGCGCAGGATATCGGCCGCACGGTCGACAGACATGGCGGTGATGAGCTTGCTTGCCTTGGGGCGAGGCAAGGCTTCAGCGAGTTGGGACGCGCCCTCAAGTTCCGGTTGATCGAAAATCTCGACCAGCCGCTCGAAGGGCACCGCGCAAAGCAGTTCCGTCGCTGTTTCGCGCGGTTCGTGGTTGAGCGCCTCGACCACGTCGGCGACATGATCGTTTGCGAGGATACGGGCGATCGCGACGGCGTCGTCGTCCGCGACTGGGGAAAATTCGTTCATGGCTCACTCCTTGCCGCACGGCCGGACGTGAACCAGTCAGGTCACGTCGGGACGGACGGCGGTTGCGTTCGACTGTGACTGTCGCCAGGCATGGCGCGGTGACCTTTCCGCTCGCGGGTTCAAGGTGAAATTCTGCGAGCCGGCGCAACATAGGAGCGGACTTTGGTGAGTCAATCGCGGCGACAGGAGAAAACGGCCGCCAGCGGCACCGATCGCGACACTGTGATCGTCGCGCGCGGCGAATTGCGCGGCCGGGCTAAGGCTGAACGCGGCTGTCTGGTTATTTTTGCTTCAGCCTACGCGAAAAACGCAGCCATTTGTCCTCGACCGGCCTTGGCTGTGCGAGAATCGTGATGAGCTCGGCAGGCAGGGTTGGAATCAGAGGTTTCTTGGTCGCGACACCGTCCGCGATCGAGACGACGCTGTGGTAGAACTCGCTGCCGCTGATCGACCTCGGCGCCACCGCCTCATGCATGACGCTGATCACGGTGACTTCGGGACAATTGTCCTTGATCGCCTGATGGAAGGCAACCTTGCCCTCCGGGTCCAATGCCCCGGTTGCCTCATCAAGGAACAGCAGGCCTGGCTGCTGCAGCACGATACGCGCCACCACCAGTTTCTGCTTCTGGCCGCCTGACAAGACCTGATCCCAGATTTTGCCCTCGCGGCTTTCGTCGGCCATATGCTCGATGAAATCGCCAAGTCCGGCCTTGTGCAAGGCAGCCGCGACCTGGGCGTCGGTATGGTCATGGTCCGAGCCAGGCAGGCAGACCAGTTGCTTCAGAGAGACCTGCTGCAGCTTGACCTCCTGGGCGGCATAGAAACTCTTTACGCCGTCGGGGAAGACAATTGTGCCGCGTCCGTAAGGCCAAAGGCCATTGATTGCCTTGATCAGCGAAGTCTTGCCGCAGCCGGACTCACCTTTCAGGAATGTCCACTCACCCCGCCGGAAGCGCAGGTTCGCCGCGCTCAGGAACGGTGTTGCGTCTTCGCCCTGATGCGTCAGTTCAAGCTTCTGGATGGTCAGGCCAAACACCGGGTTCTGGCGGTCGTAGCGGAAGTCGGAACGGCCGGTCTGGCTGTAGAATTCCTGCGGATGCTGGACGTTTTCAATCGCCACGGCCAATTCGGTGACACGCTGGCTGTTGGCTCTCAGCGTGGCGATCGCCGGCATCACATGGATGAACCACGAACACTGGCCGATCAGCGAATTGACCAGTTCGGAGCCGGTAATGTAGCCCTTGAGATCGAGACCGTTGTGGATGAAGGGAACCAGGCCCGGTCCATAAGCGACGATGCGGGCGCCGATGAAATTGTAGATCAGTTCGAACGACATATAGATCGTGTTGACGACGTTCAGCCTTGTCCAGGTGCCGTCGATGTCGACATAGAGCCGGCCATGCATCCGTTTTTGCACGCCTTCGCCCTGCGACGCCGCGACATGGAAACTGCGGCGCAGGAAGGTGGTCAACTCGCCGCGATAGCTGCCTTCGGCTTGCTGCATCCTGACATTGAGGCGCTCCAGCAGGCCGCCGAGTTTTACCGCGATCCAGGTGTTGAGCGGTACATAGATGGCGACCGCCAGGAAAGCCAGGACGGCGCTGCCATAGCTGCCGAGGAACTCCAGGCCCTTCACCTCGACCGACGTTTCCAGCAGCTTCTGACCGACGAAATAGAGTGACGTGGCAACACCAAGGACACCCATCGCAAGCCCAATGGCGCCGCCTGTCATATCCTTGATGGATTCCTGGATACGCTGGTCGATGTTATCAGGGGCAGGCGTGCCGCTGCTTGCCGATCCATGCTGGGCGTGGAAATGCGTATGGTTGGTGTCGAGCAACGCCTCGTTGAACCGGCTATCGAGCCAACCGCGCCACTTGCGGTGCAGGGTCGCCGAAACGAGATTGCGGATGCCGGTGAAACCGGCGTCCTTCAAGACGACCAGCAGTACCAGTATCCCGGCATTGGTGAGCAGCGTCTCGAGCGGATTGGTGTTAGCGGCATCGTGGAAGAAGGCGATCGAGTTGACCAGTTCGCCGGACGCTACGGCAAACCAGACACCGGCCTTGCTCGACAGCGCCGTCAGCAGCGCGATGACCAGCGTCAGCGTCCAGGCTTCCTTCCAGCGATCCGAGACCCAGTAGGCCCGCATCAAACCCCAGAAGCCGCGCATCGACGATACCGGAGTTTGAAGCGATGGCCCTGCGGCATCGCGAGGTGTTTTTTCCGGTACTGACTCTTGCGATGGTCTACCGACCCGAATCACGATCCCGCCCAAACCTTTTTTGCTTTGTTACGGATGGTAACACCAATTGATCATTTTCTATTAATTTTAAACCGGGCCACCCGGATTGAGGCGTCAGCCGTTGCCATGAGGCAACAGACGGCGTGCCTGAAGCGCCACGATTCGATCAGAGAAAACGGGGATATAACTCAGGATTTCAATACGTTGGGCGTGACGCACGCAAACCCGCCGAGCCTCTCCCAGGGGAAGCGGATTACACGGTTTTGTGAAGCGTGAAACGCGATGGACTGGTCGATGTGCTCACTGCGGGCTGACTTGAACACCCGAAAACATGCCGTCCTTGATCTCATCATGGCTGCCGTCGTCACCTTTTCCGACCGCCGAGAAATGTCCTGATATGGTCTTGGTTGACGGATCATACTTGTCGATCACCACTTCGCCGCCGCTGAAGCGGAAGTGGCCAACCATGGCGCCGGAATCCAGCACATTGAAATTGCCGCCAGTGTTTGGAAAACCACCCTTGAAGGGATAAGTGCCGGCAAAATCGTCGGGCTTTTTCAATACCAGCAACGAGTTGAAGGTCATCGTCGGAGACCCTTGCTGGGTCCCGGAAAGGTTGAGGACCGGCTTGCCGGCCATCTCCAGCGTCGTTCCTTGGCTGAATGACGCCGTCCAGGGTTTGCCATCAACAGTCGCCGTCATGACGGCATCCTCGGCATGGGCGGCAAGCATCGATATCGGACAGGCAAGGGCAGCGGCGCAAAACAGCAACGAAACCGCACGAAATCCAGTGAGCACGTAAGTCCTCCGTCAGACCATGGGCAGGCAGCGACCATAACGCAGACCTCGGCCCGGCGCGATTCACCAGATCGTCAACGAGGCATGGTGGGCAGACCTATGGTTTCCAAGCCATTTTCCAGAGAGCGTTTGACAATTCGCCCGTTCGGGATTGAACCTTGCAGCGCACTGTCGACACCAAGGCATATCCGGTTCTTCAACAAGGGATCTTACCAATGCTTGCACGCGCGGCCGCACCCGCAATCCTGTGTCTCTTCACCTGGTTGCCGCAGGCGCATGCGGGTAGCCAGACCATCCCGGCGAGCGCGCAAGGGCAAGTCGAGTTCAACGCTCCATCCGGCAATATCGGCTGCATCTATACGCCCAAAGGCGGCACCACTACGTATTCGCCGCAGGATGGCGGCCCGGAACTGAGCTGCTCCCGTGTCGAGCCAAGCTACATCACCGTCATTCTCGGACCGATGGGCCCGGCCACGCTGATCAAGAATCCGGGTGAGCAAGGCTGTTGCAGCGATGTCGACAAGCTCGCCTATGGCAACAGCTGGAGCCAGGGGCCATTCACCTGCCAGTCCTCAGCAAAGGGCCTGACCTGCAGCGGCAGCAACGGTCATGGCTTCTTTGTCAGCAAAGCCAAGGTAACGGTGAAATAGGCTCAGCCCGCCGTTTCCAATTCGCCGCGGGCCTTGGCCGCCGCCACCTGGCGGATCGCGTCGGCCAGAGCATCTACATCCTGCGCGCCCATGACCGCGTATTTGCCTTCAAGCAGGAAGCACGGCACTCCGGTGATGCCCATGCGCGATGCCGTGGCGATTTCGGTTTGCACAGCTTCGACATCGGCATCGGTCGGGAAGAGCGTGGCAACGACCGAGGCATCCATGCCGGCTTCGCGGGCGGCTTCAACCAGCACCGCATGGTCGCCGATGTTGATGCCTTCCTCGAAATTCAGCTGAAACAGCCGGCGCACCAGCCTGTTCTGCACATCCTCGCCGGCGGCACCGGCCCAACGGATGAGGCGGTGGGCGTCAAGCGTGTTGGGCGCAACCTTGATGGCCTCGAAAGCGAAGGAAATGCCTTCTGCTTCTCCCAATGGTTCGATGCGGGCATGGATCTCGCGGATGCGCTGGTCGCTGCCGAACTTGCCCAGCATATACTCGCGACGATCCTTGCCTTGCGCCGGGATCGTCGGGTCGAGCTGGAATGGCCGCCAACGAATATGCACATCGACATCACTTACCGCGGCGACTGCCTTGTCGAGACGCTTCTGGCCGATAAAGCACCAGGGGCAGACCACGTCGGACACGACATCAACGGTAATTGCGTTCGCTTCGCTCATTGCTGATCTCCCGTCTCGAACATCAAAAGTGCGGCCATGGAGCCTAGCTCGCTTTGCGCCACCAGGCCGGCAGTTGATAGCCGTATATGGGTGTCTTGCGAGGATGTTCCAGATAGTTCCAATAGGCAATCCATTGCTGGGTGTTGTGCTGCATCGGCACCATGTAATTGCCCGAGATCAGCAACCGGTCGAGAACGCGAACGGCAGCGACATAATCTTCTTTGGTGCGGGCGCGCAGCATCGCGTCGATCGCCACATCCACCGCAGGCTCGGCAACGCCGGCGAGGTTGAACGACCCTTCGGCCCTGGCGGCGGCGGATCCCCAACGCCCGATCTGTTCGATACCTGGCGACAGCGAGTTGTTGAACCCGCTCGACCCAACCAGGACTTCAAAATCGAACCGCTGCTTGCGCGATTGGATCTGGTCACCATCGAGGCTGCGGATGGTGAGATTGATGCCGATCTTCTCCAGCGTGCGCTGGTAGATTCCGGCGAGGCGTTCCTCATCTTGCGATGAGGTCAATATCTCGAAACCGAAGGGCTTTCCCTGGGGATCGAGCATCACCCCATCCTGCACCTTGTAGCCAACGCTTTTCAGCAGATCGAAAGCCGTCTTGAGCACCCGTCGGTCCTGGCCCGAGCCGTCGGTGACCGGTGGTCGGTAGGTGCCGTCCATGACATCGGCCGGCACGCGGCCGGGGTAGGGCGCCAGCAGCACCTTTTCCCTCTCGTCGGCCGGGTGGCCAAGCGCCGACAGTTCGGAATTCTGCCAATAGCTCATGGTTCGCGTGTACTTGTCGCCGAACAGGTTCTTGTTGGCCCATTCGAAGTCGTAGAGCATGCCAAGTGCGCGCCGAACGACCGGGTTCGCGAATTTCTGCAGCCGTGTGTTGAACAGGAAACCGGTCACGACAGGCGGAATGCCTGTGTCGAAGGTTTCCGCGATGACCTCGCCCTTGTGGAATGCCGGGAAATCAAGATCGCGCTCGCGCTTGACCGGGTCGCTGTCGTCGTTGATGGCGCAAAGGCCTTTCTTGAAGGCCTCGAGCTTGGCGTTGGCGTTGAGGAAATACTCGATGGTGATCTGGTCGTAATTGTCAAAGCCGCGCTTTGACGGGACATCCTTGCCCCAGTAATCCGGGTTGCGCTTGAATACGATGCGTTGGCCTGGTTGCACCTGTGCGATCGTATACGGGCCGCTGCCGATCAAGGGCTTCAGGGTTGTCTTGTCGAAAGTCTCCTTGTCGAAAGCGTGTTTCGGTATGATCGGCGTCAACGCGATGATCAGCGGAAACTCACGATCGGCCTTGTCGTTGAAGGTGAAGCGCACACTGTGGTCGCCGGTCTTTTCGAGCTTGGCAATCCTGGCCATGCGATCGCTGTAGGGCGGCCTGCCTTTTTCGGTATAGACATCATAGCTGAACAGCACGTCTTCCGGTGTTACCGGCTGGCCGTCCGACCACTTGGCGCTCGGGTTGAGATGGAACTCGATGCTCTTGCGCTCGGGATCCATGTCGGCGCTGTCGGCAATCAGTCCGTAGAGTGTGAAGGGCTCGTCGGCATTGCGCTGCATCAGCGGTTCAAAGACGAGATTGCCAAAAATCGTGTCCATCATGCCGCGCGCCGTGGTGCGCAAGCTCTTCAGGATGAAGGGGTTGAGATTGTCGAAACTGCCGACAACGCAATAGGTGATGTTGCCACCCTTGGGCGCATCGGGATTGACATAGTTGAAATGCGCGAAATCGGCCGGCAATGCCGGCTCTCCCTGCATGGCGATCGCATATCGCGGCTCCGACACTGCGGAGCTGGGTGACAACGTCGAAAGGCAGATTGCGGCGATCAGCCAGACAAGAATGCGGCCCATGACCGTCTCCTTTAAGGGTCGGCTTGATGATTCGATGCGCACCTTACATGAGCCGGCCGCGCCACGGCCAATCCCGACGCCAAGAATTGCTGCGCCTGGGCTGGATTCGCCAACACATGCAGTGTAACACGCCGTCCGAAGTCATCCTGTTGCCTCATTTCGGCAACAGGTAGCTGGACCACACGGCGCGAAGAAGCCGGTCCCGGGATCATTTGAGAGGAAGTACACGACATGACGAGCCTGAACAGCAACGCGTATCGCCTTTCGGTCATGGCCGCTGGCGTGGTCGGCTTTCTAGGCGCCGAGCTTCCTGCCGCCAACGCGCAGCAGCAGCAAATCCCGCAAGGCTGGTTCAAGGCCTGCACCAAGCAGGAAGATGTCGACATCTGCAACGTCCAGAACATCACCACCGCCGGCAACGGCCAGCTGATCACAGGCGTCAGCCTGATCGAACTGAAGGGCAAGGTGAACCGCAAGGTGTTCCAGGTCACCGTGCCGACCGGCCGCCTGGTGCCTCCCGGTATCGGCCTGCAGATCGACACCGGCAAGGCGCAGAAGCTCGACTATGTCATCTGCTTCCCCGACCGTTGCGTGGCGGAAGTGCCTTTGACCGACCAGCTGGTTGCTTCCTTCAAGAAGGGGCAGGCGATAACGCTCACCTCGGTCAATTTCCAGAACCAGCCGAATCCGATCAAGATTGCGCTCAGCGGCTTCAGCGGCGCCTATGATGGTCCTGCGCTGCAGCAGTCGGATATCGAAGACCGGCAGAAGAAGCTTCAGGATTTCGTGGCCAAGAACAACCAGGATTTCGCCAAGAAGCTCAAGGACGAGCAGGACAAGGCGAAGACCGCCAACTGATGTGAGGATGGCGACCGCGTCGGTCACACGATAGATAGGTCCGCGCTGTTCGACCCTTTCAGGTATCGTTGTTCCTTAGCCTGGAAATCCGTGTGATTGGCAGGCTCAGTACACGGTTGTCGTTCGGTGCTGACTGACGTTTACCGACCCACCCGAGGATCGCGGGACCGTGGTCGCTGTCCCGCGCCACCTTAAGGACGAAAGTCCCGTCGGCGACATTAGCGGCTTCAATGGGCAATATTTGCCCGTTCAGATAAAAACGCGGCTCAACGCGCGTCGTTAATATGTGCGCCAGCGTCTGGATCTGCACCAGATGTTCCCCAGCAGGCAATTTCAATTCGACCGACGCGACATCGCTCGACCATCGAAAGGTCTCGCCGTCATAGAGTTCTGTCGCATGGATCCCGGCAGCGCGCCCGGCATCGGAGTCATCGGGCGTCCACAGCGAGCCATCGCCGGCGATCTCTTGCGCTTCAGGTAAGGCGCACAGCCGTCTCACGTGCACCAGTGCGGCGATCGTTTGCCGAAACACTCTGTCCAGTTGTGCGTCCGAACCGAATGCCCGTGCCAGCATCAGTGCGGCTTGCCACCAAAGAAGCGTGGCGCGCGCGCTGCCGGTGTCCAGACGAGGCCCCAGCAGGGCCGCGCCCCAATGGCGCCGGAGCACCTGCATCATGCCTCCAAAGCGCAACCGCGGACGCAATTTCTGTCGTGTCTGGTGTCGGGCGATTTGCAGAATATGCCGCGCCAGATCTTTCCGGCGGCCGCCTCGACAGCTCCATTCGATTGGAATTTCGATCACCGGCTCCTGCCGCGACCCGCCGCGCTGCAGCCAAAGTGCCTCGCCGGCGACGAAATCCTCCGTGAAGCGACGCAGTTCCGGCCATTCCCCACTGTAGTGATGTACAAGTTCGATTTCTGGCACGTAGCCGATGGACAGCCCTAATTTGTGGTAGCGGGCCGCCAACAACCATTCCGAAAAATGCCCGAAGCCAAAGTCAAACCCCGCGGCTTCTTCGTAGGCCTTGCGGCGTGTTGCGAAACACTGGTCGAGGATCTTGCGCCACGAACTCTCCGTCATGCCGTGCTGGATATCGGCTTCGTACATCCGCGCTTCCGAACGCGCCAGTTTGTTGGGTGCGCTGGCATGAGTTCGACACGAGAATCCCGCCCATTCGGGATGCCTTGAGAAGACATCGAGGCATTGTTCGAGGACGGTGGGCGTCGGCCAGACGTGACTTTCGGTGAAAAACAGCAGGTCCGCCCGGGCGTGCCGCGCTGCTTCCGCAACCTGGGCGATGTCATGTTTGGCTGACGTCTGGACAAGGCGGTCCTGCGGCGCAAGCAGCTGGCGAATCTCATCCATATCCGCAGCATTGGCATCGTGGGAGGCAACGAGTATGAGTTCGAACGCCGAACCCCTCAGGGTCTGGTCCTGCCGCCATTTGCGGATCGCGATCGTTGCCTGGTCGCGATGGAATTCAAGCGGCATCAGAACGGAAATCAGCACATTCGAATCGGGTAGATTCTGCTGCGAACTTTTCCGTAACAAAGCGCGGCGCATGAGATGCCTTCGTTTTCTGGAGGGTCTACGTCTTCAAGGGAGCACCACCGCAGTCTGGACGCTTCGGGCGCTTCGCACCTTCACGGCCAAATCCCAAGTTTGCAACCTAACCTTCGTCCGTGGCACGGAAATTTGTAGCAGACCAATTGTAGCATCGGGCGCTATTGAAACGGGCCACGTGTTGTGTGACGTGTGGCAGCGCAAGTGTTGAGGAGCCGAGTGATGGACGGCGGGCAGGAAGCCACAATCGCTAGTCTGGTAGAAGAGATTTCGTCGCTCAAGCAGCGAATCCAAGCGCTGGAGAATGACTATTATCTGCGGCGGCGCACCAGCTTGCGATATAGATTTCAGCCGAAGGTTTTCGATTTTCATCAATACCAGCCACGGAAATTGGATACCCCACCCAACTACAGCGTTCCAACACCCAACACGGGCGCGCTTCGGATTGCCATTGTCACGCCGTCCTATCGGCATGCGCATTTTCTGCCAGCTACGATCGACAGCGTCCTCTCCCAGAACTATGCGAATCTCGGCTACATCGTTCAGGATGGTGGCTCGCAAGACGGGACACGCGAGATACTCGAGTCCTATGGACAACGAATTGCCTGGAACAGCGCCGCGGACGGCGGGCAGACCGACGCCATCAACAAGGGCTTTGCGGTCGTCTCGGGCGACATCATGGCCTATCTCAACAGCGACGACGTCCTGTTGCCCGGAACGCTGCATTATGTGGCACACGCCTTCGAGAAATATCCCGAGGTCGATTTCGTCTATGGCAATCGAATCGTGATCGACGAAGCGGGCAGGGAAACCGCTCGCGTGGTGCTACCGCCGCACGACCGCGAGGTCATCAAATGGGCCGACTACATTCCTCAGGAGACCATGTTCTGGCGCCGCAGCGTTTGGGAAAGACTCGGTGCATTCGACACGACGTTTCAGTTTGCAATGGATTGGGATTTCATCCTGCGTGCGCAGGCGGCAGGCTTCCGTTTCAAGCGGCTGCCACGCTTCCTCGGCTGCTTTCGTGTTTATCCCAGTCAAAAGACGTTTGCCATGCACGACATCGGGCAGGAAGAGCAGGACCGCCTCCGCCTACGCAGTCTAGGCTCCCTGTTCCGAGGGAGAGATATCAATGCAGCGATAGCCGGTTATATGAAGAAGCAGATCCTCTATCATCGCCTCTACAAATTGGGCATCATGCGAATATAGGTCGATAAGTGGCTGCTCTGTCGGATCTGTTGCAACCTTCGGCGACGAAAGGCTGGCACGGTTGATGTGGACCATGCTCGCAAATCAATCCGACGCCGCCATGATTCAGCTGCCGATCGAGCGTCTTGAGGTCAATGCCTCAACTGCCGTTTCGGCTCGTAGCGCCCGTCAGGCCGCTTGTCGAACATTTCCTTGATCTGCGGATGCCGCACCGGCTCGCCCGACTGATCCTCGAGCAGGTTCTGCTCGGACACATAGGCGATGTATTCGGTATCCGAATTCTCGGCGAGCAAGTGATAGAACGGCTGATCCTTGCGTGGACGCACGTCGGCTGGGATCGCCTCGTACCATTCATCGGTGTTGGCGAATTGCGGGTCGACGTCGAAAATGATGCCACGGAACGGAAACAGCCGGTGGCGAACCACCTGTCCGATCGCGAATTTGGCTGTTTTCATCGTACTCACCACTTGAATTCCTTAGCTTATCTGGCGCACACGCCGCGTCAATTCAATCCCAAAGCATCCGCCTCCTCCCGAAGCGGCCGGTTTCTTTAAGCTACGCGTGAAATAGATCAAAGGTTTTGGCGGGATAATGGGTGACGGTCGAATGTCAGTGATGGCGCAGATCGCCGGAATGCCCGCGAGATCACTATCGGCGCACCGACCTTTGCCGCCCGCCAAGGGCGGCAAAACCACTGCCTGGCCGAAGGCCCTCACGCATGAAGAAGGCGCGAAGCGGAGCGAAGCCACCAAGCATGCCAAGACCGGCCCCGCGCGCCATCTGCGCTGGCAGCATGTCCGAAAGCAGCGACATGTTGAGCAGATTGACCGCGCTGCTGCGCGCCAGGATGTCAGGCCGGCGCTTCAAATCATATGCGGCAAGAACCTTGGCGGCACCTGGGTCAAAACGATTTGCGCTAGCGATTCCAATGAGATCGTCAATATCCCTGATGCCAAGATTGAGACCTTGCGCGCCGATCGGCGGAAACACGTGCGCGGCCTCTCCGACAAGCGCCACCCGATGTTGGGCGAAACACAGCGGCGTCACCGCCGAAAGCGGGTAGATTTGCCGGCCCGGCTCGACGGTTACCCGGCCGAGCATGGACTGCATCTGCTGCTCTACCCGCACCGAAAGCGCCGCATCGTCCAACGCGGCGAGTTCCTTCGCCGTCTCTGGCTTCACCACCCAGACAAGGCTTGAGCGGTTGCCGGGCAGGGGGACCTGGGTGAACGGACCCGTCTCGGTGTGGAATTCGGTCGAGGTGAAAGTATGGTCGCTGCGGTGGCCGAAATTGAGGACGAGCGCTGCCTGCGGATAAGATCGAGCCGATGTCGAGATGCCTGCGGCCTCGCGCGCCGGCGAGAGCCGTCCATCGGCGGCAACCGCCAACGGCGCCCTGACCTCACTGCCGTCGGCAAGCACCGCACAGGCCTGCTCGGCATCGAGATGCCAAGTCTTTACCATCGACCTCCGCCAGTCGATGCCGGCATGCGTGGCAACCGTGCTGGCAAGGGCTGGATTGAGAACGCTGTTGGGAAGGTTCAGCCCGAACTGGTCCTCATCGATTTCGCTGGCGCGAAAGGTCACCACCGGACTGCGGATCAACCGGCTGGTGGCGTCGACGATGCGCATCACCTTTAAGGGCGCGGCCTGGGGCTTGAGGCCATCGAGAACGCCGAGCCGCTCGAGGATTTTCAGGGCAGGGTTCATCAAGGCGGTGGTGCGACCGTCGGGACCTCCGGCCTCCGGGCCGATCAGAGTCACAGGAAAACCGGCTTCGGCGAAGCCGAGGGCCGCGATCAGCCCTGCCGGACCCGTACCGACAACCAGTATCCGCGCTGTTTCCTGATGCTCCAAGATAGGCTTCCGGCTTGCGACGCGGGACGATCCATCTGACCCGCCAGTCAATCCGCATATAGGTCAATTCATGCGGCTTGATCAACGCGGCGATTCGGCCCATTCGGTAGTCATGACCGGCCCGCAGGACGATTTCAGCCATCTCGACCGTGCCGGCCGTGCCACGGCGAAGGTCGCACGCCGCCCGCGCACGACGGTGAATGCCGTCGTCGGCGCGGGCATCCTGATTGCCTGGCTGTGTCTCGCCTTGATGGCGATTCGCAGTGCTGACGGACGGGCTGCCGGCATCAGCGCTCCTGGCGATGCGATGCTCAAACTCCTGCCGAATTTGCCACTGCCGGATTTTCTGGAGCGATTCTTCCTATTGTGCATGACGCCGACACCGCTGGACGGAGATGCCGGCATGCGGATGGCGGCGCTGGTTCTGATGTGGTTCCTGATGGCGGTGGCGACGATGCTGCCATCGGCGGCACCGATGATCCGCACCTATTGCGAGATCGCCGACACCGCGCGCATCAAGGGTGAGCCGGTCGTTCATCCGCTGGTGCTGGTCGCTGGCTATCTCGGCGTCTGGCTCGCCGCGTCATTGACGTTCGCGGCGTTCACCCTTGCCATCCACTCGGTTGCTGCATCGGACCGGGTGCTCGATCCCATCGTCGGGATCGCCGGCGCAATGGCGTTGCTCGTTGCTGGTCTCTATCAATTCAGCGGCCTCAAAGAGGCCTGTCTGCAGAAATGCAGGAACCCGTTCTCGATCCTGTTCGCGAACTGGAGTGCACGGCCTGTTCGCATCTTCCGGCTTGGACTGGCGCAAGGCGTATGGTGCCTCGGCTGCTGCTGGGCATTGATGCTGGTGATGTTCGCTGTCGGCGTGATGAACGTCTTCTGGATGGCGCTGATCGGCCTGTTCACCCTGATCGAAAAACAGACGGCGGGCAGGCTTCCAACCCGGCTGGCTGGTGCGATACTGCTTGTCTGGGCAGCCGCGCTGCTTGTAGTCTCGGCGTGAGCGGGGGAAATTCGATGGCGGATCAAGGCTGGGCAATGAAGGGAGAGCTCGTACTCTCTTGTAATTGCACTGTTTTTTGCCCTTGCGTGCTGTCCCTCGGCAATCATCCGCCGACCGAAGGCTATTGCCAGACCTGGGCCGGTTTCCGCATCGACGCCGGACACTTTGGCGATGTCGATCTCTCCGGTCTCAATCTCGGGCTGATCATGGAAATCCCCGGCTATATGAGCCGCGGCAACTGGACCGCCGGCCTGTTCATCGACAAGCGTGCCTCGGTATACGCCGTCAAGGCGCTGACCAAGATCTTCACCGGCAAGGCGGGCGGAACCACGTCCCTGCTTTCCATTCTTGTTGGTAAATTTCTTGGTGTCGAACAGGTGCCAATCACCTATGAGACGCGTGACAAGACACGCATCTTCCAGATACCGAAGATCATCGACGGAGCGGTGACGCCAATTCCGGGCAAAGACCGCGACAAGGACACGGTGATCAGCAATTCGGAATACTGGATCGCGCCGGAGATCATCGTGGCGAGGTCCGACAAGAGCAAGATGCGGGCTTTTGGCCGCAACTGGAACTTCGCTGGCCGTTCGGCCGAGATTTGCAAGCTGGATTGGCGGGGCCCGTGAGCAAGAACACCACAGCCAAGAAGATAAGGGATCGGATTCCGCGACCGAAGAAGAAGGTTACCTGGCCGCAGGCAAGGGCTTTTTCGGTTCATCTGCTTACCGCGTCGGGTTCGTTCCTGGCGTTCCTTTCGCTGGTCGCGGCCAGCGAAGAGCGCTGGACCGCGATGTTCTGGTGGCTCGGGCTGGCGCTGTTTGTCGACGGCATCGATGGACCGATCGCGCGAAAGCTCGAGGTCAAGGAGATACTGCCGACATGGTCGGGCGAACTACTCGACAACATCATCGACTACGTCACCTACGTGCTGATCCCGGCCTTCGCACTCTACCAGCGCGGCTTCATGGGCGAGGGGCTGTCGTTCCTGTCCGCGGCAATCATCGTGGTCTCGAGCGCCATCTACTATGCCGACACCGGCATGAAGACGAAGGAGAACTTCTTCAAAGGGTTTCCGGTGGTGTGGAACATGGTGGTGTTCACGCTGTTCGTCATCGAGCCGGGCCAGTGGGTCTCCTTTGCCGTGGTCGTGGTGGCGGGCATCATGACCTTCGTGCCGATCAACTTTATCCATCCGGTTCGCGTGGTGCGCCTGCGGCCGCTCAACCTTGGAATGACCCTGCTGTGGTGTGCCTTCGGTGCGCTGGCGTTGGCGCAGGCAGCCCTTGCCGCCTTCTATGATCAGATTGGCGTGCTTGGGGAACAGGTCAGCGATTTCACCAAGATCGGCATCACCATCACCGGGCTTTACCTCGCCAGCATCGGCGGCATCATGCAATTCTTTCCAAAACTCGGCGCCAAGAAGGCCTGACCAGCCCGTCTCCAAGGAAGACCTATCCATGTCCAAAGCGATCCGCATCCATGCCCATGGCGGCCCGGAAGTTCTGACTTATGAGGACACGGATCCGGGCAAGCCGGGAGCAGGGCAAATCCTAGTCCGGCATACCGCGATCGGCCTCAACTTCATCGACGTCTACCATCGTTCGGGTCTCTACCCGCCGCCGGGCGGGTTTCCGCTGATCGCTGGCAGTGAAGCCGCGGGCGTGGTGCTGGAGACAGGCCAAGGCATCGACTGGCTGAAGCCGGGCGACCGGGTCGCCTATGCGACGACCGTCGGTGCCTATGCCGAGCAGCGCGTGATCGCCGCCGACCGCGTGGTGAAGGTGCCCGACGGCATCAGCGACGAACAGGCGGCCGCCATGATGCTGAAAGGCATGACCGCGGAATATCTGCTGCGCCGCACATTCAAGGTAAAGGCGGGTGATACGATCCTGTTTCACGCCGCCGCCGGCGGCGTCGGCCTGATCCTTGGCCAATGGGCGAAGCATCTCGGTGCGACCGTCATCGGCACTGCCAGTTCGACCGACAAGATCGAACTGGCCAAGGCGCATGGTTTCGACCATGTCATCAACTACAAGGAGCAGGATTTCGTTGCCGGCGTCGCCGCCATTACTGGCGGCAGGAAATGCGACGTCGTCTACGACTCGGTCGGCAACGACACGTTTCCGGCCTCGCTCGACTGTTTGAAGCCACTCGGCATGTTTGTCAGCTTTGGCCAGTCCTCAGGGCCGATCCCGCCCTTCAGCATGTCATTGCTGGCGCAGAAAGGGTCTCTGTTCGCGACCCGGCCGACGCTGTTTGTCTACAATGCGAGACGCGAGGATCTCGAAGCCTCCGCCGCCGCATTGTTTGATGTCGTGCTGAGCGGTGCGGTCGAGATCAAGATCAATCAGCGCTACTCGCTCAGGGATGCCGGCCAGGCGCATTCAGACCTTGAAGGGCGAAGGACGACGGGGACAACCATTCTCATCCCTTAGTACGCTGAGCCTTGCTATCCCTTGAATTTCCGCTGAAATTCTTGAAGCTCTTTCAAGACGCGTGCCGCTTTCCGATGGCAGCCGGCCGCGCCTACGATGCTTGCGGGAACACAGAACATATCTGGCAAACCAGATGGGAGGCACTGTGAGTGCAAATCAGGACGGCGCGAACCTGCTTGAGGTTCGTGGCCTCACGAAGGTATTTGGCACGCTGACGGCGTGCGACCACATCGATCTCAACATCGCCAAAGGTGAAATCCACGCGTTGCTGGGTGAAAACGGCGCTGGGAAATCGACGCTGGTCAAGATGCTGTTCGGCTCGCTGGAGCCCAATTCCGGTGAGATTTTCTGGAACGGCCAGGCGGTCAGGATCACCAGTCCGGGCGTTGCCAAGAAACTCGGCGTCGGCATGGTGTTCCAGCATTTCTCGCTGTTCGAGGCGCTGACCGCGGCCGAGAACATCGCGCTGTCATTGGATGACGGCTCACCGATCAGCAGCATCGCGGCGAAGGCAAGGGCGCTATCCTACAGCTACGGCCTGCCGCTTGATCCGGAATCCTTGGTCGGCGACCTGTCGGTCGGCGAACGCCAGCGCATCGAGATCATCCGCTGCCTTCTGCAGACGCCGCAGCTGATCATTCTGGACGAGCCGACCTCGGTGCTGACGCCGCAGGAAGCCGACAAGCTGTTCGAGACGCTTGAACGTCTGCGGTCGGAGGGCAAATCCATTCTCTATATTTCGCACCGGCTTGAAGAGGTCAAACGCATCTGCGACCGCGCCACCGTGCTGCGTCACGGCAAGGTCGTCGGCCATTGCAACCCGCGTGAGGAAACGGCATCGTCGCTGGCCCGCATGATGGTCGGCAACGAGGTGAAGGCCGTGGTGCGCGCACCGGTCGAAGGCATCGACAAGGCGGCGCCGCTGCTCGAAATTCGCGACCTCAGCCGCAAGCCGGCGACGCCATTCTCGATCCCGCTCAAAAACATCAACCTGAATGTGCGGGCCGGTGAAGTGATCGGCATTGCCGGCGTCGCGGGCAACGGTCAGGGCGAATTCTTTGAATCCGTATCCGGTGAAGTTTTGCAGCAGAACGCTGCCTCGGTGCGTATCCGCGGCAAGGATGCCGGCGGCCTTACGATTACGGGGCGCCGCCTGCTCGGCGCCGCCTTTGTGCCGGAAGAGCGCCTTGGTCACGGCGCGGCGCCACGCATGAAGCTTTCCGAAAATCTGCTTCTGTCGCGTCACGCCACTGATGGCAGGGCTTTCGTCGGCGTCGGTGGCATGGTCAAGAGCGGGGCAATCTACACCGCCGCCCAACGCATCATCGAGGCGATGGATGTGCGCAAAAGCGCGCCGGACCCGGAGGCCGCCGCACTTTCGGGCGGCAATCTGCAGAAATTCATTGTCGGACGAGAACTCGATCGCCGGCCAAGCGTCATGGTGGTCAACCAGCCCACCTGGGGTGTCGACGCCGGTGCCGCCGCTCATATCCGCCAGGCGCTGATCGAGCTGTCGCGCAGCGGGTCGGCGGTGCTGGTGATCAGCCAGGATCTCGATGAACTGTTCGAGATATCGGATGCGATCGCGGTCATGCACAATGGCGAGTTGTCGAAGCCGATGCCGATCGCGGAAGCGACTTTCGAGAAAGTCGGGTTGTTGATGGGCGGTGCGGAGCCCGGTCACGCCGAACATACGCTGGAGACGGCATGATGCGCCTAGAACTCGTCAAACGCCCACAGCGATCCATGCTGTTTTCGGCGCTATCGCCTTTCATTGCCTTCGCGCTGACGATGATTGCCGGTGCGATCATGTTCGCACTGCTTGGGGTCAACCCATTCAATGCATTCCACATCTATTTCATCGAGCCGATCAGCCAGACGTGGCAGTTGCACGAACTGGCGATCAAGGCAGCACCACTGATCCTGATCGCGGTTGGCTTGTCGGTCTGTTACAAGGCCAACATCTGGAACATCGGCGCGGAGGGTCAATTCGTCCTGGGCGGCATTGTCGGGTCGATGATTCCGGTGCTGTTCCCGCAATTCGAAGGCCCTCTGGTGTTGCCGTTGATGCTGTTGCTCGGCATGGTGGGCGGTGCCGCCTATGCGGCGATCCCGGCTCTGCTCAAGACGCGTTTCGGCACCAATGAAATCCTGACCAGCCTGATGCTGGTCTATGTCGCTCAGCTCTTCCTCGACTGGTTGGTGCGCGGCCCATGGCGCGACCCGCAAGGCCACGGTTTCCCGCAGACGATCCAGTTCGGCGATTCGGCTATACTGCCCGAATTGATGCCGGATGCCGGGCGCGCCAACTGGGGATTTGTTTTCGCGATCATTGCCGCGCTGCTGGTTTGGGTCCTGATGAGCCGTTTGCTCAAGGGTTTTGAAGTCCGCGTGCTGGGCTCAAGTCCACGGGCAGGGCGCTTCGCCGGCTTCGGCATCAACCGTATGGTGTTCTTCGCCTTCCTGTTGTCGGGCGCGCTGGCAGGGCTTGCCGGCATATCGGAAGTTTCGGGCGCTATCGGCCAGTTGCAGCCGGTGATCTCGCCCGGATACGGCTTCACCGCCATCATCGTTGCGTTCCTTGGCCGCCTCAATCCGCTCGGCATCGTCGCCGCCGGCCTGGTGCTGGCGCTCACCTATCTCGGCGGCGAAGCCGTACAAAGCGCGCTCGGCATTTCCGACAAGGTGGCGCGCGTCTTCCAGGGCATGCTGCTGTTCTTCGTGCTCGGCTGCGACACGCTCATCCACTACCGCATCCGCGTCATTGGCCTGGCCCTGACGAAACCCGAGGCAGCGGCCAAACTCGAAGCCACGCCAAAGCTCAAAGAGGCTCGCTGATGGACATCACCGTAAATATCCTTCTGACCATCGCCACGGCGGCCACGCCGCTTTTGATCGCGGCAATCGGCGAGCTGGTGGTCGAACGCTCCGGCGTGCTCAATCTCGGCGTCGAGGGCATGATGATCATGGGCGCGGTTGGTGGTTTTGGCGCCAGTTACCTGACGGGCTCACCATGGATCGGGCTCTTGGCCGCGATCGCCATGGGCGCTCTGTTCTCGCTGCTGTTTGCCGTCATGACGCTGTCGCTAGCCACCAACCAGGTGGCGACCGGCCTGTCGCTGACCCTGCTCGGCCTTGGCCTGTCAGGCATGATGGGAACCAGTTTCGTCGGCCAGCCCGGCGAGCGGCTGCCCAATCTCGACATCCCCGGCCTGACCTCGATCCCTGTCGTTGGCCGGCTGCTGTTTGGCCAGGATCCGATCTTCTACATTTCGATCGCGCTGACCGCCGCCGTCATGTGGTTCCTGTTCAAGACACGCACCGGGCTGACCTTGCGATCGATCGGTGACAGCCATACCTCCGCACATGCGCTTGGCATCCAGGTGATCCGCTATCGCTATCTCGCGGTGATCTTCGGTGGCGCCTGCGCCGGCCTTGCCGGCGGCCATCTGTCACTGGTCTACACGCCGCAGTGGGTCGAGAACATGAGCGCGGGCCGTGGCTGGATCGCGCTTGCGCTGGTGGTGTTTGCCTCATGGCGGCCCTGGCGGGTGCTGGCCGGTGCCTACATTTTTGGCGCGGTCTGGATCGGCCAGCTTCATGCACAGGCTTTTGGCATTCCTGTGCCCTCGCAACTGCTTTCTTCGTTGCCCTATCTGGCAACCGTCGTGGTTCTCGTTCTAATCTCGCGCAACAAGCGTTTGACGATGATGAACACGCCGGCTTCCTTGGGGCAGCCCTTCGTTCCGGATCGTTGACAACAATAAGAAACGGGAAGCTCCAAGGCTTAACACAGAGAGGTAACACGATGAAAAAACTACTTATTGCCCTGATGACCACGACCGCCGCATTCTCGCTGGCGGCGTCCGCCGAGGCCGCGGACAAGCTGAAGGCGTGTTGGGTCTATACCGGGCCGATCGGTGATTTCGGCTATTCATACCAGCATGATCAAGGCCGCCTCCAGGTCGAAAAAGAGCTCGGCGACAAGGTCGAAACCGCCTATCTGGAGAACGTGTCCGAAGGCCCCGATGCCGACCGTGCATTCGAGCGTCTGGCCCGCGAAGGCTGCAAGATCATCTTCGGCACATCCTTCGGCTTCATGGATCCCGAAGTGAAGGCCGCCAAGAAGTTCCCGAAGGTGATGTTCGAACACGCGACCGGTTACAAGACGGGCGACAACCTCGGCATCTACAACGCGCGCTTCTATGAAGGCCGCTACATTCTCGGCCAGATCGCCGCCAAGGAATCGAAGTCGGGCGTCGCTGGCTATATCGTCTCCTTCCCGATCCCCGAAGTGGTGATGGGCATCAACTCGTTCATGCTCGGTGCGCAGTCGATCAATCCGAACTTCAAGGCCAAGATCGTCTGGGTGAACTCGTGGTTCGATCCGGGCAAGGAAGCCGATGCAGCCAAGGCACTGTTCGACCAGGGCGCCGACATCATCGTTCAGCACACGGATTCCACGGCCGCCCTGCAGGTTGCCGAGGAGCGCGGATTGAAGGGATTCGGCCAATCGTCCGACATGATCAAGTTCGCGCCCAAAGCGCAGCTGACCTCGCTTACCGATGACTGGGGTCCGTACTATGTCGGCCGCGTCAAGGCAGCCGTGGACGGCACCTGGAAGCCTGACAATGTCTGGCTCGGCATCAAGGACGGTGCTGTCCACATGGCCGCCTACACCAACATGCCCGACGATGTGAAGGCGATGGCGGAAGCCACCCAGAAGAAGATCGCCGACGGCTGGAACCCCTTCACCGGGCCGGTCGCCAAGCAGGATGGCACGGCGTGGCTGAAGGATGGCGAAGTCGCCGACGACGGCACGCTGCTCGGCATGAACTTCTATGTGAAGGGCGTCGACGACAAGCTGCCGCAGTAAGCAGCGCGGAAATCAAAAAGAAAGGGCGCCGCGAGGCGCCCTTTTTCGTTGCCGGCCGTCGCGGCGATACTGTCAGACCGCCGAGCCGTAGAGATCATAGGCGTCGGCGCGGTCGATCTTGACCGTGACGATGTCACCGGCGCGCAAGGGACGGCGCGACTGGATGTGGACCGAGCCATCAATCTCCGGCGCGTCGTATTTGGTCCGGCCCTTCGCCGAGGTGCCATGCGCCTCGTCGATCAGCACGGGCAGGCGCTTGCCGACCTTCTTAGCCAGCTGTGTCGCTGAAATCTTCTGCTGACGCTGCATGAAGCGATGCCAGCGCGCTTCCTTGATCTCCTGCGGGACCTGTTCGAGACCGAGATCGTTGGAGCGGGCGCCCCGGACCGGCTCGTATTTGAAGCAGCCGGCGCGGTCGATCTTGGCTTCATCCAGCCAGTCGAGCAGCATTTCGAAATCCTCGTCCGTCTCCCCGGGGAAGCCGACGATGAAGGTCGAGCGGATGGCGAGATCCGGGCACACGTCGCGCCAGCCGCGAATGCGCTCCAGCGTCTTTTCGCCATGCGCTGGCCGGCGCATGTTCTTCAGCACCTGAGGCGAGGCATGCTGGAACGGAATATCGAGATAGGGAAGGATTTTCCCATCGGCCATCAACGGGATGACGTCCGCGACATGCGGGTAGGGGTAGACGTAATGCATGCGCACCCAAATGCCGAGCTTGCCCAGCTCTTCCGACAGGTCGAGGAATTTGGCGCGGACCTCGCGGTCACCGAACATGCTGGTCTGGTATTTGATGTCGATGCCGTAGGCGCTGGTGTCCTGCGAGATAACCAGGAGCTCCTTGACCCCGGCGTTGGCCAGTTTCTCGGCCTCGCGCAGCACATCGGCAGCCGGGCGCGACACGAGGTCGCCACGCAATGCGGGAATGATGCAGAAGGTGCAGCGGTTGTTGCAGCCTTCCGAAATCTTGAGATAGGCGTAGTGGCGCGGGGTCAGCTTGACGCCCTGCGGCGGCAGCAGGTCGATATAGGGATCGTGGCTCGGCGGAGCCGCCTCATGCACGGCCGCCATCACGCTCTCATAGGCCTGCGGCCCGGTGATGGCGAGAACGTTGGGGTGTCTTTCACGAATGACATCCGGTTCAGCGCCGAGGCAGCCGGTGACGATGACCCTGCCGTTCTCGGAAAGCGCCGAGCCAATGGCATTGAGCGACTCGTCGCGCGCGGAATCGAGGAAGCCACAGGTGTTGACGACGACGAGGTCGGCGCCGTCATGCTTGCGGGCAATCTCGTAACCCTCGGCGCGCAAGCGCGTGATGATGCGCTCCGAATCCACAAGGGCTTTCGGGCATCCAAGACTGACAAAACTCACGCGAGGAGCGGACATATAGGTTTTCCGGGCTTTTCAGGATTGGCGGCGCAGTACCACACTTATTGCGGCAATGGTATGGGCACGCCTTCGATGCGGCAAAACACTTGCTGGATGGTTGCGGAACTGAACCCGCCTGGCAGCCTCAGCTGACCGCGCTGTTGACATGCGGCCAGACTTCCACCGCGCCGCGATAGACCATGTCCACCGCCACATAGAGGATGATCAGCAGGCCGACATAGGCGATCCAGCGGTGGCGATGCAGCAGTTTGGCGATGAAGGTCGCGGCGAGACCCATCAATGCGATCGACAGGACAAGGCCGATGACCAGCACCGGAAAATGGTCGCGTGCAGCGCCAGCGACCGCCAGCACATTGTCGAGCGACATCGACACATCGGCAATGACAATCTGCAGGGCCGCCTGGCTGAGTGTCTTGCGCGGGGCCTTGCCGGCCACGGCCTTGTCGTTGTTGAGATCGGAATTCGAGAGTGCTTCCGTGGCCTCCAACTCGTCGGCGTGGGAGGTGCGCAACTCCCGGTACATCTTCCAGCACACCCAAAGCAGCAGGATGCCACCGGCAAGCAGCAGGCCGACGACGGCAAGAAGCTTGACCGTGATGGCAGCGAAAAAGATGCGCAGAATAGTCGCCGCGATCACACCGATCAGGATCGCGCGCTTACGCTGGTCGGCGGGCAGGCCGGCCGCGGCGAGACCGATAACGATGGCGTTGTCGCCCGCGAGCACGAGGTCGATGGCGATGACCTGAAGAAGGGCCGATATGCCCGCGGTTGTGAAAATTTCCATCGACCGGAAGCCCTTGCTGGTTCGCCGAGTGTTCGTTGTCGATTATCCAGACGGCCCTAACTTGGTGGTCCTCCGGCGTCAAGGCTTCGCTCGCGCTGACATCACCAAACCGTGATTTCGCCTATGCCGGATGAAAAATCCACGGCATGAAGCGGCAGCCCGGCAGGCCACCGAGGCTCGGAACAAATCAATCGTAGAGATTATACTTTGACCAATCGGCTTCGGGAATCTCGTCGCCGATGCGGTAGCGGAGCTGCAGAATTTCCATGTGGTCCGGTGCCGTCTGGCATTTGAATTTCAGCCGATACCATTGCCCTTTGCTGCGGAACGCCGCGCCCGGGCTTCGGATCGCATCAGTGCCCATCTCGGGTGTGGCAAAGGCGTAAGCGACCACGCGGTCGGCTTTGAACTTGCGATCGTCGTGGGTAATCCGATCCAGGACTTCGGCGTCACAACGCTGTTCGAGGCGCGTCTGCGGGTCGAGTTTCATCAAGCCGTTGCGCAATGCGCTGTCCATGGCGTTGGCCGGAAAACCCAGTGTCACAGACGCCAGGGCCGTAATGCATAGCTTCTTCATGGGCGAGAGAAGCAGCATATTTTGTCGGAATAATCAACATGACGAGGCGTTTCGCACCGATCAGGATTTGACGAGCGCAGCGTGAATGGTGTCGGGAGAGGCCGGCAGGAAGCTTGTCGGATCACCCGTTCGACAGGCCCTAATCTGCCGCAGGCACCGCTTCGGCGGGCGATTGCGGCCAACGGATCAGCGACGCGCGTCCAACATCCGTGAGATCGTAAACACCGCGGTCAATGCGCGCGAACCAGCCATAGACATTGTCGAGCAGAATCTTTGGCGCGATCGGCGTGAGAGCCTTCAGATCACGCGGCCGTTTGGGCCCATCCACCATCGCGGCAGCACAGGTGAGGGCGCTTTGGCGATAGGCCGTCATGATCGGTTTGCGCGATCCGCCGCCCACGACGGGATCGCCACGCCGGCGTTGGTGTTCGTCAACGAGGCGGGAGCGACGACGGGCGTTCTTGCGCGGCGCCAGGGCGACCGGACTGAGCAGCACTTCAACGCGCTCGGTGGCGGTCACGGCAAGCAGACCGAAGCCGAGCCGGCGGCAGAGATTGCGAAACCGCGCATCGCTCTCGCGCCCTTTGCCGCGAGCCGACATGCGGGCGGCAAGCCACACTTCATCGCATGCGGCGGCGCGATCGACACCTTGCAGC
Source organism: Mesorhizobium sp. (assembly GCA_039916205.1). GTDB lineage: Bacteria > Pseudomonadota > Alphaproteobacteria > Rhizobiales > Rhizobiaceae > Mesorhizobium. The sequence goes on along the minus strand of JBDSLV010000295.1, from coordinate 1,908 downwards.
ACCAGCTCAAGATTGAACTGCAGCTTCAGTTCACAAATGACGACAACCGGCGGCTCACCATCGCGCAGCGCGACAATGTCGCAGCCGCCAATCTCGCCTTTCACGGTGAAGCCGAGGCCTTCGAGGAAGTGCTTCACCGGCGCGTAGAGAGAGGTTTCGTTCATGCTGTCAGGTCTAGCCGATTCGGGGCGAAAAACCTTCCGGGCGGCTCATATGGCCGCAGTTCCGTTGCCTCCTGACCGGAAGCGCACCTCACTAGCCACCGGTTCCGTCGTCCATCATTGTCCCGGTCAGCGTCTCGTAGAGGCTGCTGCATGTTCTCGAATGCGGGCAATTCCTGATGACCAATACGGGCGCTACCGTGACGATGGCTGCGGCAACAATCTGAAAACACAAGACACGCAGTCCAAACCTTTTGGCGATCAGCCCTCTGACGAAGAAGTAGAGGCCCTGGGCCAGGCATGCGATGGCGAGGCCGTGGAGAAGCGGGCTTGTCGCTCTGGCGAACGGCGTTATGTAGCCATCTGGAAAACCCAGCATGCCGAGGTCTATGAGCCAATGCACGGCGAGCAGGATGCTCAGCCCAGCCCAGACAATCGCAGTTCCGCGAATGAAGACTGACCGCACGTCTTTTGCGCCTGGCGAACTCACCCGATGTGCTTGCGCAGGCGATAGATCTGATAACTGACCAGTGCCGAGAACGGCATTTCGATCTTGAAGGGAGAAAGGTGCTTCGACCAAAGCGTTGGATTGCCTTCCCAGAGATCGCCGGTGTCATCGTCGCCTTCAGGCCCGTCAAGGACCGCGAAATCCTTGAACGAACACCGCGCCGCTATGAGCTTGACGATAGTCTGGAGTTCGCTCTCGGGTAGAGGCTGGCCGAGCACGAACAATGTGGGCCGCCGGTTGTCCAGCGCGCGCCGGGTGGCGGTACACCATCTGTCGTGCCGCGCTCTTGCGGCGGCATAGCTCGACACCAGCGCCGCTTCCGTGAAGCCGGCAGGGAATTCATGATAGTGCAATGTGCCATATCGCCGATTGCCCACAACGCCGGCTTCATGGACAAACAGATCCTCGCGCTCGAAGAAGCCGACAAAATCCTTTTGGAAATAGTCGATCAGGGCGGAAGGCGGCGTGACTTGCCAGTCAAAGACGTGGCGTAACGAGGTGTTTCTGCCAAAGACGCGCCGAATGTTTGCTTTCGGGCGGCAATTTGGCCCCAGGCTCATGACCTGCTGAAAAACGCGCTGTTCCAAATGATCCGCCCCTGTGCCCGCCGCAGCTGTAGCGGAACATCGATTGATTGCCGATGCTGCAATTGACAGCAACGCTGACCGTGCCCGCGCTCTTGCGAGGCGCTAATCCATCTGCTAATTACTGAACCACATGGTTCACTATCACCGCCTGGATACCTCTTTCGCAGCGCTCTCGGACGCCACCCGACGCGGTGTTCTGGAGCAGCTCGCGCGTGCGGACGCTTCGATCACGGAGCTCGCCGAGAAATTCCACATGACCCTCACGGGCATGAAGAAACACGTCGGCGTCTTGGAGCAGGCGGGGCTCGTCACCACCGAGAAGGTCGGACGCGTGCGGACGTGCAAGCTCGGCCTAAGTGGACTGAAGGAAGAGGCGGGATGGATCGAGAGACACCGCCAACTCTGGGCAGCACGCTTTGACGAGCTAGACAAGGTTGTCGAGGAATTGAAACGGAAGGAGAAGGTCGATGGACGCAAGAAGAGAGCGTGAGGTTGCCCCCATGAAGAACCTTACGACGGTGGAGAGGAAGTCCGAGCGTGAGCTCGTCGTCACGCGAACTTTCAACGGCCCGGCGCGCCTCGTGTTCGAGGCGTGGACCAAGCCCGAGCTGTTCAGGCAGTGGTGGGTGCCGAAGTCGATGGGAATGTCCCT
>JBDSLV010000294.1:0-2831 GCA_039916205.1 Mesorhizobium sp. | reverse complement strand
TGGCTGGTTGCTGTAAAAATGTACGCGTGCTGCCCGATTCCACGTCATCGCGTAGTTCGGGCATTTGGAGGCAAAAATCTGTCGCGATTTGCGATTCCGCAGTGATAATTGTGCTGCGTAGCGCTTGGTTTCGTTGATTTTGCTGGTCCTATTGGCTCCCGAGATGAGTTAGACCACAGCCTACGTCTTTTTGCATGCGTGTGTTGCAAAATAGATGCTTGTTTCTTGGGCATGATGAGCAGATATATAGATCATCTCCTGGACGCGTTCTCCTCCCATTAGCGTCCTCGAGTGTTCCCCTCTGGAGGTTAGCCTTAACTGGCACTTCCAATCAAACTCAGCCGGATCTTCGTTGATCCGGCTTTTTTGTTGTTTGGGGTCTGTTAGCGCGTGCGAAAATGCCACCTTCATTGCCGCGTAACAGTGACATGTAACATCGGGTAACATGACAAAGACGCCCGCAAGGTGCTAAGCAGAATATAGGACGCGGTGTGGTTCGTGCGGGAGATGGGGGCATCACTCGCAAGACCCGGGCTCAGGCGGCTACCGCGTCCGAACCATTCTTCCGACGAGATGTCGGCGGCTCATGCGGCGGACCTGCCGTTTCACCTCCCACGAAAACGGTCCGCAATAAAACGGCGCCCAGATCACCTGGGCGCCGTTCTATTGCGGTTTCAAAAATAGCGGCTCCGGCAGCGGCTGATTGAGCCGCTGCCGGAGCCGGATATTTCAGGCCGCCTTGCCGTTGGCATTCATCGCGTCATCGGCGAGCCGGCCGGTGAGTTCCGCCATGTGATCGAAAGCGGCGCGGTAGCTGGCGACGCCAGCGGTGGCCGAGCGCAGCTCGATGATCAGGTCGCCGATCTCCGACTGTGGCATTGTCGCCTCGACGACATCCCAGCCCGGCCAGTCGGGCCGCGCATCATAACCAAGAATCTGGCCGCGCCGCTGTGGGATGAGCGCGATGATTTTCGAGGTCGCATCGGAGGGTGTGACGATTTCGACCTTCATCACCGGTTCCAGCAGCACCGGCGAGCAGCCCGCCATGCCTTCCTTCATCGCCAGCTTCGCCGCCATCTGGAAGGCCATGTCTGACGAATCGACAGCATGATAGGAGCCGTCCGACAGGTTGACGGCGACATCAACCACGGGAAAACCGAGTGGACCTGTCTTCAGATAGTCGCGCACGCCTGTCTCGACCGACTGGATATAGGTCTTCGGGACGACGCCGCCGGTGATGGTGTCGGTGAACTGGAAACCGGAGCCGCGCGGCAGCGGCTTGATCTCTATCACCACGTCACCGAACTGGCCGTGGCCGCCCGACTGTTTTTTGTGGCGGCCGCGCTGCTGCACCGTCTTGCGGATCGTTTCGCGATAGGGCACCGCCGGGCTGTGGCCTTCGACCGGAATCTGGTTCTTGCCTTCCAGCCGCTCGCGCACGACACGCAGATGCATCTCGCCATGACCTGAAAGCACGGTTTCGGCCGAGTCCTGGTTGTGGCGCAAGGTAAGCGAGGGATCTTCCTCGGCGAGGCGCTGCATGGCCGCCGACATCTTCACCTCGTCCTTACGCTCCTTGGGGCGAAGGGCAAAGGCGAAGACCGGCTGCGGCGGCTCGACTCCGAACAGCTGCAGCGTGCCGCTCTTGGCCGAAGTCAGCGTCTGGCCAGTCTTGACCTCATCCAGCTTGCCCAGCGCCACCGTGTCGCCCACCTTGGCGCCCGTCAGCTTGAACTGGTCCTTGCCGAGCATTCTGTAAATGCCTGAAACCTTGGCCGTATCTCCCCCGGGCAGCCACAGTTCGGAGCCGTCGGCGACCTGGCCGGACAGGATGCGCGCGATCGACAGCTTGCCGCCATGCGGAGTGTGGATGGTCTTCATCACCTGGACGACAGTGGCGCTGCCGTCTGGCGCACCAAGGCGCTTGCGCGTTGCCTCGATGTCGGGCGCATCATGACGGATCGCCTTCAGCAGGCGCAGCACGCCATTGCCTTTCTCGGCGGTGCCGATCAGCACCGGCGTTACCGCGCCATCGCGCAGGTCAGCGGCGAGATCGTCGAAGATCGCGTCCTTGGGCGGCTCGACCTCTTCAAGCAGCTGTTCCATCAGATGGTCGTCGTGATCGGCCAGCGTTTCCAGCATGGAGAAGCGGGCTTCCAGTTCGCGCGCCTTGTCGTCGCTCGGAATCTGGGCAACCTCGCTCTCGGCATATTCACGGTAGATGTAGGCGCGCTCCAGCGCCAGATCGATCGAACCGATGACCATGCCGCCCTTGCGCAGCGGAATCTGGCGCAGCAGCAGAGGCACCGCACTAGCCGGCTGCAGCATCTTCAGCGTGTCGCGCACGCCTGCGATCGCCTTGTCGACCTTGTTGAGGAACAGGATGCGCGGCACGCCGAGATCGTCGAGCTTGCGCATGATCAGCTGCAGGGCCGGGATCTTCTTCTCGTCGGCCTCGGCGACGACCACGGCGATGTCACACGCGGCCAGCACCGGCTCGGCCTCGAAGGAAAATTCGATCGATCCGGGACAGTCGATGAAGGTCAGCTGCTCGCCCATGAACTCGGTGGTGGCGACAGTTGCCTCGACGCTCATGGCGTGGGCGCGCGCCTCGGGCGAATGATCGGAAACGGTGTTTCCAGATGAAACGGGATTTTGTCGGGGAATTGAGCCCGTACGGGCCAATATGGCTTCGAGAAGTGTTGTCTTACCGCTTGCGAAGGGACCGACTATGGCAATGCATTTCGGTCCCGTGCGTCGTCCTCCGGCGCGAGTACCCATCACTGACCTCCACTCAGGCGTTTCCCGTAGGACCGACTGGCATGCATGGT
>JBDSLV010000293.1:0-4801 GCA_039916205.1 Mesorhizobium sp. | reverse complement strand
GGATCTGGCCGGCCGGCTGGGCAAGCCGCTGAAGGATTGATGGATCCACAGGCTGCGTGAACTGAAAAAGCCCGCTCCTTGCGGAGCGGGCTGAGCCGGCGGGCTGGACTGAGGTCAGACGGCCCGCAAATCGCTTTTTTTCTTCTATTCGAGATAGCCCGACGGATCGACCGGGGCCGAGTTCTTGCGCACTTCAAAGTGCAGCTTCGGCGAGTCGGTGGTGCCGCTCATGCCTGACAGTGCGATCTCCTGGCCGCGCTTGACCTTCTGGCCGCGCTGCACCTCGATCGAGCTGGCGTGGCCGTAGACGGTGACCAATCCATTCTCGTGGCGCACCAGCACCGTGTTGCCGAATTCCTTGAGGCCGTCGCCGGCGTAGATGACGACGCCGTTCTCGGCGGCCTTGACCGGTGTGCCCGACGGCACCGCGATGTCGACACCGTCCTTGCCGCCGCCAAAACCGGAGATAACGCGGCCACGCACCGGCCAGCGCATCTTGCTGATGCCCGTGGCATTCGGCGCCACGGCATCATCGTCCTCGGCCGCGGCGATGACCTTCGCGTCCTTCTTCGGCGGCGTGTAGGAGGCCAGCGTTTCCGTCGGCTTGGCCGCCGGTTGCGTGGTGGCGGTGGTCACCGGATCGACCTTTGCCGGCTTGGCACTGGCAACAGTCGCGGTTCCGCCCGCCGGCACCTTGAGCGTCTGGCCGATCTTCAGGATTCCATCCTTCATGCCGTTCGCCTGCTTGATGGCGACGGCGCCGACGCCGGTCTTCCTGGCAATGGAGGACAATGTGTCTCCCGACTGAACCGTGTACGTCCCGGCAGCCGCCCTGGGCGCAGCCGCGGCAACCTTCGCGTCCTTCGGCTGATTTGCAGCGGCAGACGTGTCCACCTGCGCGGCGGACTTGCCTTCCTTCAGCTTGGGCTGTTGCGGCAGCACGGCCACTTTCTCCGGCGCGGTCGCCGGCTGGTCATGCTTGCCGTTCGCGGGCTTGGCATCGGCAACTCTCGGAGCCGACGCGGCATCCTTGCTGGAATAGGCATAGGCCGGGATGACCAGCTTCTGGCCCGTCTTCAGCCCCTTGGTCGCGCTCAGGCCGTTGACCTTCATGATCACGTCGGCCGGCACTTTGTAGTGCTGCGCCAGAGCGGAAATCGTCTCGCCATCCCTGACGACGATCTCGGTGGCGCGCGGCGTGCCAGCCGTGGCCATCTTCGGCGCGTCGGGCTGTGCATCCTTGAAGGGCTTTGCGGCGGGCGCAACGGTGCCGGTTGTCGTCCTGTCGACATGAGGCGCCGGACGAACCAGAGCCGGTGCCGACGCGGTGCGGACCGGATTGGCGGCAGGTGCGAGAGCCGGAGCCGGCTGCGATTGGGCAACAGGCGGCAGTTGCCGAACCGAAACCGGTTCGAGACTGGAGCGGCTCACCGACTGCGTATGGGCGCCATCGAGCGGGGCCGCCGAAACGTCGCCCGGATAGGGCTGCGCGGTGTCCTGCTTGTTGATGATGTTGCGCTGATTGTTGGTCGAGGAGGTGAAGACGTCGTCGACACCATTGAAACGTGAAGCTTGGGAACTGCATCCCGCAGCAGCACCCGCGACCATCAGTATGGCGCAGCCTCGCGCCAGATTGCGACCGTTGTTCTTCAAAACACTGAGTTGCATCGCACTAACCCGCACATACCCGGTACAAACTAGGCTCGATTAAAGCGCGTTAATGTTACTGGTCGGTTAACCCGTTAGAATCCGACGTAAATTTTCTTAAAACATTTGCGAGTTCTTGGAGGAGGCCGCCGGCCAATGCCAAACCGGGCCGAACACATTCGTTCCGGTTGCCGGCACGGGAGCTCAAGACCGCTCGAAGGCGGCGTTGAGAAAGGGTCGCTTAGATGACGGCGGCCACGCTACGCAGGATCGGCTGCAGGCGCACAAGGCCGATATCCTCGCGCTCGAAGCGGCTGCCGACCTTGGTCAGCTTGGCCAGCACCTGCTCGCCCTCCTCGGGTCCGATCGGGGCGATGACGATACCGCCGCTCGACAATTGATCGAGCAGGAAGCGCGGCAGACTGTCGAAGGCGGCCCAGGCAACGATGCGATCGAACGGTCCTTCGTTTGGCAAGCCGCCGGAACCGTCTGACTGGCGCGCGATGACATTGCCGATGCCGATTGCCTCGAAGCGCTGCCTGGCCTGCTCGACAAGCGTCTTGTAGCGGTCGACGGTGACAACCCGTGTCGCCAGACGTGACATCACCGCCGCCGTATAGCCGGAGCCGGTGCCGATCTCGAGCACACGATTGGTCGGTTCGATGGCAAGTGCCGCGATGACGGCTGCTTGAAGGTCAGCACCTTCGATCGCCTCGCCGCATTCAATCGGCAGCATGCGGTCCGACCAGGCGATCGGATGCAGCGCGCCGGCAAGAAAGCCACGCCGTGGCGTCGCCTCGAAGGCCGCGATCAGCGCCTTCGGCACCGAGCCCCTGCCGCGCAGGCGGAGCAGGAAGGCGGCAAAACCTTCGCGGTCATCGATCGGCAGGTTCATGAGAGAGCCTTGGTCAGTTGGTCCCGGATTTCATAGGCCGTAAGGTCAAGATGCAACGGCGTCACCGATACCAGCCTGTTGCGCATGGCATGAAGATCAGTGCCTTGCTTGCCTTCGACCGGCTCGCGGCCAAACCGCAGCCAGTAATAGGGCAGTCCGCGCCCGTCGCGGCGCTCATCAACCCACAGGCTGTGGATCAGCTTGCCTTGCGAGGTGACCACCGTGCCGGCAACTTCATCAGGCTGGCAGTTGGGGAAATTGACATTGAGCAGCACACCTTCTGGCAAAGGCATGGCGACCAGCTTCTTCAGCAGTGCCGGCGCCAGCGCCTCGGTCGTCCCGTAGGGAACGACGCGGTCCTCGCCGACATAACTGTAGGCCTGGCTGATCGCGATCGAGCGCACGCCGAGCAGCGTGCCCTCCATGGCGCCTGCGACCGTGCCCGAATAGGTGACATCGTCGGCGATATTGGCACCCGAATTGATGCCGGACAGGATCAGGTCCGGCACACCGGGCAGGATCTTCTTCACGCCCATGATGACGCAATCCGTCGGCGTGCCACGCACGGCAAAGTGCTTCTCGCCGATTTTTCGCAAGCGCAGTGGCTCGGAGATTGACAGCGAATGCGCGTATCCGGACTGGTCCTGTTCCGGCGCCACCACCCAGATATCGTCGGACAGCGTGCGCGCGACCCTTTCGAGCGACGCAAGGCCCTCGGCATGAATGCCGTCGTCATTGGTCAGAAGAATGCGCATTATCTCGCTTCGATCTTTTCCAGACCACCCATGTAAGGCCGCAGCACTTCAGGAATGGTTACGCTGCCATCTTCGTTCTGGTAGTTTTCGATGACGGCGATGAGAGCGCGGCCAACGGCGGTGCCCGAACCATTGAGCGTGTGAACGAAGCGGTTGCCCTTGCCATCCTTGTCTTTGTAACGGGCGTCCATGCGGCGTGCCTGGAAATCGCCGCACATCGAGCAGGACGAGATTTCGCGATAGGCGTTCTGGCCCGGCAGCCAGACCTCGATGTCGTAGGTCTTGCGCGCGCCAAAGCCCATGTCGCCGGTGCACAGCACCATGGTGCGGAACGGCAGGCCGAGCCGTTTCAGCACTTCCTCGGCGCATTGCGTCATCCGCTCATGCTCGGCCTGGGAGGATTCCTGGTCGGTGATCGACACCAGCTCGACCTTGTAGAACTGGTGCTGGCGAAGCATGCCGCGCGTGTCGCGGCCGGCCGAGCCTGCTTCAGAGCGGAAACACGGCGTCAGCGCGGTGTAGCGCAGCGGCAGCTTTTCATGCGCGGTGATCTCCTCGCGCACCAGATTCGTAAGCGGCACCTCGGCGGTCGGGATCAGGCCAAGCCTGCCCTCGCCGTGTGGCGTGAAGAACAGGTCGTCCTCGAATTTTGGCAGCTGATTGGTGCCGAAAAGAACGTCATCCTTGACCATCAGCGGCGGAATGACTTCCTCGTAGCCGTGCTCGGTTGTGTGCAGGTCGAGCATGAACTGGCCAAGCGCGCGTTCCATCCGCGCCAGCCCGCTCTTCAGCACGGTGAAGCGCGAGCCGGACAGTTTCGCCGCCCGCTCGAAATCCATCATGCCGAGCGCTTCGCCGATCTCGAAATGCTCTTTCACCCAGTTGGGCCTTGTCGGCACCTGGCCAACGCTATGCTTGACGACATTGTCGTGCTCGTCCTTGCCGACGGGCACGTCGTCAAACGGCACGTTGGGCAGCACCGCCAATGCGTCGTTCAGCGCCTTGTCGAGCTCGCGTTCGCGCGCCTCGCCGTTCTGGATGAAGGCCTTGATGTCGCCGACCTCGGCCTTAAGCTTTTCGGCAAGTGCGGCATCACCCGAACGCATGGCATTGCCGATCTCTTTCGAGGCGGCGTTGCGGCGCTCCTGCCTGGTCTGCAATTCGGTCAGATGTTCGCGCCGCGCCTCGTCCCTGGTGATCAGATCATCGACGGTGGACTGCGCGTCAGCTCCGGACCACGAGCGCTTTACCAGCGCCTCGACAAGGGCCTTCGGGTTGTCGCGAATCCATTTGATGTCAAGCATGGTTTATCTGTCCTCAGCTAGGCGAGACGGCGTAAACCGCATCCTTGATCGATGCAAGATCGGGCATGGTGAAGGCGAGCCTGCAAGCTCGCTTTAACGCGCTTTCGAAGGGGTGGGGCGAGCCTGACATAAAAAACCCGCCTCTTCGGCGGGTCGCTGGCGCAAATCAGCACCATGAACAGATATGTAGCACAGCTGCC
>JBDSLV010000292.1:0-10299 GCA_039916205.1 Mesorhizobium sp. | reverse complement strand
GCTGTCCGATCAGAAGGCTCTGGAGGCTTTTGGCCTTTCCCCAGAGATGCGCCTACGGCTCGCCAGTGTTCCGCGCACCGTGCTGGTCACCCCCGACAATGCGGATGCGCTTTGGAAAAACCGCAAGAATCTGTTTTTCAAGCCGCTCACCGGCCACGGCAGCAAGGCGGTTTACCGAGGTGACAAGGTGACCAAAGGTGTGTGGGTCGACATCGCCAAGGGTGGCTATGTCGCGCAGGACTTTGCCTCACCCGGGCAGCGCATGATCGAGATCGATGGCGCGCCCGCAACACGCAAAATGGACGTACGGCTTTACACGTATGACGGCCGAATGCTGCTCGCGGCCGCGCGGCTCTACCAGGGCCAGACGACAAATTTCAGGACGCCCGGCGGCGGCTTTGCTCCGGTGCTGGTCGTTTAAGTATGCGGACACCCTCCGTCCCCGAAGATCAATTTAACTTGCCGTGCCGAGCTTGATTGCCCAGGCGGCGGTGCCTCCCTTGGCGCATTACTACTGCAACGTTTTGGCGCCTGCGGGGCACTGGCGACGCTTTCCGGCCCTAGCCTGATCAAAGTCGCATTGGGATGGCTGGTGCTCAACCAAGGGTGTAGATTTCATTACCATAGCGTCTCGTCCCAGAGTTGACCCAAACCGACCAGCTGTGGTCAGAGAGTTGGGTGGCGGCACCATATGGAGGCTGCACTGTGCTCTACGATGCAGCTAGCCGCGTATTTCGCCGCTCTGGCTAACTTCGCGGCTGTGGTCCCAGCTTCCTGATTTTGGCGGCGATCGCGTGCGCCTGAATCCGTGCATTGGCAAAGCAGCCGCGAATGTTGGGCCGCATTCCCGTAAACCAGAGGCCGGGCAATTTCGGATCAGTCATGCCGCTATTGAACAGCGGAACGCCTCTACCATCGAGGACGCCAAGTTTGCCGACCAAGTGCTCAAGCCCGGGCCGGTAACCGGTCGCGGCGATGACAACATCCGGATAGACCGAAGACCCGTCAGCCAGGATCACGCTGTCGCGGGTAAACTCACGAACTGTTGGCAGCACAATGATTTTCCCGTTCTTGATGGCGCGCACGGCACCATCATCGGTCGCGATTGCGATGTTTTCGGAGGTCAGGCGGCTCACCCCGCCAGAGGAGGGTACCGCCATACCGAGCCTTCGCAGGTCGCCGAAGGCGATACGCTGAAGGCCCGTTATCACCGCATCCGCGTGCCACAATGGCAATCTGGCGATGATCGGCGAAAGCCGGTGCACCGCGATTTTGCCAATTCGTTTGGGCAAGATCGCGGGGGCAGTGCGCGCGGACAACCAGATCCTTGTGGCATTGACATCCGCCAGATGGTTAAGCGCATCAAAACCCGAGTTGCCAGCGCCGACGACCAGCACCTTTTTTCCCACGTAGTTCTGAGCCTCACCAAAATCCGCCGAATGGATGATCCCGCCGGTGAATTCATGCATCCCTTTCCACTCGGGAATGAACGGCTGTCGATCGCGCCCGGTGGCGACGACGACGTGGCGGGTAAGGCGGACGCCTGTGTTGGTCTGCATGGCCCAATGATCGCCGTTGAACATGATCTCACCAACGGCCACACCAGCCTCCACCGGCAGCCTGTGGGTTTCGCTGAATTCCTTCAGATGATGGATGACCGCATGTTTCGAGGGAAAGGCCGGTGTTCCCTCCGGATAGGCAACGCCGGGAAGCGTTGACAGGTCGCGGTGTGAATTCAGGTGCAGGTGCTTGTGGCGCCTGCGCCAGGGTTCACCGAGGACATCCTCCTTCTCGATGATCTGGACCGCCACCCCGGCCTTTACCAGCGCATGTGCGACAGCCAGGCCCGCCGCGCCGGCGCCGATCACGGTAGCACCCTCAAAGACAGCTTCTTTCACGCCAGCACCGCGCCTCCGATCGCGCACAGGATGACGACGAGCCATGGCGGGAACCGCCACAGGAATAGAAGCAGGAAGGCCACGGCGGCAAGGACGAAATCACGTTCATTCATAATGCCCGAGGTCCACACCGGGTAATAGAGAGCGGCCAGCAGAAGACCGACGACCGCTGCATTGTGACCCCAGCCAGAACGGCCTGGGCGATGGGTTTGCGACGCAAGGCATCCCAGAACGGCACGGTGCCGACGATGAGCAGCATCGAGGGTAGAAATATCGCCACGGTGCAAAGGGCCGCCCCCAGCCATCCGTTGCCATTCGCCCCGACCATCGCGCCGAGATAGGCCGCGAAGGTGAACAGCGGCCCAGGCACCGCTTGAGCCGCACCGTAACCTGCCAGGAAGGTATCATTGGTCATCAAGCCGGTGCCGACGACATCGGCTTGCAGCAGCGGCAGCACGACATGGCCGCCGCCAAAAACCAGCGACCCGGCCCGGAAGAATGCGGCCACCAGCTGGACGGCCTGGTTGTGTGTGCTCGCCGCGAGGAAGGGCAGAACCATGAGCAGCGCGAAGAACAGGGCAAGGGCGCCAATGGCCACAGAGCGGGAACCGAATGCAGGCATATCCTCGATGTCGTTTCTGACTTCGCGGTGCAGAAAAATGAGACCGAACAGCCCTCCCATCATGATTGCGGAGACCTGGCCCCACGCTCCGGGTAAGGCGGTGACAAGCACGGCGCCAGCGACCGCCACAGACGCCCGCATGCGGTCTGGTGCCAGCGACCGCGCCATGCCGAGGACCGCGAGCGCGACCACGGCGACAGCCGCCACTTTGAGGCCATGGATCCAGCCTGATCCGGCAATATCGCCCCATTGGCTGACGCCGTAGGCAAACAGCGCCATGGCGATGGCCGACGGGAGCGTGAAGCCGATCCATGCGGCGAGCAATCCCGCATACCCTGCCCGCAGCAAACCGATGGCCATCCCAACCTGACTGGAAGCGGGACCGAGCAAAAACTGGCACATCGCGACCAGGTCCGCATAAGTCGCTTCGGTCAGCCATTTTCGCCGTTCAACGAAATCAGCGCGAAAATATCCCAAATGGGCAACAGGACCGCCGAACGCGGTCAAACCCTGACGAAGAAAGGCCAGAAACACTTCGAGCAAACGACTGGACTGCATATGGCGCTAATACATACCCCTTGGAGGGAGGTATAGCATATTCGATGGAATGCGCAGGCGATTGCTTTGGTTTTGTTGCAAACTTTGGTGGAGGCGCGAGAAGATCGTCCACTTGGCGGATTTCAGGTGGCGATCGCCTCAAATTGCTCCTTGAGCGAAGGATTTGGATTGAAGGCGAAGCGGCCTTGTCCTTTTCGCATCATGTGAACCATCTCGATGCCGGCCAATGTAGCGGCCGCAGCGGCGAACGCCTTGAAGCCCAACATTGGTCGTACCCGCCGATTGATGCGGCGGTGGTCCTGTTCGATCCGATTATTCAGGTATTTACTCTTGCGGATCCGGATCGGCTTCAGCCTGCGCCGGGAGCCATCCTGGAGGCGATTTATGGCGTCACAGGAAACGATAGCCTCCAGATTGGTCTGGCTACCGTCGATAACGACGCGGTCGGGCCGGCCGTGACGTGCCAGCGCTTTTCTGAAGAACCGCTTGGCCGACGGCAGGTCACGCTGCTCGCTGAAGAAAAATTCAACTGTATCGCCGACGCTGTCGATGGCGCGATAGCGATACATCCATTGGCCGCGGACCTTGATGTAGGTCTCGTCGACATGCCATTTGCTGGTCACGCTACGCTTGCGTCGGTCGAAACGCTCCAGCAATAGCGGTGCGAAACGAATGGTCCAGCGGTGAATAGTCTGTGGTCGACGGCGATGCCCCGCTCGGCCATCATCTCCTCCAGATCACGCAAGCTCAGCCTGTAGGCCAGGTACCAGCGTACGCAGAGCAGGATTACCGACTGGTCGAACTGGCGGCCCTTGAACATTCAATCCTCCCGAAATGTCGAAGGGGCTTGCCAAAGCGCTAGTAATCAAAACCTTGCAACACAACCGATCGAACTCGGCGATCGTCTGGACGTCGCCATCCTCAAGCTCGGCGCTCGGCAGGACGCCGTACTCACCGTCGACCTGGAACAGCGTGACTGGGACCATCAGGGTACGGGAGAGCTGGTAGGCGTGGTTCTCTGTGTGCCCACACCTGCAAAGCCGATCTTGCCACTCTACATGCGGCCGGCTCTGCTTGCGGGCGTGGCTGCGGCGCGGCGATCAAGGAGAGATCCATCACACTATGCTGTCGCGGAGCTTGGCAATATGCTGGGCCACATCGCGCGCGTCGATTTCCGCCTCGCGAAGCAGCCAATCGAAGTGCTCCGTCAACGAACGAACCCGCCTGGCTTCGCGAAAGGCGAGATAGAAGCGCCCTACATAAATCACGCCAACCAGTGGACCGAACACTGTGACGGGCGCACTGTACACCCGACGCGCATCGAATAGGAACAAGCGCAGTGTTGGATAGTACTCCTTGCAGCGCGCCGCCAGCAGCGCCAATTGCTCGCGCCGGAATTCTGCTCCAAGCCCGCGCCAATAGCCTGCACCGGCGGCAAACGCGTCGAGCTCACCGATTGACATCGCCAGCTCGAAATCCGACGTGCCAGCGTTCAGTTCCGCCACGCGATCGCGCATCGCACCGATCGCCTGATCTGGTGTCTGGCCAAGCGAGGCGGCATATTCCCAGCGCATCACGGCCTCGGTTTTGAGGAAGTCAGGTATCGAGGCAGGCACATGCCTGATCTTGTAACCGGCGGCCTCACGCTGCCATGCAAGCAATTGCGCATCCACCACCGTGCGCGACGCCTCGCTCAGGCTGACCGCTGCGTCGAGCAGTTCACCCGGGCGTTCCGGCCGATCAGTCAGGCTTAGCAACCAGTCGCTGCTGACACCGAGCGCCTGCGCGCAATCTGCAGCCAGATGCGCGTTCGGTAGTCGCGGCTCGGCGGCGACGAGAAGCTGCGAGATGGTCGAGCGATCCGCCCCTGTCGCTCGCGCCAGGCCACTCTGCGACATCTCGGCTAGTGCCATCGCTGCGGCAAGGCGAGATCGAAACGCGGCGGTCCGAACGCGTTTGTCGATTCTACTAATCATTGTGGGACATTATCATCCATTGGGATAAAATGCAGCGGAAATACCGAATTCTCCACCGCCCGCTCAGGTGATAGCCAATGCAGCAGCATTTATAGCAGTGGAATGAAATGGACACGAAACGGCGCACCATCATCAAGGCAATCACGTACCAACTGATGGGGTTGGTGGTGATGACGGCGCTTGGCACGATTTTCACCGGCTCTGCGGGAGTCGGCGGGACGTTGGCTCTGGTCTCGGCGACAATCGGGGCGCTGGGTTACGTTTTGCATGAAAACCTATGGGCGATGGTCCGCTGGGGCCGTCAGTAATACGCGCCTGCCAATTCCGGTCATTTCGGTGAGGCTTGCGGAAGATCATCGGAACGCCAGGCTTGTACTGTCGTTGCCAAAACCGCGAGCGTAGCGGTCGTTCCGTTCATATCGCCTTTCTCGAAATCTCCCTCTTTCTGCGCCATAATGTTGGTGACATGCGCGAAGCATCAGCTTGCCGAGAAATCTGGCGAGCGCCGGATACAGGTGTCACTCCGCTTCTGTCGGGCGATCGCCCGACGGCGGACCAAGACGTAGAACACCGGTGTGAGCACTAGCCCGAACAGCGTGACGCCAAGCATGCCGGCGAACACGGCAATTCCCATGACATGCCGCATCTCGGCACCGGCCCCCGTTGCGATCACAAGCGGCACGACACCGGCGATGAAGGCGAGCGAGGTCATCAGGATCGGCCGCAGGCGAAGCCGGGCTGCTTCAAGCACGGCGTTCAATGGATCGACGCCTTCATCTTCCTTCGCTCTGGCGAACTCGACGATCAGGATCGCATTTTTGGCGGCGAGCCCCACGAGCACGACGAAGCCGATCTGCGTAAAAATGTTGTTGTCACCTCCCGTAAACCAGACGCCGGCAATCGCGGAAAGCAGCGCCATCGGAGCGATCAGCAACACAGCGAACGGCAATGACCAACTGTTGTACTGCGCCGCGAGAATCAGAAACGCGAGCAGAACTGACAGTGGGAAGACGTACATGGCCGTATTTCCGGCTTGTTTCTCCTGATAGGCGAGTTCCGTCCACTCGAAGGCCATGCCGGTGGGTAACGTTTCCGATGCGATCCGTTCGATGGCGGTGGTCGCTTGCCCGAACGAATATCCGGGCGCCGGGCCGCCGCTGATATCGGCTGACGGGAAACCGTTATAATGCATGACGCGATCCGGCCCCGAACTGTGCTTGATGGTCAGCAAGGCCGACAACGGAATCATTTCGCCCGCCGCGTTACGCACCTTCAGCCGGCCGATGTCCTCCGGCTGCATACGGAATGGCGCGTCCGCCTGGACCATCACGCGGTAGGTGCGGCCGAATCGATTGAAGTCGTTCGCATAGAGCGAGCCAAGGTTAACCTGCAACGTCTCGAAGATCGTGTTGAGCGGCACCCCCTGCGACTTAGCCTTCACCCGGTCGATGTCCACCTGGATCTGCGGAGCATTCACCTGGAAGCTCGCGAGCATGCCAGCCAGTTCAGGTGTTTGCATCGCTTTGCCCATGATCGTGCCCTGCGCCTGCGCGAGGGCCTCGAAGCCGAGCCCCGCCCGATCCTCGATCTGGAACTTGAAACCGCCGGTCGAGCCGAGGCCCGGAACAGGTGGCGGCGGGAAGATGCCGGTAAAGCCATCGGGGATCTGGCTGAACTTGCCCTTCAAGCGATCCGCGATCGCGAAAGCGGACAAGGAAGGATCCTTGCGCTCTTCAAAAGGCTTGAGCATCGTGAACATTACGGCGGCGTTGGGAATGTTGACCATACCGTTGACCGAGAGCCCCGGAAACGCGACGACACTTTCCACGCCCGGTTCGGCAAGCGCGATCTCCGACATTTTCTTGACGACTGCCTCGGTGCGATCCAGCGAGGCTCCGGTCGGAAGTTGAGCAATGCCGACAAGGTAATACTTGTCCTGAGCCGGGACGAACCCGTTGGGCACGGCCTGGAAACCCATCCATGTCATGCCGACCAGACCGGCATAGACAAGCAAGACGAGCACGCTGAACCTCACGGCGCGGCGCACCGTCCAGACATAGGCATTCGAGGCGCTGTCGAAGAAGCGGTTAAACAGCCGGAAGAACCAGCCGAACAAACCGTCGATCACGCGGGTCAAGAGATCGCGCTTCACCTTTCCGTGGTGCGGCCTCAGGAGCACGCCTGCAAGTGCGGGAGAAAGCGTAAGAGAGTTGACCGCCGACAGGATGGTGGAGATTGCGATCGTGAGAGCGAACTGCCTATAGAACTCCCCTTGCAGGCCGGTCAGGAATGCCGAGGGAATGAACACGGCCGACAGCACCGAAGTAATGGCGATAATCGGCCCGGTCACTTCGTCCATGGCCTTGCGCGCTGCCTCCTTCAGCGTTTCGCCGAGCGCGATGTGACGCTCCACGTTCTCAACGACCACGATGGCGTCATCGACCACGATACCGATCGAGAGCACGAGCCCGAACAACGACAGCGTGTTCAGCGAGAAGCCGAACATGTACATGAGGGCGAATGTGCCGACCAACGATACTGGCACGGCAACCAGCGGGATGATCGAAGCACGCCAGGTTTGAAGGAAGAGCACGACCACGAGTACGACCAGCGCGATGGCTTCGAGCAGCGTCATCACCACGGCTTCCAGAGAAGCCTTGACGAAGACCGTAGGGTCGTAGGCGATGCGATACTCTATACCCTCGGGAAAACCTTTCTGTAGTTCCTCCATGGTGCCGCGAATGGCGCTCGACACGTCGAGCGCGTTGGCGCCGGGGCTCTGGATGATCTGCATCGCCAGCGCCGGCTTGCCGTCAAGAAGACTGCGCAGGGCGTAGGAGTCCGCACCAAGTTCGATACGGGCAATATCCAGCAGACGGGTGACTTGGCCATCAGTGCCCGTCTTGACGACGATGTCGCCGAACTGCTCCTCGTTCGAAAGCCTGCCAAGGGTGTTGACCGTGACCTGAAACGCGGCCGAGGCTTCCGGCTGCTGGCCAACCGAGCCGGCGGCCACCTGGACGTTCTGCTCCTGAATTGCCGCCACCACGTCGGAGGCGGTCAGACCGCGCGCCGCCACCTTGGCCGGATCGAGCCAGATCCGCATCGAATATTCGCCAGCACCCCAGACCAGCACATCACCCACACCTGGCAGGCGCGCAAGCTGGTCGCGCACCTGCAAAGTGGCGAAGTTCGACAGGTAGAGAGGATCGTAGCGATCGTCGGGCGAGACGAGATGGACGACCATCAGGATGTCGGGCGAGGTCTTCTGCGTCACGACGCCAATGCGCTGCACTTCCTGCGGCAGACGCGGAAGCACCCGCGAGACGCGGTTCTGCACCTGGATCTGCGCCATGTCGGGATCGGTGCCCTGCTGAAAGGTCACCGTCAGCGTCATGCGTCCGTCGGTCGCGGCCTGCGAGCTCATATAGAGCATATTTTCGACGCCGTTGATCGCCTGCTCAAGCGGTGCGGCAACCGTTTCGGCGATCACCTCGGGATTAGCGCCGGGATAGCTTGCCGTTACCTGCACTGTCGGTGGGGTAACCTGGGGATACTCGCTCAACGGCAGCTTCAGTAGCGTCAGGCCACCGGCGATCAGCATCAAGACAGACAGAACGACCGCAAAGATCGGGCGGTCGACGAAAAAGCGCGGAATATTCATCGACGCGCCTCCTGCGTTTCAGCAGCAGCCCGGTTTCCATCGGCGGCTTGGTCGGGCAGCATCGAAACCATCTGCGGGGCCACCCGCATACCCGGACGGACCAGCCCTTTCACGATGATCTTCTCACCCGAATTGAGGCCGGCTGTGACGACACGCAGACCGTCGACCATGGGCCCGAGTTCGACCGGGCGGTATTCGGCCTTGTCCTCAGTTCCGAGGACCAGCACGTAGCGGTTACCTTGATCGATACCGATCGCCTGATCGTCGATGAGCACGGTCTGAACGGGCTCGGCGGTAACGAGGTTGACCCGCGCAAAAAGGCCAGGCGCTAGCTGGCCATCAGGGTTCTTCACAACGGCTCGAGCGCGGATTGTCCCCGTGCTTCGGTCGACGCGATTGCCGAGAAAATCGAATTCGCCCACGTGCGGGAAGCCGGCATCGGTCATCAGCCCCACCTGTACCGGTATCTTGCCGGCGGCCTTTCCACTTTCGATCGCCCGGGCACGTACAACGAATTCGAGATAGGTGGCTTCGTCGATATCGAAATACACATAGAGAGGGTCGGTCGAGACGATCGTGGTGAGAAGTGTCGCAGCTCCGGCATTTCCGCCGGCGACAAGATTGCCTTCGGAGACCAGAACCCGGTCGACGCGCCCACCAATCGGAGCGGTGACGCGCGTGAAGGAAAGATCAAGTTCGGCGCCGGCTACAGATGCCTTCGCGATTTCGACCTGCGCCTGCCGCTGGCGGCGTGCGGTCTGCGCGTCATCGAAGGTCTTGCGCGATACGGTGCCTTTGGGCGCCAACGTTTCGACGCGCTTAAAATCGATCTCGGCCTGATCGAGCAGAACCGCCGCCTGCTGCAACTGAGCCTTGGCGGCATCCAGTGCGGCCTGGAATGGCCTGGGGTCGATCTGGAACAGAAGCTGGCCCTGGCGCACAAGACCGCCTTCGGGAACGCTCACGGCGTCGATTGCGCCGCCGACACGTGGGCGAAGTTCGACGACCTTGGTCGCCTCGAGATGGCCTGTAAACTCCACCGACAGCGCGACCTTGCGCGAGACTACCTCGGCGACCGGCACCTGTGGTACGGGCATTTCGCCCAGCTGGGCAGCAGCTTCGGGTACGGCAGTCGACGATACAAGCGCCAGAAGGCGGCTTGTATAGGGTTCCACTTCGTCGCGGTAGACCAAGGCGCCACCGGCAATGACGACGGCTGCTAAGAGCAGGGTGGCGGCTTTCTTATTCATTCTCGTTCACTTTCATACGGGCGCGCGCTCCAGGCTCGCGGGAGACGGCGGCGGTAAATGCTTGACGAAGGTGGGGTTTCCAACGATGGGAAGGTCAAGGCCCTTAGAACGTTTTTTCCGAACAGGCCGCATCCATCCCGCTATGCGGCGGCCAACTGCATGCTTTACGTCGCCGACGTCGTTTGAATGAGAGGAGTTCGTCTCGGATGAGCGCCGTGGATCGGCTTTGCTACGAAGTGCTCCAGCAGGGTGGGAAGCCGCCAATCACGTGTGATTGGCGGCTTCCCTGACGCGATTAGTCAATGGCTTTCGGCCGGGACCGGCGGGCGCG
>JBDSLV010000291.1:0-10494 GCA_039916205.1 Mesorhizobium sp. | reverse complement strand
AGGCGGCCGCGCCGACTGCCGCTGGATTTTGACATCGGGCGCTCCACGGTTCGACCCTGAAGGGAAATTTGCCGGCTATCGTGGCATTGGCCGCAATGTCACGGCGTTGGCCGGGGCCTTTCGAGATCTGGAGGAAAGGCAGGAACCGGGCGATCCGGCCGCCAGCGGCGAGAGCGCCGACGCCAATCTCCGCGCGATGGTTCACTCGATGCCGATCGGCGTCCTCGTCGTCGATGCCGAGATGCGCACCGAAGTCATTAACCGCGCCTTCTACGATTTCTGGGAAATCGATGCCCTTCGCTCCGCGGTCGGCTGCAGCTTCCGCGAATTAATGGAAGCCAGCAGGCATATCGATCCGCTGGGATCCGACGAAGTGGCGTGGCAGCGCCACATCGCCGAGCGAGAGGCCGAGATCAAGGCGGGTGCGACCGGATCACGGCAAATGCCGCGCGCCGATGGGCGCACGATGATCTCATCCCTGGCTGCGCTCGCCGGCGGCAAGCGGCTTATCTCCTATGTCGACATCACCGACATGAAGGACCGCGAGGCGGAGCTTGCCGAGGCGCTCGAAAAGGCACGGCTGGCGGAAGCGGTTATCAACGCCGTCAAGGACCCGATCTTCGTCAAGGACGACAATCTGCGCTTTGTCTTTGTCAACGAGGCGTTTGCAGCTCTGTTTGGCCGGACGCCGCAAGCCATGCTTGGCAAGCCCGGTGGTGACTTCCTTTCGACTGGCGATGTCGCGCTCTTCGAGCAAAGCGAACGGGCCGTGCTGGCGACAGGCCGGCCGTACGAAGTCGAGGAGAATTTCAAGACCGAGGGCGGCGCCAGCCGCTCACGCATCGTCAGGAAAAATCGCGTCGAAATGGCCAGTGGCCGCAACTATGTCGCCGGCTTCCTTTTCGACATTTCCGAGACGAAGCGGCGTGAGACCGAAGCGGAGGATGCCCGCAGGCATCTCGCCAGCGTTTTGGAATCGCTGCCCGCCGGCGTGATCATCTATGACCGCGACGACAATTTCATCTTCGCCAATCACAAGATGCAGGACGCGGTTCCGGAACTCAAACCGGTATGGCAGCCAGGCCGAACCTTCAGGGAGGCTTTGGAGTTCGGCCAGTCCGCGGGCTATTTCCGCCAGAGCGGCGATGCAGAACTCGACAAGCTCTACGACCGCGACCCTGAACGCTGGATGCATGGCATTCTTAGCCGCTGCCGCTTGCCCAGCGCTTCGTTCGAGCGTGTCAATCCGGATGGCAGCTGGCATCAGGTCTACGACATGCGCACCGATGACGGCACGTTCATCGGCGTGCGCGTCGACATTTCCGGGATCAAGAGCCGTGAAAAGGCGTTGCGCGAATCGATGCGCCAGATCGACCTGTTCCGGCATGTGATGGATGAACTGCCGGTCGCCGCCTTCATCAAGGCCGAGGACCTGAGCATTGAGTTCGTCAACAAGGCCTGGTGCGCCATGACCGGCATCGCCAAGGAAGATGCCGTCGGCCAAACCGACAGGCAGCTTTTTGGCGCCGTGGACGCGGATGGCTACAGCAGTGACGATGCGCAAGTCGCTGCCACGGGTGCCGTCAGGGAGATCGAGGAGCCCGTCACCCATCGCGACGGCACCGTGCGGCAGCTGATGACGCGCAAAAGCCGGCTGGTGGCCCTCGACGGTTCGGTGCATCTGGTCGGCTCAAGCACCGACATAACCGAGGTCAAGGCGCGCGAGCGCGCGCTGGAAGACAGCATGCGTGAGAACGAGGTGTTCCGCAATCTGATCGACAATGTGCCGGTATCGATCTACGCCAAGCGTTCCGACCTCCGGCAGTTCTACGTCAACAAGGGCTGGTGCGATCTCACCGGCTTCAGCAAGGAAGAGGCGATCGGCAAGACCGACATCGAAATCTTCGGGCCGGACGGCGAAGCCTTCGTCAACGGCGACCTCGCCGTGCTGCGCACAGGCGAAACCCAGGAGGTCGAGGAGGCAGTGACGCTTGCCGACGGCAGTGTACGCCACCAGTTCGCCCGCAAGGGTGCGATGATCGCGTCCGATGGGTCGCTCTACCTGATAGGCTCCACCACCGACATCACCGAGTTAAAGCAGCGCGAGGGCGAACTGCGCGAGGCACGTCAGCGTGCCGTGCTCGCCGACCGGGCCAAGTCGGAATTCCTTGCCAACATGAGCCATGAAATCCGCACGCCGATGAATGGCGTGCTCGGCATGGCGGAACTGCTGGCCAAATCGGACCTCGACCCGAAGCAGAAGACGTTTACCGACATCATCGTGAAATCGGGCAACGCGCTGCTGACCATCATCAATGACATCCTGGATTTCTCGAAGATCGATGCCGGCCAGATGGTGCTCGACCCGGCACCCTTCAATCTTGCCGAAGCGATCGAGGACGTGGCGACACTGGTGTCGACACGCGCCAAGGAAAAGGACCTCGAGCTTATCGTGCGCGTCGAGCCACGTCTCGAGAGCTTGTTTGTCGGCGATGTCGGCCGTATCCGCCAGATCGTCACCAACCTAGTCGGCAATGCGGTGAAGTTTACCGATGAAGGCCATGTGCTGGTCGATGTTACCGGTGAACGGATGCCGGCCGGAACCAAGCTCACCATCTCGGTCACCGATACCGGAATAGGAATTCCCGACGAGAAGCTGAAACTGGTGTTCGAAAAGTTCAGCCAGGTCGACACATCCTCGACAAGGCGTCATGAAGGCACTGGCCTCGGTCTCGCCATTACCTCGCGGCTCGTCGAGCTGATGGGTGGCGACATCGGCGTCGAGAGCGCTGAAGGCAAGGGTTCGACCTTCTGGTTCACCGTGACGCTGCCTCGGGCAGGACAACCGACCGGGCAGCGGATCACGCCGGTCGATGTCACCGGCGCCCGGGTGCTGATCGTCGACGACAATGCCGTCAACCGGGCGATCCTGACCGAGCAGATGACGTCGTGGACATTCGATTCCTGCGCGGCCGAGAGTGGCGCCGAGGGGCTGAAGGTCCTGATCGCCGCCGCGGCCTATGACGTGCCGGTCGATTGCGTCGTGCTCGATTACCAGATGCCCGGCATGAGCGGCGCCGAAATGGCGCGTATCGTGCGCAACACAGCCGGCCTGGCCGATACGCCGATCATAATGCTGACCTCCGTCGACCAGTCACTCTCCAACACCAGCTATCGCGATCTCGGCATCGATGCCCAACTGATCAAGCCGGCCCGGTCTTCGGTGCTTCTGGAAACGCTGGTCGCCACCATTCAGCGGCATCGCCACGCGATCGAAAGCAGCAAGCCGCGGCCGGCGATGGCGGGCTCGGGCAACGACCGGCCGCTGGCGGCGGTCGAGCGGGCGCTGCTGCAGCCGCCCGCGATCCGCCCCCGGCCGCGTGCGAGCGCCAGTGACGAGCGCCGGCTGGACATCCTGGTTGCCGAGGACAATGAGGTGAACCAGATGGTCTTCACCCAGATCCTCGGTGAAACCGGCTACGGCTTCGAAATCGTCGGCAATGGCCGCAAGGCACTCGACGCGTTCGGCAAGCTCAACCCTCGCATGATCTTGATGGATGTCTCGATGCCCGAGATGAGCGGGCTTGAGGCGACAGCCGCGATCCGTCGCCTCGAAGAAGCCTCCGGCACGCACGTCCCGATCGTCGGCGTCACCGCGCATGCGTTGAAGGGCGATCGCGAACGCTGCCTCGAGGCGGGCATGGACGACTACCTGCCCAAACCCATCAGCCCTCGGGCATTGCTTGAAAAGCTGGAGCGCTGGATTGGCGCCGGCGAGGAAGCGCAGCGCAGCGCAGGGTAGCCGAATTCGCTGGAAGGAATGCTCTGGCTTGGGCCTGTTGCCTGAAAGTCCGGCGAGGATTCGTGACCACGCCAGGCGCAGCACCATAGCGCGATCGCACCATATCAATGCCGCGCCCAGTCGGGACAATGAGCCTTATCGAATTCCGCCCTTGCAGTTACGGGCGGGAGCAGCGACCGCCGGCATGAAACAGCGTCATCCTACCCCAACGGACCTGTTTTCGGCGATGGCCTGGCCACGACACGCTCTGGCCGAGAGCAACGCGCTCCCGTCCGGTTTTTCTTTTCCAAAGCCGTCTATCCAGATTTCGACCGCTAGCAGCTGACCTGAAAGCCGCTCAAGCCTCTGATTCCCGGGGCAAACGGGGGTCTGGCCGCAGCGGTAGCGAAGGCCCGGTTTTCCAGTCTCCGGTGACGCGTTACCGGAGCGACACGAAACTGTCATGCGACTGTTATAATCGAAGGCTATTGGCCTCAGCGGGCGCCGAAAGCGCCGAGAGACCATCTTCCGAACAGGAGCAGGCCACATGAAGAAATTTCTCCTCACGGCGTCGGCCGCAGCGCTTGCGCTCGCCGCGTCCGCCGGCTTTGCCGCCGCGCGCGACCAGATCCAGATTTCCGGCTCGTCGACCGTACTTCCCTACGCCAAGATCGTTGCCGAGCAGTTCGGTGAAGCGTTCACCAAGTTCAAGACCCCTGTCGTCGAGTCAGGCGGCAGCGGCGCCGGCATCAAGGAATTCTGCAAGGGCGTCGGCGAAGACACCATCGATATCGCCAACTCCTCGCGTCCGATCAAGAAGGACGAAATCAAGTCCTGCGTCGACGCCGGCGTGAAGGAAATCCAGGAAGTCCGTATCGGCTATGACGGCATCGTCTTCGCCACCGACATCAAGGGCCCGGACTGGGCGCTGGTTCCCGCCGACATCTACAAGGCGCTCGCCGCCAAGCTGGTGGTCGACGGCAAGCTCGTCGACAATCCGAACACCAAGTGGAGCCAGGTCAACCCGAAGCTCCCCGACTGGGACATCGCCGCGTACATCCCCGGCGAAAAGCACGGCACCCGTGAAGTGTTCGAAACCAAGCTCCTTGACGCTGGCTGCGACAAGGCTGCCATCAAGGCCGCCGGCGTTGCCGACGACAAGGAAATCGGCAAGACCTGCATCGCCATCCGCAAGGACGGCAAGGCCATCGACATCGACGGTGACTACACCGAGACGCTGGCCCGCATCGACTCCAACAAGACCGGCGTCGGCGTGTTCGGCCTCGCTTTCTACGAAAACAATGCCGACAAGCTGAAAGTCGCGACCGTCGAAGGCATCGTTCCTTCGACCGAGACGATCGCCAGCGGCAAGTATCCGGTTTCGCGCCCGCTGTTCTTCTACGTCAAGAAGGCGCATCTCGGCGTCGTCCCGGGCCTCAAGGAATATGTCCAGTTCTTCCTTGACGACCAGATGATCGGCCCGGAAAGCCCGCTCGCTGAATACGGCCTGGTTTCGGCTCCCGAAGCCGAGCGCAAGGCTCAGCGCGACGACTTCGCCGCCGGGAAGACGATGTAATCATTCTTTGCTGACCGGGGCGCGGGACAAAACCCGCGCCCCGGTTTCGCTGCCCGCCAATCGGTCGCGGCAGCCAGAATTTCCCTTGGGGTGGGTCCATGTCGTCCTTGCTCGTACTGGCCATCGTGGTTGTCATCGGCCTTATCGCATTCCTGATTGGCAGGCAGCGCGCCGCGGCCCAGGACAACGGTACGGTGAAGCCGCATTCGCGTGCGCATTATCACGGCTGGTGGGCCTTCCTGCTCGCTGTCCTGCCAGCCCTTCTGCTGCTGGCTGTGTGGAACATCGGCTCGTCCTTCTATCTTGATCACCACATCCACGCCGCCCTGCCGGAGCGTACCGCCGAAAGCGCGGTTGCCAGCGAGGCGCTGGACGCCAGCCTGGTGAAGAGCCTGGCCAGGGGCCTGCGTCGTCTCGACGCCAAGGCGCTGGCCGCGTTGCCCGCGACCTTCGCCGAGCTGCAGCCGCTGCTTGCCGCCAAGGGTGTGGCGCTGGCGACCGACACCCAAGACTACATGATCCCGATCGCCGTCGAGGCGAATACTGTACAGGACCGGCTCGGCCTGATCGGCGCGGCTCTCACCTTCGCCCTGTCGATCGCCGGCGCGTTCTACGCGCTTGGCCAGATCCTGCCGAGGGCTAGGGCCCGAAACAATGTCGAGCGGCTGATGCTGTGGGGGCTGCTCGCGGCCTCGACCATCGCCATCCTGACGACCGTCGGCATCGTCCTGTCCATGCTGTTTCAAACCATCACCTTTTTCGAAAGCGTATCGCCGGCGACCTTCTTCTTCGGCACCGTCTGGGACCCGCGTTTCTCGGCGGCGGGCTCGGGCGGCAGCCAGGGCCAGTTCGGCCTGATCCCGCTTCTCGCCGGCACGCTCTACATCGCCTTCATCGCGCTGCTGGTCGCCGTGCCCGTTGGGCTAATGTCGGCCGTCTACATGGCGGAATACGCCTCGCCGAAGGTGCGCGCGGTGGTCAAGCCGGCGCTTGAGCTGCTGGCCGGTATCCCGACCATCGTCTACGGCATCTTCGCGGTTGTCACGCTCGGGCCCTTCCTGCGCGACCTTAGCGCCGCACTGACCGGTGGCTCGCCCTTCATTCAAGGCCAGAGCATCTTTACCGCTGGTCTGGTCATGGGCGTCATGCTGATCCCGGTGGTCTCTTCGCTGTCCGACGACATCATAACCGCGGTGCCGCGTGCCATGCGTGACGGCTCGCTCGGCCTCGGTGCGACACGCTCCGAGACGATCAAGCGCGTCATCCTGCCCGCCGCATTGCCCGGCATCGTCGGCGCGGTGCTGCTGACCGCCTCGCGCGCCATCGGTGAAACGATGATCGTCGTGCTCGCCGCCGGCGTCGCCGCCAACCTGACCATCAATCCGTTCGAAGCAATGACGACAATCACCGTCAAGATCGTCAACCAGCTCACCGGCGATCTCGAGTTCAACTCGCCGCAGACGCTGGTCGCCTTTGCGCTCGGCCTTACGCTGTTCGTTCTGACGCTGGTGATGAACATCGTCGCGCTCTACATCGTGCGCAAGTACCGGGAGCAGTACGAATGACCGATATCGCCATCGATATGACGCAGGCTGTGGCCAAGCCGCAGCGCCGCGACATCGGACTGAAGGCCCGCTACGCCGCCGAACGCCGCTTCCGCATCTACGGCGTGCTGGCGATTTCCGTCGGCCTCGCCTTCCTGGCGATCATGCTGATCACCATCGTCTCGAAAGGCTATACCGCCTTCTGGCAGACGACGGTGACGCTGCCGATCAGTTTCGATGAAAAGATCATCGATCCCGACAACAAGCGGGCTACGGATCCCGATGCGCTGGTCGCGGCGAACTATCCGAAGCTTGCCGAGAACGCACTGGTCGCAAAGCTTGGCATCAACCCCGACGACAAGGTGGCGGTGCGCAAGCTCAAGGGCTTCCTTTCCGAAGGCGCCCGCGTCCAGCTCCGCAACATCGTCGCTGCCGATCCGTCGGTCATCGGCACGACCCGCGATGTCGAGATATTGGCCGCGGCCAATCTCGACTCTGCCTTCAAGGGCCAGATCGACCTTAGCGTCGAGGAAGCGCGCCGCAAGGTTTCGGACCAGCAGATCACCTGGATGAACCAGCTCAAGGCCAGCGGTGTGATGGCAGAGCATTTCAACACCGGCCTGTTTACCTATGGCGCTTCCAGCCGCCCGGAAACGTCGGGCATGGGCGTGGCGATCATCGGCTCGTTCTACATGATGATCATCGTTCTTCTCCTGGCACTGCCGATCGGTGTCGCGGCCTCCATCTATCTGGAGGAATTCGCCAAGAAGAACCGCTTCACCGACCTGATCGAGGTCAACATCAACAATCTGGCGGCTGTGCCGTCGATCGTCTTCGGCCTGCTCGGCCTTGCCGTCTTCATCAACTTCCTCGGCATGCCGCGCTCGGCGTCGTTTGTCGGCGGCCTGGTGCTGACGCTGATGACGCTGCCGACGATCATCATCGCGACACGCGCGGCACTTGCCGCGGTGCCACCGTCGATCCGCTCGGCGGCACTCGGCCTCGGCGCTTCCAAGATGCAGATGGTGTTCCAGCACATTCTGCCGCTTGCCGCCCCCGGCATTCTCACCGGCACCATCATTGGCCTCGCCCGCGCGCTCGGCGAAACAGCGCCGCTGCTGCTCATCGGCATGGTTGCCTTCGTGGCCGACTATCCGGCGACGCCCTTTGACCCGGCGACGGCACTGCCGGTGCAGATCTATTTGTGGTCGAACGAAGCCGAACGCGCCTTTGTCGAGCGCATGTCGGGCGCGATCATCGTCCTGTTGATTTTCCTCATGGCCATGAACATCACCGCGATCGTGTTGCGGCGGCGGTTCGAGCGGCGCTGGTAGTAAAGGAAGCCTCTAGCTATGAACATCATGACCGAACAGTCCCTTGAAACGGCGGTGGACAACAAGATGAGCGCCAAGTCCAACGAAACGATCAAAATGCGCGGCGACAAAGTCGGCGTGTTCTACGGCGAGAAGCAGGCCCTGTTCGACGTCAACCTTGACGTCCGCCACAACCAGGTGACGGCGTTAATCGGGCCGTCGGGTTGCGGCAAGTCAACGTTCCTGCGCTGCCTGAACCGTATGAACGATACCATCGATTCAGCGCGCGTGACCGGCAAGATCACGCTCGATAACGAGGACATCTACGACAAGAACATCGATGTGGTCGAACTGCGCGCCCGCGTTGGCATGGTGTTCCAGAAGCCGAACCCGTTTCCGAAGTCGATCTACGAGAATGTCGCCTATGGGCCGCGCATCCATGGGCTTGCCAAGCGCAAGTCCGACATGGACGCGATCGTCGAATCCAGCCTGAAGAAGGCGGCGATCTGGAACGAGGTCAAGGACCGGCTGCAGGAACCAGGCACGGGCCTTTCCGGCGGTCAGCAGCAGCGCCTGTGCATCGCCCGCGCCATTGCCGTTTCGCCGGAAGTCATCCTCATGGATGAGCCCTGCTCGGCGCTCGATCCGATCGCCACGGCGCGTGTCGAGGAACTGATCGACGAACTGCGCCAGAACTACACGATCGTTATCGTCACCCATTCGATGCAGCAGGCGGCGCGTGTGTCGCAGCGGACGGCAATGTTCCACCTTGGCTATCTGGTCGAGGAGGGTGCAACCGACAAGATGTTTACCAACCCCGACGACAGACGCACCCAGGACTATATCACCGGCCGGTTCGGCTGATCGATTGCGACGGAAATTCCACGGATACGAGGACAGGCATCATGGGTGAGCACACAGTCGCATCGTTCGACGAGGACCTTGAACAGATCAGCCAGCTGATCCGCGACATGGGCGATCTCGCCGGCTCAATGGTCAGCGGCGCGACGCGGGCGCTGCTCACGTCGGACAACGCGGTGGCTCAGCGGGTGGTTTCCGACGATGCCATCATGGATGCACGCCAGCGCGAGCTCGACGACCGCGCCATAACGCTGATCGCCAAACGGCAGCCGATGGCGCAGGATCTGCGCCATGTCGTCGGCTCGATCCGCATGGCCGGCGATCTCGAGCGTATCGGCGATCTGGCCAAGAACATCGCCAAGCGCGTCGGCACCGTCGGCCTCAGCGTCACGCCGCGTGACCTGTCGCACTCCATCGACGGAATGGCGCAGCTGGTGCTGATCCAGGTGCAGGGCGTCATCGAGGAATACGCGGCGCGCGATGCCGCTGCGCTGGCGAAACTGCGTGCCGACGATGAGCGCATCGACGTCAAGTACACCTCGGTGTTCCGCGAGCTCCTGACCTACATGATGGAAGATCCGCGCAACATCACCGCCTGCACGCATCTGTTGTTCTGCGCCAAGAATCTTGAGCGCATCGGCGACCACGTGACCAACATCGCTGAAAATGCGTACTATGTCCTTACCGGCACGCAGTTGCCCGCCAATCGTCCGAAGCAGGACGAGACGGCAATGTCCGTGCCGGCGGCATAAAGGGGTGACCAGCCGATGATCGCGCCACGCATCATGGTGGTGGAGGACGAGGAGCCGTTGGGCGTGCTCCTCCGCTACAACCTTGAATCCGAGGGCTACCAGGTCGAAGTGGTAACGCGCGGCGATGAGGCCGAAATCCGGCTGCAGGAGAACGTTCCCGACCTTCTGGTGCTCGACTGGATGGTGCCGGCGGTTTCCGGCATCGAGCTCTGCCGCCGGCTAAGAATGCGCCCCGAGACGGAGCGTCTGCCCATCATCATGCTGACCGCGCGCGGCGAGGAAAGCGATCGTGTACGCGGTCTCTCGACCGGTGCCGACGACTATCTGGTCAAGCCGTTTTCCACGCCGGAATTCATGGCTCGGGTAAAGGCGCTGCTGCGCCGCGCCAAGCCGGAAGTCCTGTCCAGCGTGCTCAAGGTCGGCGACATCGTGCTCGACCGCGAATCGCACCGGGTCTATCGCAAGAAAAGCGAGATCCGGCTTGGGCCGACCGAGTTCCGCTTGCTCGAATTCATGATGCGCCATCCAGGCCGCGTGTTTTCGCGCAGCCAGCTGCTCGACAATGTCTGGGGCGAGACGATCTATATCGACGAGCGCACCGTGGACGTGCATGTCGGCCGGCTGCGCAAGGCGGTCAACAATGGCCGCATGCCCGATGTGATCCGCA
>JBDSLV010000290.1:0-4234 GCA_039916205.1 Mesorhizobium sp. | reverse complement strand
CCGGAGCGGCCGACCAGCGCAATGGACTGGCCCGGCGCCATCGACAGGGAGACGTTGTCGACAGCGCGGGTCGCGGCCCCGCGTTTGAACAGAGAGGTCCGCCGTCCCGGATAATCGCGGGTCACATTCTCGACCTCAAGCAACGGCTTGGCCGACCCGGCGCCATGTATCCTGGCGCGCGCCGGCACATGCATCGAGGCCTGTGCCAGCTGGCGTGTGTAGGGATGAAGTTGTTCGGACAGGGTGCGGGCGGTGTCGCCGGCTTCCATCACCTCGCCGTGGCGCAGGATGGTGATCCGGTCGGCCATTTCTGTCACGACCGCAAGATCGTGCGAGATCAGCAGCAGGCCCATGCGGTTCTCGGCAACGAGGCTGCGCAGGAGGTCGAGGATCTGCGCCTGCAGCACCACGTCTAGCGCGGTGGTAGGCTCGTCGGCGATCAGCAGTTTCGGTTTCAGCGCGCAAGCGATGGCAATGACGACGCGCTGGCGCTGGCCGCCGGACAATTCGTGCGGATAACGCGACAGCGGAAATTGTGCTTGCGGCAAGCCAACACGGTCGAGCATTTTCCGCGCCCGGTCCTCGGCTTCGGCGCGGCTTGCCCTGGTGTGCCAGCGAATGCCTTCGGCAACCTGCTCGCCGATGGTCTTGACCGGGTTGAGCGCTGTCATCGGCTCCTGAAACACCATGCCGATGTCGTCGCCACGCAGCGCGCACATCTGATCCTCGGTCGCGGCGAGTATATCGATGCCGTCGAAAACGACGCGCCCGCTGGCGCGCGCGGCGTGAGGCAGCAGTTGCATCAGCGTCAGCGCGGTCATCGACTTGCCCGAGCCGGATTCGCCGACCAGCCCCATCACCTCGCCAGGAGCCACGGCAAGCTCGACCTTCTTCAGGATCGGCGTGTCGCCGATGCTCAGCGACAGGTTCTCGATTTCGAGCAGGCTCATCGTTGCCGCCGCGATTTCGGGTCGAGGATGTCGGCGATGCCGTCGCCAAGAAGGTTCAACCCGAGCACGGTGATGACGATGGCCATGCCGGGGAAGAT
The DNA here is from genome assembly GCA_039916205.1 of Mesorhizobium sp. Lineage (GTDB taxonomy): Bacteria > Pseudomonadota > Alphaproteobacteria > Rhizobiales > Rhizobiaceae > Mesorhizobium. The sequence continues at coordinate 3,186 of JBDSLV010000290.1, read as the reverse complement.
CGCCATCCATGGCGCCACCACCATGCGGGTTTGCGCGTCGAACAGCATGCGGCCCCAGCTCGGCATTGGCGGTTGGGCGCCGAGGCCAAGATAGGAAAGCCCGGCTTCGGCGAGAATGCCAAGCGCGAACTGGATGGTGCCTTGCACCAGGAGAAGCGTGGCGATGTTGGGCAGGACATGTTCGATGGTGATCCGTGCCTTGCCTTTGCCGGCGGCACGCGCGGCAAGGATAAACTCGCGCGGCCAGATCGCCAGCCCGCCGGCGCGGGCAACGCGTGCAAACACCGGAATGTTGAAGATGCCGATGGCAATGATGGCGTTGATGGCGCCCGGCCCGAAAATGGCGGTGATCATGATCGCTGACAGAAGTGCAGGGAATGCAAAGACGAGATCGTTGAGCCGCATCAGGGTCTCGTCGATGAGACCACCGCGTGCGGCCGCATAGGCGCCGAGCGGTACGCCGACACCCATGCCGATGCCAACCGCGACCAGAGCGACGGCAATCGAGTTACGCGCGCCAACCATGATCATCGACAGGATGTCGCGGCCGAAATGGTCGGTGCCGAACCAGTGCGCCGGCGAGGGGCTTTGCGTCTTGTCGGCAATGATCAGCTTTGTGACGTCGTAGGGCGTCCAGAGGTAAGAGATGAACGCGACGGCAAGCACCAGGGCGGTGACGATCAGGCCGATCACAAACGAGCGGTTCCTGAATGCCTTGGCGAGAACGGCACCGAAAGTCTCCTCGGGGATATCTATGCGCAGCGTCATTGCCGGCCTCTCAGGCGGGGATCGACGACGGCATAGGAGATGTCGACAACGAGGTTGACGGCAATGACGGCGGCAACCAGCAGCATGACGACGCTCTCGACGACGATCAGGTCGCGCTGCGTGATCGCCTGAAACACCAGACGGCCAAGGCCAGGGAGATAAAAGACGTTCTCGATAATGATCGTGCCGGCGAGCAGGAAGGCGAATTGCAGGCCTAGAATGGTCAGCACCGGGATCATGGCGTTGCGCAGCGCATGCCGCCACAGCACGGCGCGATAGGGCAGGCCCTTGGCGCGGGCGGTGCGGATGTAATCCTCGTTCAACACCTCGATCAGCGCCGAGCGGGTGACACGCGCCAGGATCGCGGCCTGCGGCAGCGCCAGCGCCACCGCCGGCAACAGCAGCGATTTCAGCGCCAGCCATATGCCGGCGCTCCAGCCGGGAAAGCCGCCGGCCGGCACCAGCCGCAGCCAGACGGCAAAGAGGTAGATCAGCATCAGCGCGAACCAGAAATTCGGCACGGCGACACCGAGCTGGGCAGCACCCATGGAGATCGTGTCACCGGCCCGTCCCCGGCGGCTGGCGGAAAACAGCCCGACCGGGATGGCGATGAGCGTCGAGAGGGCGAGCGCTATCAGCGCCAGTGGCAGCGACACGGCAAGCCGTTCGCGCACGAGATCGATGACCGGGACCGAATAGGTATAGGAGCGGCCAAAATCGAGGCTGAGCAATCCGCCGGCCCAATGCAGATAGCGCCAGGCCAGGGGCGCGTTCAGGCCCATCTGGTCGCGCAGCAGTTCGACCTGGTCGGCGCTGGCATTCAGGCCCAGCATCAGGCGTGCCGGATCGCCAGGAAGGATTTCCAGCACCGCGAACACCACCATCGAAGCCAGCACCAGCGTGGCGGCGGCAATGGCGAGGCGTTTTAGGAGATAGGCGGTCATTGGAGGCGCAGGACGGCTTCTTTGCGGGATGGAACAACCGCGCGAAAGTCGAGTTCCCGCCAACCTCCCTCTGTCCTGCCGGACATCTCCCCCGCAAGGGGGGAGATTGCGCCGTCATATTCGCTTTCGCCAATCTTCAACGTTGGAAAGAAAGCACCATGGATGAAGCTCCCGATCTCCCCCCTTGCGGGGGAGATGCCCGGCAGGGCAGAGAGGGGTGGGACGGAGTGCAAGGTTTGCCTTTCGGCCGCAAGCCTCACTCGCTCCACTTCACCTTGGTCAGGTCATTGGCCTGGATCGGTGCGTTGTCCCACAGGCCCTGCAGCTTGGCATCCCAGACGCCCACCTTGGGCAATTCGTAGAGGAAGCCGACGACGGCGTCGTCTGCCAGGGTCTTCTGCGCCTGTCCCAGCAGTTCCTTGCGCTTGGCTTCATCGGAGGTGAGGTTCAGGTCGGCAATCAACTTGTTGAACGCTGGATTGTCGTAGTTGAAGTAATAATCCTTGCGCGAATAGATATCGATGTCGTTGGGTTCGGTGTGGGAGACGATGGTCAGGTCGTAGTCCTTCTTGGTGAACACCTGGTCCAGCCATTGCGCCCATTCGACGGGGATGATCTCCAGGTTGATGCCGACATCGCGAAGCTGCGAGGCGATGATCTCGCCACCAAGCCGCGCATAGCCGGGCGGAGGCAGTTTCAACGTTGCCTTGAAGCCATTCTCCAGGCCTGCCTCCTTCAACAGCTCCTTGGCCTTGGCGACATCGTGCGGATAGCGGCCGGTGAGGTCGACATAGTCCTTGTTGGCCGGCGACATGTGAGAACCGATTGGCTGGCCCAGGCCAGCGGAGGCGCCGTCGATGATCGCCTTGCGGTCGAGTGCGTAGGAAATCGCCTGCCTGACCTGCAGCTTGTCGAATGGCGGCTTCTTGTTGTTGATCGACAGGATGGTTTCACCTTCGGTCGAACCGATCACCACCTTGAAGCGTGGATCGTCCTTGATCTGCGCGAGGCTGTCGGGATCGAAGAAGGGGAAAGCCTGGATGTCGCCGGAAAGCAGCGCCGGCACATAGGCAGCGGCGTCCGGAACGATGCGGAACTCGGCCTTTTCGAGCGACGCCGGCGTGCCCCAGTAATGGTCTGCCTTGACCAGCGTGATCGACGAACCCTTGGCCCAGCTCTGGAATTTGAATGGACCGGTGCCGATCGGTTTTTCCTTGTTGGTGTCAGCTGATTCTGGCGCCACGATCACCGCATCGCCCCAGCCCATGTTGTAGAGGAAGGAACCTTCAGGGTTCTTCAGCGTGACCTTCACCGTCGCCGGATCGACGAAATCAACCTTGTCGATGGCCGCGAACAGGCCTTTTTGCGCATTGACCGAGTTTTCGGCGCGGGCGCGGTCCAACGAGAATTTCACGTCAGTGGCATCGAAGTCGGTGCCGTCGTGGAATTTCACGCCGGTATGTAGTTTGAATGT
>JBDSLV010000289.1:0-7800 GCA_039916205.1 Mesorhizobium sp. | reverse complement strand
AGACGCTGGAACCGGTGAGCCCGCCGGGGAATTGAACTTCTTCCTTCTCCCCTTGTGGGAGAAGGTGGATCGGCGCGTTAGCGGCGAGCCGGATGAGGGGTGCTGGAAGGAATGAGACGCTGGTGTTTTCTGGAACACCCCTCATCCGACCTCGCTTCGCGCGGCCACCTTCTCCCACAAGGGGAGAAGGGACGAACTCTCAGGTCCTCGCGGCGCGATCCGGCGCCATGCCGTAGTCCTCGCTGCGCTCCACCGCGCGGTAGAAGTCGGCGAGCTGCTTGCCGCGCTCAGGTTTGAAGATGCGGCCGGCAATGACCACCGAGGCGATGCGGTCGATGCGGAAGGCGCGGAAATCGTCGCGCATCTCGCACCAGGCGACCAGTGTCCACACCTTGCCCCAGAACCACAGGCCAAGCGGCCTGATATCGCGCGCCGTGCCTCGCCCGGCCTCATCGGAATAGTCGATGGTCAGCACCTGACGCTTCTCGACCGAGCGCTCGATCAGGTCGATCGCCTCACGGGCGGCATCGCTCACCACCCACATCGGTGTGTGGATCTCGGTGCGGGCGATACGATCCTTCTCGGCGTCGGGCAGCACGGCGCCGATCTTGACCAGCGCTTCGTCTGCGGCCCGCGCCATCGCCGCACCACCAAAGGCGCGCACCATGCGGGCGCCAGCGACCAGCGCCACGATCTCGTCACGCGTGAACATCAGCGGCGGAAGGTCGAAACCCTCCCTCATCATGTAGCCAACGCCAGCTTCGCCGTCGATCGGCACCCCGGTCGACTGCAGGTCGGCGATATCGCGGTAGATGGTTCGCTCGGAAACCTCGAGCCACGTGCCCAGCTTCTGGGCGGTGACCAAACGGCCACCGCGCAGATGCTGCACGATCTGGAAGAGCCTGTCGGCACGACGCATCGTATAGTCCCTCGGCGTTGCTTCTATGCATGTCGTTGCCCAAAACCGGGGCCCAAAACCGGATCCGACTTTTGGGCGGCATGCATTATGGGTCGAGCCCTTCGCGCTTGCGCTGCGCGGCGACAAATGCCGTGCCGAAGGACAGGTTTTTCGTTGTCGGCGTCTTCGCGTCGAGCACACGCCAGAACGGCGCGACGTCGCTCAGCGCCATGCCGCGCTCGAGATCCTCGTTGGCGGCCTCGGCGACAGTGCGCAGATGATAGCCGATGGTGACAGGACATGTCACTTCGACACCATGTTCTATCGCGAGCGCAGTGCGCAGCGCGCGAATATCCATATCCACGCCTTCGGGGATAGAGCGGATAAAGTCATCGACCTGACGTGCGGTTGGCACCAGCATCGGCTGTCCTTCGACGACATCGCTCATCGTGCGCGGCGTCGGCCTGATGCCGTTGATGCCCGGTGTGTTCAGCCTGTCGTTCCAGCTTTTCATCGACCGCCTGTCCCGAACTCCGGTGTCAGTATTGCATGGGCCTCCTGACAGCATACTGTCAGGAGGCTGCGTCGTATTCCTTGGCGAACATCGCTCGCATCTGGGTAAGATCGCTGTCTCTTTCCGGATAGAGCGTTTCCAGGAAAGCCAAAGCGAACGTGCCGGGCGCAGAACCCGGCGCCGAAACGATCGTGCCGTCAGCCACTGCGTGCGCCACGTCCTGATAGTTCTGGTCGCCGGCGTAACCGGCCTCATGCTGATTGATCCAGTCACGGCCATTGCTGGTGTGGCGGGCCTTGTCGAACAGGCCGGCGCGGGCGAGCGCCAGCGTTCCGGCGCAAATGCCACCAACGACACCGCCACGAGAGGCCACCGCTGTCAGCAGACCGGCTGCATCCGGCGGTGCCTTGCCGGCCCATTGGTCGGAGCCGATGACCGCGATGGCATCGAGATCGGTATTTTCATCGGCTTTGGCGGCGCGTTCGGGCATCAGCCTGAAGCCACTGATTCCGGTCACAGGCTTGCCGTCCGGCGTCAATGACACAGCGCGGGCGCCGAACCACTCGACGGCCGAGGCGGCTAGCAGGCCGTATTCCCAGTCGGCGAAGCCTTCGATGAAAAGAAAGCCGATCGTCTTCTGTTTGGATATGCCTTGTTCCGTCTCAGTCATCATCACTATCCTTTAGTCCGCCGCCAGTTCCGTGCTGCTTATCCAGGACCTGGCATCTGTTGAGATGCCGGGACTATTATCTGGGTTCCGCGGTTCTCTCGTCCAACAGTCACGCCCAAAAAATCAATTGCGGCGCAAGTGGCGGCCTTCGTACATATCCGGCCAGCCGATGTCCTTGCGGATGTCCGCGGGCAAGGCATTGAGGAAACGCTGGGTGCGAATCTCGTTGCGGATCGTCCTGACCTTGCCAACATAGTGCTGCACGCCGCGCAAAATGGTGAAACCGTTCATGGCTAGTCTCCTCTCTGTGAATGGAGACACTATCGCATACCCCTCCTGACAGCAGTCTGTCAGGAGCATGTCAGCTCTACCGGACTTTCTTCAGCACTGGCGGCACCTCCTTCTGTTGCCTTGCGAAGGTGGCTAGGTGCCGCTTGTTGACAGCTTGATTTTCGGTCTTTACTTAACTTAATCGTTAAATACAGGAATGGCAGGTTGGATGCAATGATCCCGGCCACCGACAGAAGCAAAGCCCGTGGGCTGGCGCTGACGATCACACGCGCTCTCGATGCGCCACGCGCGCTGGTCTACCGGATGTGGACGCAGCCCCATCATATGAAACGCTGGCTGGGTCCACCGGGTTATATCACCTTGTCCGCGCAAGTGGACCTGCGGGTGGGAGGGTTCTGGCGGACCCATTCGCGCAAGCACGACGGCACCGAGGTGGCCGAGCAAGGTGTGTTCCGCCAGATCGTCGAGGCCGAGCGGCTGGTCTTTACCCATGCCTGGGAGGAGGACGATGGCAGCCTCGGCCATGAAACGCTGGTGACCTTGACCTTCGTCGACGACGGCGACCAAACGATCATGACTTTCCACCAGGCGGACTTCCTGACAGCCGGGACCCGTGACGGACATTTGCAGGGCTGGGGCGAGAGTTTCGACATGCTGAAGGATTATCTGGATCACGGCTGACCTAGGGGCCAACATCCTGAAAGGCCGCCGCTTCATCGCGTTGGTGGCTGCGGACCGACGGTCCAGGCATACAGGGATTGTTCACCATGGCGATCAGTCGATGGCTTCATTGTTCACTTTTTTGCGACGAACTGTCGGAATTTGTGGTCTTCAGTAGCGGCGATGGCGTGCTGATATGGGGAGGGAACACTTCTCGGAAATCAGGGAGACGACCATGAGCTTGCAACTGACCGGAATTCATCATCTGACCGCGATCACCGCCAACGCGCCAGGGAACCTGCACTTCTATACGCGCGTGCTCGGCCTTAGGCTGGTCAAGAAGACGGTGAACCAGGACGATACTTCCGCCTACCATCTGTTCTACGCCGACGGCGAAGCGACGCCAGGCAGCGACCTGACCTTCTTTGACTGGCCAGTCGGACCAGAACGGCGCGGCACGCACAGCATCATCCGTACAAGCCTGAGAGTCGCCAGCAGCGAAAGCCTTGCCTGGTGGAAGGAAAGGCTTTCGGGTGAGAACATCGCGACCGGAGAAATCGCCGATATCGGCGGCTATCCGTCGCTGGATTTCGAAGATCCAGAGGGTCAGCGCCTGCGTCTCGTCAGCGATGGCGGCAAGGGCGACAGCCGCCCTTGGGCGCTTAGCCCGGTGCCTGTCGAGCACCAGATCCGCGGGCTTGGGCCGATCGTCATCAGCGTGCCTGATATCACCAACACCGAAGCGGTGGTGACGCAGGTAATGAACATGCGCGAGGTGCGGAACTATGCCTCGCCGGACAGGCAAGGGCAGGTGCATGTCTTCGAGATGGGCGATGGCGGCCCGGCGGCGGAGCTGCATGTCGCGGTCCAGCCGGGGCTGGCGACGGCGCGGCAAGGTGCCGGGTCAGTCCACCACGTCGCTTTCCGGGCGCCGGACCAGCAAACGCTGCATGAATGGACGGCACGGCTGGCCGAGTTCCGCCTGCCGTCCAGCGGCGAGGTCGAGCGCTACTATTTTCGCTCGCTCTATTTCCGTGAGTCGAACGGCATCCTGTTCGAGATCGCCACTGACGGTCCGGGCTTCACCGCCGACGAGCCGCTGGAAACGCTCGGCGAAAGACTGGCCTTGCCGCCATTCCTTGAGCCGAAGCGGGCCTCGATCGAAGCCGGCTTGAAGCCGCTTGTCTGAGTAGACCCAAGTGCCGGCGCTGATCAGCGCCGGCATGTTCTTCCAGGGTGAAGCTCTCGAAGAGGTGAGCGGTGCGCATGTGCTTTGACAGCCGACCGCGATACTGGTCAAAGGCGGCATGTCGAAACTCCTCGCGCTCGTCATCATCGCCATGATGGCCATCCAGCTGATCAAGCCGCTCGGTTGGCCGGGGCTGAAACGGCGCAGCGATTTCTGGAAACTGGCGCTGCTGGCGATGGCGGCGATATCGATAACGGCCGTGCTGGGGCACTGGACATAGGCCGGTTACCGGGCTTGTGGCCTACTCGGCGATCACCCGCCCAACGAGATGTTCCGCCCAAGCCCGGTAACCGGCCTCGGAAGCATGGAATCCGTCCGAGGAAAAGCCGGCCTCGGGGTTGGTGATCGGCAGGCGCGGTGCCGGAATGGCGCCCCGTTCAAGGCAAAGGCGCTCGCCCATGCGGTTCATTTCGACGGCGCGGATTTCGAGGATCCTGCCAAGCAGGCCGGGCATTGCCGGTGCCCGTGTAAACTCCAGCACCGGCGACCAGACCACGCGCGCCTCCGGCCATTTGGCGCGCAGCGCGTAGAGCAGCCCGCCGAACTCCTTCTTGAAGCGCGGCACCGAGTGAAAATTCTTGGTGTCATTGGTGCCGATGGCCAGCACGATATGCGTCCATGGATCGGCCGAGAGGTTGGGCAGCACGTGGTCGCGGATCTGGCCTGATGTCGCCGAGTTGAAGCCTGCCGCCCGCCAGCGCACGGCGCGGCCGGTGCGCCGCGCGATCAGGCCGGCCAATTGTGCGGCCAGACCGTTCTCCGAATTGCCGATGCCGACCGAAGCGGCGGAGGAATCACCCAGGACCAGCAGCGAGATCGCTGGCGCCTTGCCGGCGAGGTCGTGCATGACCGGGCCTTGTGCAGGCAGCATGCGCGTGGTGCGGCGGCGCACGCCCAATCCCTGCCAAATATAGACCGGGAAGGCGAGCCAGGTGAGGAGGGCAAGGAAGCGCTGCACGGCGAACACCTCGGAGACGAGAGCGACGTGCACTTAGCGCATGTTGCGGCCGAGGTGAACGGTGCCCTAGGGGCAATCGTCATCTCGTAGCGAGCGATTTCCGTATTCGTCGTGCAGCCGCACCCAGTCCAGGAGGGTTTTGTAGGGGCCGGTCTCGTCGCGGCCCTTGGGTGCCATGTCGAGATACTGGTAGGCGCCGATCAGCTGTTCGCTGCCACGGGCGCGTGACATGAAGGTCAGGAAGACGTCGCCGTTCGCGTCCCTGCAGAACACGGTGGTGCCCGGCAGGTCCTTCGACTTCAATTTGCGCGTTTCAAAATTGTAGACAGCGTCGCCCGATGCGATCTGCTTGTCGGTGAAGGACACCTGCATGTCGAAGTTGAAGTCCGAGGCGTAGGACGACACCCAGTCGAATTTCCAGCCCATGCGCTGCTTGTAGGGCAGCAACTCGGCGAGCGGTGCCCGCGATATCGCGACCAGCGACACGTCGTGATGCCTCAGATGCTGATTGGCGCCATCGATATGATCGGCGAGAAACGCACAGGTTTCGCAGTGATGGGTCGAGCCCGGCCCGAACACGAAATGACAGACAATCAGCTGGCTTCGGTCCGCGAACAGTTCGGCCAGGTTCTTCGGCCCCCGGTCGGTGTCGAAGACGTAGTCCTTGCGCATTCTAAGCCAAGGCAACTCGCGCCGCTCGGCGGCGACGCGGTCGCGAAATCGCGTCAGTTCCTTCTCGCGAGCTAGGTGCGCCTTGTGCGCCTCAAACCAGTCTTCGCGCGAAACGGCCTTGGTGCGATGCATGGACTTCTCCCTCTCTTCATCCCAAGGACGTGTGGGACGGGCGGAAACCGACATCGCTGCCGGCGCCGCCGAAGAGGAAATAAGGATGCCGGGGCTTGTTCCCAAGCCCCCACAGAGAAAACCCGGGCAAGTGGCCCGGGTTCTAGAGAAAGACAGAAAGAGTTGCTGTCAGGCGGCCTTTTCCAGGCTTGCCTGCCATTTTCCCAGCGCGGCCAGATGGTTCATATGGGCACGATGGGTGAAAGCGGCTTGACCGGCAGCAATGTTGGCCGCCTTGCCGCCCCAGGCCTTTTGCGGCGCCGCCTGCAGCGCGCGGCCATAGGAGAAGGTCAGTTTCCACGGATGCGGGCCGATGGCATTGATGGCGTTGAGGTTGGCGGTTGCTTCCTCATCCGATTGTCCGCCCGACAGGAAGGCGATGCCGCCGATGGCCGCCGGCACGGTTTCGCGGAACAGCTTGATGGTTTTTTCGGCGACTTCCTCGGGGCTGTCGGTCTTGCCCGATTTCTTGCCCGATATGACCATGTTCGGCTTCAGGATGGTGCCTTCCAGCACGACACCGGCCGCATAGAGCTCGTCATAGAGTTTCAGCAGCGTCGCCTTCGAGACCTCAAAGCAGGTATCGATGCCGTGGGCGCCGTCCATCAGCACTTCCGGCTCGACGATCGGCACGATGCCGGCTTCCTGGCAAAGCGCTGCATAGCGGGCAAGCGCATGGGTGTTCGAGCCAATAGAATTGGCCGAGGGCACGCCCTTGCCGGTGTCGATGTCGATCACCGCGCGCCATTTGGCGAAGCGGGCGCCGAGTTTGTAATAGTCGGCAAGGCGCTCGCGCAGGCCGTCGAGACCCTCGGTGATGGTGTCGCCGGGAAAACCGGCCAGGGGCTTGGCGCCGGCATCGACCTTGATGCCTGGGATGGCGCCGGCAGCCTTGATGATATCGACCAGCGGCGTGCCGTCGGCCGCCTTCTGGCGAATGGTTTCGTCGTAGAGGATGACGCCGGAAATGTACCTGGTCATCGCCTCCTTGGCGCGGAACATCATCTCGCGATAGTCGCGCCGGCTGTCGGCTGTCGATTCGACGCCGATGACATCAAAGCGCTTCTTGATGGTGCCGGAGCTTTCGTCGGCGGCGAGCAGGCCTTTGCCGCCGCCCACGATCGCGGCGGCAATGTCTTCGAGACGTTCGCTCATTCTGCTTCTCCTCAACGGGTCTGTTCCGCGCTTAGAGCGGTTCAGCGTTTGATAGAATCGCTGGCCCGCCATAAGTCCCTGTTTTTACGCAATTCCGAAGGGAAAGCGCTATGCGCTTTTCCCGGGAAAACCGCTGCGCACTTTTCCTGGAATTGCTCTAACGGAACTCTACCGCCAAAGGAATGGCATCGGAAAGCTCGAATCGAATGAAAGTCGCGGCTGCCCTTGGCCGCTCTCATTGTGTTGATTGGGTTGTTTGTTCCGGCCGCATTCTGCCTGGCGGCTAAAAATGCCTAGCGCTTCAGCACATCGACCCCAGGCAGCGGTTTGCCTTCCATCCATTCCAGGAAAGCGCCGCCGGCGGTCGAGACATAGGTGAAATCGTCGGCGACGCCGGCATGGTTGAGCGCTGCCACCGTATCGCCGCCGCCAGCAACCGAAACCAGCTTGCCGGCCCTGGTACGTGCCGCCGCGTGCTTGGCGGCTGCCACTGTTGCGTGGTCGAAGGGCTCGATCTCGAAGGCGCCGAGCGGGCCGTTCCAGACCAGCGTCGCGGCGCGGT
>JBDSLV010000288.1:0-7400 GCA_039916205.1 Mesorhizobium sp. | reverse complement strand
AGATGCGCTGTTCACAGCACCAGACGCTGGCTCACCGGCATGATTCCTGGGGGCACGTGCGGGCAGACTTGATAAAAAGGACTGGCCTACAGCGTCAGGAAACAAGGATCTCGTATCCGGCGCATATTTTTTTAATGAACCTGAAGGGTGCGGCACGCAGCGGAGAAGACTTCGTCGATGGGCACCGGATTTCCTTTTCGCCGCGGCGATCTGGTTCAATAATCTATATCCCCGCCGACTGCGATTGGACCGGATGGGATGAGGGCGACGCGACCGCTTCCTACCTGCAGGTTTCGATTGAACGGGAATTCTTTGATCGGACATTTGAGGGAATGGCGTGCCATCGCAGGGGGGAATTTCCGCCTTCGATCGGATTTCGCGACAGCACTTTAGAAATGGCGTTGCAGAAGATCGCCATTGAGCTCAAGCAGCCCGATCCTATCAGCACGACCATGGTGGAGAGCCAAGCCACGCAATTGTTCGTGCAGATGCTCAGGTTGAACGGCATCTCTCATGGGTCAGCCAAAGGCGGCCTGTCGTCGTTCGATCTCAAGCGCGCGGTCGCAATGATCGAGTCATTGTCGGACGGAAGGCCTACCCTGGCTGATTTGGCAAACGAGGTTGGGGTTAGCCGGTTCCATTTCTGCAGGGCCTTCAAGCAGTCGACGGGCATGACGCCGCGTGCATTCATCGCTCGGCATAGATTGGCGCAGTCCGCGGATATGCTGCGGTCAACAAATTTGTCAGCGACGGAAATTGCGTTGGAATGCGGTTTTGCAAGCTCGAGCCATTTTACAATCGCCTTTAAGAGGGCCTTCGGCGCGTGCCCCACGGAATTTCGCCGTCGATGCCGGATCTAGTCCGGCGGCTCGGGTGATTTCAGCAAATATCTGACAAACGCAGCATGACTGTAAAGCAGGCTTCGAGGAAGAAGCTATGACCATCGGCGGTCAGCTTGGATGCGCCGCTCATGCCAGATCTGGTTCGAATTCATCATGCAAAGGGAGGCGCCGACCATTCCAATCCGTTTGTCGGGTTCCTGGCCAGCACGCTGTCAGCAGCTGTCGGACGAAACGGCTATTATCTCGCATCCGCCTGGATTCTCGTCGAGCGAGGTTACGGAAGTGCCAGCGTGGCGACATTGCTTGCGATAGTCAGCGGTGTCGAATTCGTCGCCAGCCCTTTGGTCGGTGTGGCAGCGGATCGGTTTGACAGGCGACGGTTGAACGTCACGGCAGACCTCAGTCGATGCGTGATCACGCTGGCTACGGCTTGCGCACTCCTTTATTTCGACGCGTTTCTGACGATCTGCCTGTCAGCGGTCCTCTTCTCGCTTTGCGACCGCGCCGCGCTTACGACCTCTCAAGCAATGATCCCCGCGATGGCGCGCGGCCGTGATCTTGTAGCGTTAAATTCCATCGTCTTCTTCGTGATGCAGTTCGGCAATCTCGGAGCGGCTTTACTTGCAGGGCCTTTGCTGCATGATCGATCCCCGACCCTGCTATTCACCGTTCTTGCCGCCTTCTTCATTGTTTCGGCGGGCTCCTTGGTTTTGGTGCGACTGGACCCGGTATCGCGCGATGTCCGCGTCGCCAAGATGTCCGCAACCCAAATCGACCGGAGCCTGCTTCGTCTCATTGCCGTCTACGCGCTTCTCTATGCGGGCGCCGTGCTCGTCAGTGCCATGGGGTCGAGTTTCGTCTTCCAAGAGCAAAAAGGAACAGCCGTGGATTTCAGCTACCTTGAGTCGGCGTGGTCGGCAGGCTCGCTGATCGGCGCGGCCTCTCTAATCCGAATTCAACGAGCGATGAGTACTCATGCACTGCATCTCATGCTTTTGGGCTCAACGGGGCTGGTATTCATGGCGCTGACATCTCTGCGCATGCCCTGGGCAGTGGTCCTGTTCGCCGCCCTCGGGCTTCTCTACAATCTTGGTCGTGTCAGCGTTGAAGTCACATTGCAGTCGCGTGTATCCGCTAATTTGTTGGGGCGGGCAAAAGGCGTTATGCACAGTGTGGCCGTGGCGCTCGGTTTACTCGTCTTCGGTATCGCCGCCATTGCAGGAGATCGAGTAGTTCCCTCGACGATTTTCTTCGGCTTTGGAGTGATGCTCCTCATCAGTATTTCTGCATTGAACGTCGGTGTCGTTCACCCGGAAGAAAAGGGGCATTCGTGAGGTGGAACAGCTAGCAGCAGGCGCGCATGCGAAACAGGCAGTCCTCGAGTCCTTGGCCGCGCTCTACCCGTGGACGTGACCCTTTTACTCCCGACCGGTCCGCGACTATGCGTTCCGGCTTTTCGAGGCGCCAGCTTTGAGGTCCATGCCCGAAATCCGGCATCAAGCTTTCACCAAACTACTCGGCATCATCAGGAAGGCAGCGAAACGAAACGGGTTGTCAAACGAAGCCCTTGCGGAAATCTGCAGGGATTTCGAAAAGCGCCGCGTGCTGCAGACTGGCCCTCATTTGCTTCTCCTCTTGGAACCGGAGGCATATTACACGCATATCTTCAGCCTCCTGGGCCTCTCGGCGCATGACTGCTCAACATACGTTTCCTACGCCGTTTCGACGGTGAACCTCGTTGAAAAATCACACAAGGGGCCAGCCTGGCTTACCGTCGACGGCGATCTGATAAACCTGTTCGGCCTCAGCCGAAGCCGGATGATCGGATACAGCCTTCTGGCCGGGCCGGGATCCTATCGGTTCGAACTTGTGCCTACAAAGCCAAGCGCTGAGAGCAGTCTGCTCACCGAGCTCCGTGATCTTCTGCCGAAGACGCAATTCGACCGGCCGGCCCACGCCATCAAGGCAGCCAATCTTATGCTTTGGCCAAAACTGTTCGGAGAGAGATCTGCCTTCATGCAGATCGACGACGAGGATGTTGCTGACCTGGTGGCAGACCATCTGTCCGATGAAGATTCCTGGCTACGGGCACGGCTGCTGGAAGACCCGAAGCTCGCTTCGAACATCCTTGCCGAAATCGACAGGCTGGCTGTCGGGCCTTGGAGTGGCTGGCTCGCGCGCGGTACCGATTTCTTCTGGTTCTATGAAAACGGCAAACGTCTTCCGCTACGGCTGATGGCAGGCGAACTTGTTCATCCAGCAACCGGCATGAAGGTGGCCCGCTTCACAGCCACCGACATCATCGAGCGGCTGGCAAACCGCAGCCTCATACCGAATCTCCTCCTCGTTTTTCTGGTTCTGTCCATTCTGCCCGGCGTACGGGTGCTCGGAGGCAGTCATCATCCGGTTTACTATCCTTTGATGCGCTACGCTGTCTGCCGGGCGCTCGAGGCGGCGGGCGTCGATGCTGATGTTCGGCAGGCTCTCGCTACCGACGACGTGGCGGGAGCTTGGGGACACCGTGTCATGGAATGCGCCGATGATCCGTTCGAGCTATTCCGAAAGGATCGCACGCGCGAAATGAGCGGTCTAATCGACCGCTTCGGCCGAATTCCCCTCGCTGAAGCATGTGGAAACATGAGCAGTTTCGTGACAGATCCGTCATGGCATGAACTTCACGGACGGCTGCGGGAGCGAGTGATCGCGCCGACCGATGAGGAATGGGCTTTTTCGTGAATTGGCGCACGCGCCGCCTGATCCCATAGGCCGTCTTGCAAGGGGCTGCTTTGACGCGCGCTCGCCTGGTATCCGTTCGCCAGGTCACAGAAGGGCAATATGCGTTTCAAACGGTCTATTCAAAAGGTTAAGACAAATCCGGATTCACGGTGGGATTTCAAGTAAGGCACGCTCTGCCCGAGTCTCTGCAGTGACCCCCTTGCAGCCGCAAGGGCTTGCGTCCTTTAGTGTTGGCGAGATTTTTTTATTTTTGGCTGTACCAAGTCCCCTTGCCACTTCCATGCTGGGCCAGGTGGTTCGCCTCAACCAATATAGCCAAATGCTTTTTGATCGTGTTGCGGTTTGCACCTGTCAGGTTGACGATCTCGCCGATCGTGATGCGTCCGCGTCCCTTAACGGCCTCAATGATTTGAAGGGACAGCTCCGGCAGGATGCCGAAAACCAAGCGCTCACGTTCGATCTTTTTCTCAAGCCGGCGTTTTTGCTGCTGCATGGCGCGCAGGAAATATATGGCCCAAGGTTGCCAGTTTGGTGTGGCGCCGCGGATCGTTGTTTGAGTCTGGCGCAGCGCCAGGTAATAGCCCTCTTTGCTGTTTTCGATCACGCTTTCTAGGGAAGAGTAAGCCACATAAGCATAGCCGCTGCGCATCAGCAGCAGCGTCGTCAGAACGCGTGACAATCGTCCATTGCCATCCTGAAACGGGTGTATCTCTAAAAATACTACCGTGAAGATCGCGATGACGAGCAGGGGATGGAGACCCTGTTCGTTGAGCGTGTTGCGTGTCCACTCGACAAGCTCCTTCATTCGAGCGGGCGTATCGAATGGCGTCGCGGTTTCGAAGATAACGCCTATCTCTTTTCCATCCGCATCGAAGGCGCTCACGTTGTTGGCAAGCGTTTTGTATGCGCCGCGATGGCGTTCGTCTTTGTCACTGAAAGCTAACAGATCGCGGTGCAGTTGGGTGACATGGTTCTCCGTCAGGTCAATGGCATCGGAATGCGCGAAGATGGTTTCCATGACCTGTGCATATCCGGCCACCTCCTGAGTGTCGCGGGTCTCGAAAGATCTGATTTCGAGATTGGACAGCAGGCGCTCGACCTCCGCGTCGGTGAGTTTGCTGCCTTCGATACGTGTGGAGGAACCAATGCTTTCGATGGTAGCCACGCGGCGCAAAGCAGAAAGGCGTTCGGGCGCGAGCGTTCCCAGGGCCCGCCATGCTCCTTTGAACTCATCGATCTCGGCAACGAGAGCAAGGATCTCGGGGGTAATTTGAAGGGAATCGATCTTCAGGACCATACCCAAAATTATACCCATAAATACCCATATAAGCAACAGTTAGGGCTGATACCCAATAAATGGCCCATAAATACCCATATACCCTTAGCATATCCCCTCGTGTTTGGAATCTTCACCGCAAACGCTCATTCTAGTCCGATGCAGACCATTTCGACGCGGTTGCAGATCTTCTCCGAGTAGCCGATCTCATGCTTTTATCGCGCACTAGCGCCGCAGTCGCTGGTCAACGTCCATCTTGCGGCCCGAAAGTGGCCAGTCAGCTGACCGCCGATTTCGTTCTTTTTAACGCCACTCACCCCGATGGCGGTACTGCGCAAACATGCGCTTTGCGACGACAAAGGGCAGCAAGCACGTGCCAAGCTAATCAGTGAAGTGATGGCGCAACATCGGTCGCTGCTGGCCGTTAGTCAGGTGCGGCTCTGTATCGGATGCCGTTGTTGGATAAAAACTCGATTCCGGCGCTCTCCAGCGCTTGTCTTATACTCTTTACGTTGTTGACGATCGGTAGCTTACGGTAGAGCAGTGTCGGGGCGCTCGGGCAATGCTGGGGTGGAGCCAAGAAGAATTAGCCAGAGCCGCAAATGTTGCTCGACAAACGATTGCGGATTTTGAGCGTGGGGCCGCCTGCATGCGTCCTCAATCCGATTGATGTCAATCAATTTGTATAAGATGATGCTTTCGAAATCGGCCGAGCTAAGCGCTGACACGCCTAGCCCGACCTGACCACAACCAAGCTGTTTGGAGCTCGGATCATGGCTGATTCCGACAATACCACGAGTTTGCCTCGCGTTACCCGTAGGGCCGCACTCACAGGAACGGCAATTGCAATTGCGGAATGGAAGCGAAAAGCTTTGGCCCGCAGCATTACGAAGACGAGTCGATCCCCCGAGCCCGCAGTTGCGGTGTGGTACCTATGGCGGGCGGCCCATGAGGAGACCGAGCGGCTGTGCCGTCAGCAGCAGTACATGGAACGGAGACTCGTCGAAATAGTAGGAGTTCCTCCTGCAACGCTCACGCTGAGCGACGGAGCGAGCGTGAAGCTCTATACACTTGAGACGCTTCATGAAGTGCTAAATGCTGGTCCCAAAGACGAGGCAACTCACGCGAAAGCCGAAGCCGAATTTGCGGCCCATCAGGCCCGCTGGGATGTGGCCGATCAGGAGATTGGCTACTCGGCGACGTTGCGGGCTGAAAGCGAGGCATCTGACCGAATGGAGGACATACTCGTGTCATTATCCGAAACCCCCGCCACTTCCCTCACCGGTGTCGCGGCCAAGCTTGATGCGATACTTAGTGGAGGGGAGTCTTCAGAGGGCACGGCTGAGTTCCCTCGGTTACAGATCCGCTCTGCCTTCGAAGATATTGTCGGATTGCCTGGCAGACGGAGTTAAGCCCAACATTTCCAGAGGGAATGCGCCGACCGAAATCTCGCTGAACGCGGGGGGCGATGCTGCATCTGCGTTGCGAATGGACTAGGCGATAGCGCTGCATAGCTCGCTGATGGATCCATTGTGGCCGACAGGTTCCCTTCGGGCGGCTTCAACCACGTCACTCCATTTTCCTCGGTTCGATCGAAAACCAAACAAGGGCGCCGCATGCCTGCGGAATGGCATCGCCCAAAATTGAATCACGTCGCGCCTGACGTCCATAGATCATGTCACGACATGATCTACCTTTGCGACGCTTTCGCCTGGCGTCTGCCGCCAATTCTTTGATGTTCCATCATAATTGGCTGGCAAAATCTCACGATTTTAGTTACCTCTGGATGTGAGGCAGTACGCGCTGCCTTGGGGCGTGCAAACCCCTACCAGCGATTGATGTCGGTCGTTTCGACATCAAACTCTCTGACCTTTCGGTCGGGGAGCCTGTGGCGTATGTCCAGGTTCCCCGGAACTAAAGGCCACTGGGCCGTCTGGTACGGTTTGCAACTCCCCGATCATTCGGAGGTTTGGTGAGTTTCGCGGGGGCGCACCGCGACAAACTCTCCTTCCGGGGAGTGACCTATGCAACAGCACAAGGCCATATCGGAATCGAAACGCCCCCGCTTCGAGGTATGGGCAAAGGCGGCAGCTGAGAATGACCCTCATCCCGCCGATCGTCATGTCGGCAGGCAGGTCGCAACGGTTCGCGTGCAGTCGGACGTATCGCAGGCTCAGCTTGCTCGATCGATAGGCATCAGTTTTCAGCAACTCCAGAAGTACGAGAACGCGAAGAACCGGGTCAGCGCCTCCATGCTCTACGAGATTGGCCAATCGCTTGGCGGTCCCGTCAGCCGCTTTTTCGAAGGCCTGCCGGGGAACGACGAGACCAGCGGTAAAGCTGCGCTTCTGCCTGTCGATGAGCGCATAGATTTCATCGCCAGCGCGGAAGGCCGGCGCCTGATCGAGGGATTGATGCAGCTTCATCCGCGGGTGCGCGGTCGCGTGTCGGCGCTGATCGCCGCACTGGGGGAGGAACTGGCATGCCTCGACGGGACGAGGGACGGCGAGACGGCCGGCGAAACCGCGCCGGCCGAACCCGATACG
>JBDSLV010000287.1:0-17426 GCA_039916205.1 Mesorhizobium sp. | reverse complement strand
CTCAATCACACGCCGCCGGCGGAAATCGCGGCATTGACACCGCCGGCGCAAAAGCCAGCAGATCCGGGGACCGAGGGACGGCTGCCGCCGGCACCCGCCGCGGCCACCGATGCGCCGGCTGCACCTGCGCCGGCTGCCGCGGCGCCGGCAGCACCTGCAACGGATGCAGCAGCGGCTCCGGCGGCACCCGCCGCGGCGGCGGCCCCGCCTGCCGCAGCCCCGGCCACGGCCGGCCCGATCGCGCCGAGCTTCGATGTCGTGCGCGTCGAAAGCAACGGCTCCATCGTTGTCGCCGGCAATGCGGCGCCCAACGCCAAGGTCGAGATCCTCGACGGCTCGACGGTACTCGGCTCGACGGTCGCCGGCGCCGATGGCGCTTTCGTCATCGTTCTCGACGATCCGCTGAAGCCCGGCGATTACACCATCGCGCTGCGCGCGACGACCGGCGATGTTGTCACCCCATCGGTGCAGACTGCTGTCGTTTCGGTTCCCAAGGATGCCGCCGGCCAGGTGCTGGCGATGGTCGAGGAACCCGGCAAGCCGGCCGAATTGCTGACTGTACCGGCACCCGAGACGAAGCCGGCCGCGCCGGCTGCCGAGGCCCCTGCTGCAGCAGCACCTGCGCCAGCAGCGCCGGCTGCAGCCGCTGAACCTGCGGCCCCGGCGCCAGCGCCCGCGGTGGTGGAGGCAGCACCGGCCCCCGCGGCACCGGCTACGCCGCCCGCCGCGGCCGTGGCCACGCCCAAGATCGTCGTCGAGGCAGTCGAGATCGACGGCAACAAGATCTTTGTTGCCGGCCTCGCCGATGCCGGCCGCAAGGTGCGCGCCTATGCCAACGACATCCTGCTCGGCGACGCGCAGACGTCGCCGGATGGCCATTTCCTGGTCGAGGCGACGCGCGACATTCCGGTCGGCAGCTACACCATTCACGTCGATGGTCTGGATGCCGACGGGGTGAAAGTGGTGGCCCGTGCCGCCGTGCCTTTCGAGCGTGAGCCCGGCGAAGCGATCGCCGCCGTGGCGCCGGCCGCGCCAACGCCCGCTGAAGCAAAACCGGCTGAACCGGCTGCGCCCGCTGCCGCAGCAGCACCTGCCGCGCCGGCACCAGCCGCGCCCGCTGTTGTCGCGGCAGCTCCCGCTGCTCCGGCTGCGCCGGCGGCACCAGCAACCGAAGCTCCGGCCGTGGTGGCGGCGGCGACGCCGCCATCCGATGTGCCAGAGACAATGGCACCGAAGCTTGAACATGCCGACGGCGCCGTCATCATTCGCCGCAACGACACGCTGTGGCGCATCTCGCGGCGCGTTTATGGCCATGGCGTGCGCTATTCGACCATCTATCTCGCCAACCAGGATCAGATCACGGATCCTGATCGCATCTGGCCGGGGCAGGTGTTCAAGGTTCCGGAAAAGTCGAAGGAAGGCGAAGCCGCCGACCTCAAGGCAATGGGCGATCAGGCGACAACCGCCCCGACCAAGACGCAGTAAAAGCCGGCTCTGCCCATCCGGGCAGGTTGCGGTGCATCAGTTCATCGTCTATCGCCGATAGACGATGAACGCTCCGTTGAGTCCAGATCACAAACTATGCAACGTCGCCGACAGCAAGTCTGTCGCCGCCAAGCTCGCCGCGCTCTCGCACCCGGCGCGTATCGAAATCCTGAAACACCTCTCCGCCAGCCAGTCCTGTTGCTGCCGGGAGGTCGTCGACCATCTCGACCTCGCACAATCCACCGTTTCCCAGCACCTGAAGATCCTGGTCGAAGCCGGGCTGGTTCGCTTCGCACCGGACCGCCAGCGCTCGCGCTATGAGGTCGATCACGCGGCACTTGCCGGCGTATCCGCCTCGCTCAACGCACTCGTCAATTCCTGCTGCTCCGGCTGCTGACCCTCTCACCCAAAAGGCAAGAAAAGTGGCCGACAAAACCGTTTCCGCCGAATCCGGCTCGACCTTCAAGACATTGCTCAATCTGTGGCCCTATATGTGGCCGGCCGACCGCGCCGACCTCAGGGCCCGGGTCACCTGGGCAACACTGCTTCTGGTCGTCGCCAAACTGACCCTGGTCGCCGGCCCCTATTTCTTCAAGTGGGCGACGGACGCGCTTGCCGGCGATGCCAAATCCGTGCCGCCGCTGCCTTCTTTCCTGCTGGCGCCGGTCATGCTGGTCATCGCCTACAATGTCGTGCGCCTGGTACAGCTCGGCTTCAATCAGCTGCGCGACGCGTTGTTTGCCCGCGTCGGCCAATATGCGGTGCGCCAGCTTGCCTTCCGCACCTTCGTCCACATGCATCAGCTGTCGCTGCGCTTCCATCTCGAACGACGCACCGGCGGCCTGTCGCGCATCATCGAGCGCGGCACCAAGGGCATCGAGACGATCGTGCGCTTCATCATGCTCAACACGGCGCCGACCATCCTTGAATTCGCGCTGACCACCGGCATCTTCGCCTATACCTATGGCTGGAAATACGTGGCCGTCGTCGCGGTGACCGTCTGGATTTATGTCTGGTTCACGGTCCGGGCGAGCGACTGGCGCATCTCGATCCGCCGCGACATGAATGACAGCGACACCGACGCCAACACCAAGGCGATCGACTCCCTGCTCAACTTCGAGACGGTCAAGTATTTCAACAACGAGGCCATGGAGGCCGAGCGCTTTGACCGCTCGATGGCGCGCTACGAAATGTCAGCGACGAGAATCTGGACTTCGCTCGGATGGCTGAATTTCGGCCAGGGCATCATTTTCGGCATCGGCACCGTGGTCGTCATGTGCATGTCGGCGCTCGAAGTGCAGGCCGGCACCCAGACGGTCGGCGATTTCGTCTTCATCAACGCCATGCTGGTGCAGCTTTCGGTGCCGCTCAACTTCATCGGCTTCATCTACCGCGAGATCCGCCAGGGACTGACCGACATCGAGCAGATGTTCGACCTGCTCGACGTTCCGCAGGAGATCGTCGACAAGCTGGACGCCAAACCCTTGGTGGTCAGCGCCGGCAAGGTCGAGTTCCGCGACGTGCATTTTTCCTATGACCCGAACCGCAAGATCCTGAAAGGTGTCAGCTTCGAGGTGCCGGCCGGCAAGACGGTCGCCATTGTCGGGCCGTCCGGTGCGGGAAAATCGACCATCTCGCGGCTGCTGTTCCGCTTTTACGATATCCAGAGCGGCGCTGTGCTGATCGACGGCCAGGACGTGCGCGACGTCACGCAGGAGAGCCTGCGCGGCGCGATCGGCATGGTGCCGCAGGACACCGTATTGTTCAACGACACCATCGCTTACAACATCCGCTATGGCCGCATCGGCGCCAGCGAAGACGAGATGCGCAAGGCTGCCGAACTCGCTCAGATCGGGCCGTTCATCGAGCGGCTGCCCGATGGGTACAAATCCATGGTCGGCGAGCGTGGCCTGAAATTGTCAGGCGGTGAGAAGCAGCGCGTGGCGATCGCCCGCACCATTTTGAAGGCCCCACCGATCCTGATGCTGGATGAGGCCACCTCGGCGCTCGACAGCCACACCGAGCAGGAAATCCAGGCTGCGCTCGATCTGGTCAGCCGTGGCCGCACCACCATCGTCATCGCGCACCGCTTGTCGACGGTGATCACCGCGGACGAAATCATCGTGCTGCAGGATGGCCAGATCGCCGAGCGCGGCACCCATGCCGAACTGATGCACAGGCACGGCCTCTATGCCTCGATGTGGGACCGCCAGCGTGAAGCGACCGAGGCCGAGGAGCGGCTGCGCATCGCCCGTGAGGGCGATGAGCTTGGCGTGATCGTGCGTCGGCGCACGTCGGAGGTTTCGTAGCGCTGGAGCCTATGGCCAGCCAACGCCAGGTGCCGGCGCTTCAATGCTGAGCACCTGGCCGGTGCGGGCCTCGCTCATCATGTGTTCGAAGCCGCGCCATTCGGCGGCGGTGATGAACAGCGTTTTCCCGTCAGCGCCGCCCAGCATGCAGGCGAAGCAGCCGCGATCGACGTCGACGGTCTGCAGCACGTCGCCACCTTCCATCACCCGAACGCAGCGTTTGTTGGGCACGTCCGCATACCAGCAAGCGCCCTCGGCATCGAGGCAGATACCATCGGGATAGCCGTCGAGGTCGGCCCATACCCGCCGGTTGGCGAGGCTGCCGTCAGCGGCAATGTCGAAGGCCGTCAGCCGGTTGCCGTGCGATTCGGCGATGAGCAGCGTCTTGTTGTCAGCGGTGACCGCCATGCCGTTGGCGAAGGCGATGTTGGCAGCGACTTGTCGGATGCTGCCGTCCCTGGCGACAAGCGCGATCGTGCCGGGCCCGAAGAATTGGCCGGGGGGCGGGGTCGGCCCGCCGCCATTGACATAGATGTTGCCGCGCCCGTCGACGACGATCTCGTTCCAGGGCTGTTTCGACAGGCCGCGCAGATCGGCATGGGTGACGAGCGAGCCGTCCGCCTCCTGGCGCAGCAAAAGCCCTTCGCGACCCGAGACAACCAGCAAGCGGCCATCCGGCAACCAGTCGATCGAGTAGGGGATGGTGGTCGGCACGCTGAGCATGACCTCGCTGGCGCCGTTCGCATCCACGGCGACGATCTCGCCGGTCCCCCAGTTGGCCAGCCACAGCCGGCCCTCATGCCAGCGCGGCGATTCCCCGAAGGCGAGGCCCGTCGTGATGACGTGCGCTTCAGTGGCGTGCGATTTTTGCATGGTCCGATAGCCTCCGCGTTGCGCGCGTCATCGCCCTTTCGGGATCGCATGAAGCGCTGTCTTGCCAAGGACGCACGAGGCGTTGTCGCGCCGACAGCAGCGACTATTGTTTTTCAGTCAGGAAGAAATTGTCGTCGGCGTGGCCGTTGGCGCCGCATGAAGGCGGTTCAGTGCGGCCGTCTTTGCCTTCGCCGCTCTGCTCGACGACGAGTTGGTCGCCGTTCCGGCGGAAGGTGAAGACAAAGCCCGTCGGCTTGTCGTCATCGTCTGTGTCGACCAGGCGCAATTGCTTGCCTTGCTTGACCATACCGCTGATGTCGCATGTTCCGCTGCCCGATACCGGATTGGCGACATCTTCGGATATTTCGACTTTGCCGGCGCCGGTGGTCTTGATCTCGACTCTGCCGCGAATGCTGCTCCATGTGCCGATGAAACCGGTATTCGTTGGCTTGCGGATGCTGGCGAGAAAGGTGGCGCGGTCGCGCAGGAATTCGCCGAGATCGAAATTCTGCTGATCCTTCGGCGTGTTCTCGTTGAACCCCGCGATCTCGTCCCGGTATTGTGTGAAGTCACGCTGATCGTCGCGCAAGGCTTTGCCGGCACCAGCGTCGAGCATTTTCAGCGCGGCCGTGTAGTTTTTGGCGACATCAGCGTCAGCCTGGGCCAAGGCAGGGTCGGCGCATATGGCTTTTTCGGCCACACTGGCAGCCTTGGTGCAGTCGAAGGATGGCTTGGCCTGTGCGAGTGCGCCGCCATGCGATGCGAGCATGGCGGCCAAAGTGATCGTGGTGAAGCTCGCCGGCTTCATCGACCCTGGCGAAGACAAGTACCTCAGCGAAGACAAGCGGCTCGTCATGAAGTCCTCTGTCAAGGCTGGTGCTGATCGGCTCGCCTGAGTTTTGACGTCAACAATTCGCACGGATTGGCAACCGCGTCACCGTCACAAGCACGTGACGACGGGCGTACAAGCAATCGGGAGCCGTTGGCCATGCGACGACCCACATCGCCTCTTCCTCCGTCCCGTCTGATTGTCGCGTTGCGGCGGCAGACCGTTTCCGATAGACAGACCGCACCTGAAACGGAGCCTGCCCCAGCCCGATGAGCCTCGTCGACTCGATCAAAAACGCGTTCGTTCCGATCCATCGCGAGGGCTATCCGTTCATCGCCGCCTTCGGCGCGGCGACACTTTTCCTTGGGTATTTCTCGTCGATCCTGTTCTGGATCGGCCTCATCCTGACCGCCTGGTGCGTCTATTTCTACCGCGACCCCGAGCGGGTGACGCCGGTTGATGACCGCCTGGTGGTGAGTCCGGCGGATGGTATCATATCCGCGGTC
Organism: Mesorhizobium sp.; assembly: GCA_039916205.1. GTDB lineage: Bacteria > Pseudomonadota > Alphaproteobacteria > Rhizobiales > Rhizobiaceae > Mesorhizobium. Next base: position 11,424 of record JBDSLV010000287.1, on the reverse strand, counting down.
GGGCCAGCCGTGCCGCCGCGCGAACTTGGCCTCGGCAGTGGTGAAATGACCCGCATCTCGGTGTTCATGAATGTCTTTTCCTGCCACGTGAACCGCGCTCCGGTGCGTGGCAGGATTTCCCGTATCGAGCATCGGCCCGGAAAATTCCTCAACGCCGAGCTCGACAAGGCCAGCACCGAGAACGAGCGCAATGGCCTCGTCATCGAGAGCCCCAACGGCACGGTTGCCGCCGTGCAGATCGCCGGCCTCGTGGCGCGGCGTATCGTCTGCTGGGCTGAGGCCGGTGGCTCGATCGCTATCGGCGAGCGTTTTGGCCTGATCCGCTTCGGCTCCCGCGTCGACGTCTTCCTGCCGGTAGCCGCGACGCCGCGCGTCGCCGTTGGGCAGACGGCGGTTGCCGGCGAGACCGTGCTGGCCGAATTCGGCGGTATTGCCGGCACGCCCCTCGTGCGGATTTCCTGACCGGTGGGCACCCAGTATAAAAAGTTCGAAGCCCATGGCAGCGGCGGCCCGCGCATCCGCGAAATTCCGATGCGCATGGTGCTGCCAAATCTCGTCACTGTGCTTGCCATCTGCGCCGGCCTATCCGGCATCCGCTTCGGCTTTGAAGGCCGCTTCGAGCCAGCGGTGGTGATGGTGCTGCTTGCCGCTTTCCTCGACGGCATTGATGGCCGCCTTGCGCGGATGCTGAAGGCGACATCGAAATTCGGCGCCCAGATGGATTCGCTGGCCGATATCGTCAATTTTGGCGTGGCGCCGGCTCTGGTGCTGTATGCCTTCCTGCTCGACCGCGCCGGCTCGCCGGGCTGGATCGCAGCGCTTCTGTTCGCCATCGCCTGCGGGCTGCGGCTCGCCCGCTTCAATGTGCTCGATGAGGAAACCGATCGCCCGGCCTGGCAGTCCGAATATTTCGTCGGCGTGCCGGCGCCGGCAGGCGCCGTGCTGGTCATGCTGCCGCTCTATCTGTCTTTCCTGCGGCTTGGCGTCGAACCCAGTCGGCCGGCCGCCTTCGTCGCCACTGGCTTCACCGTGCTGGTCGCCTTCCTGCTGGTCAGCAGGTTGCCGGTCTATTCCGGCAAAAGCTTCAAGATACCGGGCGACAAGGTGCTGCCGATCATCCTTGGCGTCGTTCTCTATATTCTTCTGCTGATGACCTATCCCTGGTACACGCTGACCGCGTCGGTCGCCGGCTACCTGATCTTCCTGCCGTTCAGCGTGCGCGCCTATTCCAAGCGCGCCAAGCGGGAAGGCGAGAAGGTTCCGCCTTCGGATATCGGTTAAGCAAGCCTGCCGAAGCCTTGATCCGACTCAAGCCGCTACGCTCAGCCCCAGCTTGTCGATCGCCAGCTTGCGGGTCGATACATAGTCGGTCTTGCCGGAGCCCAGCACGGGAATTTCCTCGACCTTGACGATGTCGTTCGGCACCATCAGTTCGGCGGCCCCGGCCTGTTTGCCGAACTTTCGCAACTCGTCTGGGTTGGCGTCGTCCGCGGTGGTGACCAGCACGATGCGTTCGCCACGCCGCTTGTCGGGCACTGCCACCGCCGCGTGGCGCTCTTCCGGCCACAGCGACTGCACCAGCATCTCGACCGCGCCAAGCGACACCATCTCGCCGGCGATCTTGGCAAAGCGTTTGGCCCGGCCGCGAATGGTGATGAAGCCTTCGCGGTCCACGGCGACGATGTCGCCCGTGTCGTGCCAGCCGGTCAAGGGTTGCAGTTCGCCGGGGCGGTCGGCGGTCATGTAGCCCATCATCAGGTTTGGGCCATCGAGCCACAATTGTCCGGCATCGCTGATGCCTTCGACAGGTTCAAGCTTCATGCGCATCGCCGGTAGCAGCCGGCCGACGGTGCCATCGCGGCCATGGATGGCGGTGTTGACGGCAACCACGGGCGCGGCTTCGGTCAGTCCGAACCCTTCAATGATCTCGGCCTGGAACCGCTCGCGGTAGATTCGCCGCGTCTCCGGCTTCACAGCCTCGGCGCCGGCGACGACGAAGCGCAGACTGGAAAAATCGCCATCCTTGGCGGTGCGCGCGTAGTTGGCGAGGAACGTATCGGTGCCGAACATGATGGTTGGCCTCACCTTGCGCGCGATCTCCGGGATGATCTTGTAGTGCAGCGGTGAGGGGTAGAGGAACAATTTGACGCCGGTGACCAGCGGCAGGATGGTGCCGCCGGTCAATCCGAACGAATGGAAAACCGGCAGCACGTTGAGCAGGATATCGGCTGGCGAAATGGTGATGCGCGCCTCGGCCTGCATCGCATTGGCAAGCATGTTCTTGTGCGACAGCACCACCGCCTTCGGCGTGCCTTCAGAGCCGGAGGTGAACAGGATCACCGCCGGCTTGGCGGCATCCTGCCGCTGCAGCGGCCAGCGCCAGAAAAGGGCGGCGGCAAGTTTGTCCAGCTTGGTGAGGCTGCTGCGTACATCCTCCAGCCACATAAGCTTCGCGCCGCCCTTTTCGACCGCCGTAACGATATCGGCTAGGTCGGCTTTCTCAACGAAGGCGCGTGAAGAGATGACGGTGCGGATCACCGCGGTGCGCACCGCGGCTGTCACGCTGGCTGGACCGGCCGTGTAGTTGATCATCGCTGCCACGCGGCGCGCTGACAGCAGCCCGGCAAGCGACAGAACCACGCCATTGGCGTTGGGCAGCATCAGCCCTACCGCTTCGCCCGGCGCCGTCACTGCTTCGAAGCGCCGGCCCAGTATGCGCGCACCGATGAAGAGCTTTCTGTAGCTCAGCGCGCCTGAGATAACGTCCTCGATGATGGGATGGGAAGCGCCGACGCGGTCGGCGGCGTCGCGCATGGCGAGGAAAAGTCCGCGATTGAGGTCTGTTGCGCCAAAGCGGGCTTCGGCGAAACGATCGAACAGGGCATTGGTGTTGGAAGCCTGATCCGGGTTCCTGGCCACCAGCTCGGCGATGGTCATCGGCTCCAGCACGCTGATTGAAAGACGCGGAAACCAGCGGCGCGGCGCGGCGTCGGCAGGCGTCAGCGATGCTGGCAAGGTGCGTGCGCCGCCAACGAAGATCGGCACGATGCGGGCATCGGCCTGCATGGCGATGCGGGTCACGGCACGAAACAGTCGAAACGTCTTGACGTCGGGCTCGACCGCATCCGGCAGATAGACGGCCAGCCGGCCCTTGCCCTTCAAGACACGTACCAGCCGGCGGCTGACGAAGACATGTTCGGCATTGAAGGCGATGGTGCGGCCAAGCTCGCGCCAAGGCTCAAGCCAGGGGGCTTTGGCCGAGGCGTCGTCGAGTATATGCAGCGTGTCGTCGGGCAGCAGCGACAGCATCAGCGCCGGCTCGAAGCGCGATTGGTGCGAGATGACGTAGATGACCGGGACTTGCGCTTTCCGCGCGATCTTGATGCGGTCGTCGCTGATCCGGTATGCGAGCTTGAACGGCACGTAGAGCAAGGCCTGTGTGAAGCGCAGGCCGAGGCGGAATTTTTCCACCACGCCAATCAGCAGCCAGGCCAGGACAAGACCCGCAAGCAGCGCCAGTGTCAGGAACATGCCGCATCTCTCCCAACGTTTCCAGCATCGCGGCTCTTAGCGGCCGTCTGGGCCAGAACCTAGACGATGTGGGGGCAAGGTCAATGTGGGTGGCTTTCTTCTCTCCGCAATACGTTGCCGCTGGCGGCTTCCCCGCCTAAGCTCACGGCCCACGCGGACATCAAGGGGCAAGGCGTTGGCGCGCAAGCAGGCGGATGCGACGGTGCGGGACCTGCAGTTCGCCAGGAACCTGGACTGGAATCTGCTCAAGTTCTTCCATGAGATCGCCAATGCCCGCAGCGTCACCCGGGCGGCACGAGAGCTCAATCGTAAGCAGCCGGCGCTGAGCCTCGCCTTGCGGCGGCTGGAGGAGCGGCTGGGCGTGACGCTATGCCAACGCGGTCCAACCGGGTTCGAGCTGACCGAGGAAGGGCGCATCCTGGCCGAGAGGTGCTGGGATTTCACCGGCGCGATCCGCGAGATCCCCGCCCGGCTGTCCGACGTCAAGGCGGAGATACGTGGACATCTGAGGGTCATGCTGGTCAGCAACCTGGTCGCGCCGGCCCTCGATGACGCCATCGCGGCGTTCCATGCGAAATATCCGGCCGTCGAGCTGATTGTGGAGGTGGCGGCGTGGACCGAGGTGATCAATTCGCTGATCCAGCACAAGATCGATGTGGGCATCTCGCCAGCGCGGGTCCAGCGGGCCGAGCTTGATTATCTCCATCTGTTCACCGAAATCCATCGGCCCTATTGCGGGCGTCCGCATCCGCTGTTCGGCAAGGCCGTTGCCGAACCCGCCGACCTCTCCGTGGATGCCTTCGTGCTGACCGGCGCCGACGAGGGCGATGAGCTGACCCAGTTCCGGCTCGAGTATGGGCTTGGCCGCAACATCGCTGGTATGTCCGATCATCTCGAGGAGGCCAAGCGGCTTGCGGTACTCGGCGTCGGCCTGTGTTTCCTGCCTGAGGGTTATGCGCAGCCCGATGTCGATGCGGGCCGGCTGTGGCCGCTGCTTCAGGGAAACAACGTGCCGCGCAACAACATGTTCGTGGTGACAGATCCGCAAAGCTCCGGCAACACGGCGCGAGACCTGTTCATCGCCGAGATTGTCGACCCGTCGCGGGCGGGGTGAGGGGGATAAATGCATTGATTTCGTCAATGCATTGCGTTCGATATTTGGACGTTGATGGGGGGTGGAGGCCCTTTCTATGGTTGGACATGGCGACATTGCATCGGTCTCGTTGATGCTGCCCTAGAGGCAAGACGAGCAGCGTGTCGACCAGGGGAACAACCTCGCAAAGGGGAATCTGAGATGACCGTGCAAACTCCAATATCGCCCAGGCAGACGCTGCCGAACGAAACGCCACCGGCCTTCGCCGACGGCGTCGAGACCATGCTGTCGGTCACAGAGGCCGACATTGCCGACTATACCGAGTCCGTGGTGCCACAATCCAAGCGGCGCTCGAATTTCCGCATGCTGGCGCAATTCCTGTCGATGCAGGCGGTGTTCGGCACCGTGCTTGTTGGCTACGGCGCGCGTTTCCAGGGCCTGACCCTTGCTGAACTGACGGTGGCGATGCTGATCGCTGCCGCCGTGATGAGCCTCTACTGCATCGGCTCGGCCAATGCCGGCGCCGTCACCGGCCAGACCCATTCGGTCATGGCGCGCAGCATCTTCGGCACACTCGGCAGCGGGCTGGTCTCGCTGCTTCTAATCGTCAACGGCATGGCCTTCTATCTGTTCACGGTGAAGTTCATCATCGACATCGCCGGCGGGCTGATGACCCTGCCGGCGGTCGGCGCCATCACAGCGCTGCTGGCCATCGTCATGATCGTCAACACCTATTTCGGCTTCGAAGGCGTGCAGCGCTTCGCCCAGTTCGTCGCCGTGCCGGTGATCCTGGTGTGGGGCATCTTCGCCACCATCCTGGCCTTCACCACCGTGTCCAGCAGCGTGCTGGCAGCGGTGCCGCATGTCGACTCGAAGACCGGGATGCTGATGGTCATCGGCAGCATGGTCGGCCTGTCGACCTGGGGTAACGAGCCGGACTTCTTCCGCTATGCCAAGGCCGGACGCGCCGCGTGGTGGAACATCCCGACCATCGTCATCTCCTATCTGGTCGGCGCTCTGCTGTTCCCGATCATGGGCTACATGATCGCCGCACTGTCCAACCAGCCGGATTTCGGACCGAGCATCAGCTACTTCGTCAACTTCACCATGTTCGGCAGCGCGCTGCTAGGCATCATCGTCATCGTCATCAACCAGTGGGCGGTGCAGGACGGCAATCTCTACATCGCGGTGAACGGCGCGCAGAATGTGCTGTCGGGCATTCGCGGCTGGAAGCGCCAGTACACGGTCGTCGGCCTCGGGCTGATCGCATCGGTGCTGACCTTCTACCTGCCCAATCTGCAGGACACGTTCAACCTGACCACCAGCATCGGCTCTACCACCGTGCCGGTGGCCAGCACGATCATGGCGATCGATCTGTTCCTGCTGCCCTGGCTGTTCGGCATCAAGCGGCCGATGTTCCGGGTCGCCAACTGGAGCGAGCTTGGCATCGCCAACTGGCCGGGCGTCATCGCGCTTGCCGCCGGCACGCTGGTCGGCGTCTACACGGCCGGCCTGATCCCGGTGCTCAACAGCAACTATATCGGCTTCCCGGCCCTGCAGTCCTGGCTGACCGGCGCGGTCGTCTATCTGATCGGCGTGACGCTGGTCCACAAGCGCGCCAATGTGAAAGCGTTGCTCGGCTTCTCCAGCATCTGAACCTGAGCGTTTCGGGAGCCGGCCACGGCTCCCGAAACTCCAATCCCTCCACTCAATCAATACGTCTGTCGCGGCACCGCCGCGCATCCGGGAGGTATAGCGATGACATCCCTCGACCTGCTTATCAGAGCGCCACACGCCATCCTGCCCGACGGCGAACGGGCGGTGTCGGTCGGCGTCGCCGGCGGCAGGATCGTCCGCATCGGGGCGATCGACATGCCAGCCGTGGCCGGTGAGACCGTCACGCTCGGCAACGATGCCGTGCTTATGCCCGGCCTTGTCGACAGCCACGTGCATATCTGCGAGCCCGGCAACACCGATTGGGAAGGGTTTCTGACCGCGACCCGCGCGGCGGCTGCCGGCGGCATCACCACCTTGGTCGACATGCCGCTGGACAGCGTGCCGACGACAGTGACGCTGGAGGCGCTGGCCGCCAAGCGCGGCGCCGCCGATGGCCAGTGCCACGTCGATGTCGGCTTCTGGGGTGGCGCCATCCCCTCCAATCTCGCGGAACTGCCGAAGCTGCACGCGGCCGGCGTGCTCGGCTTCAAGTCGTTCCTTTGCGACACCGGCACCGACGACTTCCCAGGCATTACGCCAGAGCACATGGAAAGCGTGATGCGGGTGGTGGCCGGCCTTGGCTCGACCTTCATTGTTCACGCAGAGAGCGCCGAGGCATCGGCGCGGATGCCCAATGTCAGCACAAGGCGCTATGCCGACTATCTGGCATCGCGGCCTAAGGGCATCGAGAACCTGTCGATTGCGCAGGTGATCGAAGCCGCGCGCGTGACCGGCGCCCGCGCTCACATCCTGCATCTGTCGAGCGCCGACGCGCTGCCAATGATCGCCTCGGCCATCGAGGACGGGGTGCGGCTCAGCGTCGAGACTTGCCCGCATTACCTCAGCCTCTGCGCCGAGGAGATCGGCAACGGCGAAACCATCGCCAAGGTCGGGCCGCCGATCCGCGAGGCACGCAACCGTGAGAAGCTGTGGGCCGGCATGGGCGAGGGCGTATTGACCATGGTCGTCTCCGATCATTCGCCGTGCACGCCTGAGATGAAGGAACTGGTATCAGGCGATTTCGGCGCCGCCTGGGGCGGCATCTCCTCGCTGCAGCTTGGTCTGCCGGTTGTGTGGAGCGAGGCGCGGCGGCGCGGCCATTCACTGGTCGATGTCGTCGGCTGGATGGCCGAGCGTCCGGCGCTGCTCGCCGGCCTGCCGCACAAGGGCCGGCTCGCGGTCGGCAGCGACGCGGATTTCGCGGTCTTCGCGCCCGACCAGCATTTCGCCGTCGATCCGGTCCGTCTGCATCACCGCCATCCGGTGACGCCCTATGCCGGCAAGCAACTTACCGGCGTCGTCAGGGAAACCTTCCTGCGCGGTCGCCGCATCGAACTGTTCGGCCGCCCACGCGGCGCATTGATTGCTCGCGATGGCGTTGCCGCCGCCGAGATCCAAGGCTTGAAAAGGAGTGCCTGAGATGAAGATCCTGGTCGTCAACGTCAACACCAGCCAGTCGATGTCGGATGTCATCGACGAGGCCGCGAAACGCGCCGCATCGCCCGGCACCGAGATCGTCACGCTGACGCCGTTCTTCGGCGCCGAAGCGGTCGATTGCAATTTTGAAAGCTACATTTCGGCGGTCGCCGTCATGGACCGCGTACTTGCCTATGACGAGCCATTCGACGCGGTGGTGATGGCCGGCTTTGGCGAGCATGGCCGCGACGGGCTGCAGGAGTTGATCGAGCAGCCGGTGATCGAGATCTGCGAAGCCTCCGCCCACATGGCGATGATGATCGGCCGCAGCTATTCCGTGGTCACCACGCTGCAACGCTCGGTGCCGCCGATCGAGGACCGGCTGCGACTCTCCGGCCTGTCGGACCGCTGCGCCTCGGTGCGCGCCAACGGCATGAGCACGCTGGAGGTCGACCAGGATCCGGCTCGCGCGATGCGCTCGATAGTAGAGGAAGCGCGCAAGGCGGTCGAAGCGGATCATGCCGAGGTGATCTGTCTCGGCTGCGCCGGCATGGCCGGGCTGGAAGACGCCATCACTTCGGAACTCGGCGTACCCGTCATCGACGGCGTCGCCGCCGCGGTTCGGTTCGCCGAGGCGGTGGTTGGCCTTGGCCTGAAGACCAGCAAGGTCTCGACCTATGCCAGACCGGACGCCAAGCGCATCATCGGCTGGCCGCTATCGGAGGCGCTGGGGCTCAGGCCGCGCCCGGCTGCCACCCAATCGGCCCTGCGCGTGGGAGGCCGCCGATGAACATGATCGGCAAGTCCAAAACCGATATGGCCGATGCCTATGCAATGCCCGGGCTGCAGGAGAATTTCGCCGCCGAGGTGGATCTGGCGTCGCGTTGGCTGGGCGGCAGCGTGCTGGCGGCAAGCGACGAATCCTTCGGTGAGAAGGAAAGCCTGCTGACGCCGACGCCGTCGGCCTTCGTGCCAGGCAACTACGGCCCGCGCGGCGAGATTGTCGACGGATGGGAGACAAAACGTCGGCGCGAGCCAGGCCACGACTGGGCGTTGGTGCGGCTGGGCGCGGCGGGCATCATCACCGCAGTGGATGTCGACACATCCTTCTTTACCGGCAACTTCCCGACCACATGCCGCATCGAGGCCTGCGGTGTCGAGGGGTATCCGGGCCCGAAGGCGCTGCAATCCAGCGATACCGAATGGATCGAGATCGTGCCGCGTTCGCCGCTCAAGGGCGACACGCACAATCGCTTCGAGATATCGGACCAGCGCCGCTTCACCCATATCCGCCTCTCGGCGTTTCCAGACGGCGGCATCGCCCGGTTGCGTATTTTCGGCCATGTTGTTCCCGATCCGCGTCTCTTCGACGGGCTGACCATCGACCTTGCCAGCCAGGACCATGGAGGCCAGGTGATAACCAGCAGCGACGGCTTCTACACCTCGGCTGCGATGCTCAACCGGCCCGACAAGGCCCGCAACATGGGCGACGGCTGGGAGACGCGTCGTCGCCGCGACGAGGGCAACGACCACGCCATCTTCCGGCTAGCGCTGCCGGGTTCGGTGCGGCTGGTCGAAATCGATACCGCGCATTTCAAGTACAATGCGTCAGCCGAGATCGCGCTTTACGGAGCAAGCGGAGGGGCTATGTCGCAAGCCGGTTCGCTTGAATGGGCGCCGCTGCTGTCGCGCCGGCCTCTGCAGCCGGACACAAGGCATGCCTTCGCTCTGCCGGCCGGCTCGTCGCCGATCTCCTACATACGGCTCGATGCCTTTCCCGATGGCGGCATTTCCCGCGTCAGGCTGTGGGGTTCCGTCGATCCGTCTGCCCGGCGCGATGCCGGCTATCGCTGGTTCAACGCGTTGCCAGCCGGACAGGCACGGCAAGTGCTGTCGGAGCAGGGCGGATCGACCGATCTGGCTGACCGGCTGATCGCGGCGCGGCCACTGGCTGCCGGTTCGTTAGCGAGCACGGCATCCGACATGGTCGCGGTGAAGGCGATGCTGGACGGGGATTTGGCTTGACCTGCCGCATCAGGGATTCCGGGAGGAGGCGGACATGGCAACATTTAGACAGATGCTGACGGCGCTGCGGCGGCTGCTTTTCGCAGCCATGGAGTTCCGGCTCGGCAAGGCCGGGAAATGATGTCCGGGCCGGGCGTCGCAACACGCCCGAACCGTTCTTTTCCCGCGCCCGCGCTCCAGACCTTTCGTCTCTCACGCTGCCTTCAGCCTGCCGCTGATGAAGCGGAATTCCTGCGTCTTGCCGCCATAGCCATAGGCTGCGGCCGGCACTTCGTGCACGAAAGCATAGCTTTCCTCGTGCACCCCACCCAGCAACTGGCCGAAAGCGGCGAAGATAGCCTTCAGATAGGCCTCGAGTTCGAGCTTGGTATTGGTGCCGTCGACCACCTTGATGTCCAGCCAGAACGTATTGCTGCCATGCTCGGCCAGCGACTTGCCGCCGGCGAACCAATGCTGCGGGTCGATATAGGATACGGCAACCGCGGTGATGGTCGGGTCTTTGCGCAGATGTGTGGCGGTGATCTCCGTCACGTCCTTGGCGATCCTGGCGGACAGGGCGGCGTCGGGCTTGCCGGTGACGCTGACATTGATGATGGGCATTTTTCTTCTCCTGTTTCAGCGGCGCCTGATCGCCGTTGAAGAGACAATGCCATGATCATGAATTCATGAAAATCGAATTGTTTTTGACAAAAGATTCGATAATATCGAATTATGAAAACACTTGATCCTGATCTGCTCAGAACATTCCTTGCCTTTGTCGACGGTGGTTCGTTGGCGCAAGCAGCGTCGATCGTCGGCCGCACGCCCTCGGCGGTGACGGCGCAGATGCAGCGGCTTGAAGAGATCGTCGGCGAGACGCTTCTGATGCCGCAGGGGCGGGGACGCGGGCTCACTCCCACTGGCGAGGATCTTGTCGGCCATGCCAGGCGTATCCTCTCGGTCCACAGCGAAGCGTGGCTTGCGCTCAAGGGCGCGCGCGCAGACGGCCGGGTTGCCATCGGCACGACGCAGGATTTCGCCGACAGCGGCTTGCCCGACCTGCTCAGGGCCTTCGCCGCCAGCCATCCACGCGTCAGGATAGAATTGCGCGTCGGCCGATCGCTCGAGTTGGCGCAAGCGCTGCAGACCGGCCTTCTCGATCTGACGATCGCAATGCGGCAGTTCCCGACATCGGACGAAGTCGGTGTGCTCAGGGAGCCGATGGTTTGGCTGTGTTCGCAAAAGGGGCTGGCGTCGCGGCAAGAAGATGTGCCGTTGGCCCTGCTCGACCCGCCTTGCGGCTTTCGCGAGGCTGCGATCGCGACCCTCGATGCGGCAGGGCGGCGTTACCGCATCGCGGCTGGCAGCGCCAGCCTCGCCGGGCTGCGCACGGCGGTCGATGCCGGCCTGGCTTTGACATTGAGGACTGCGCGCTTCGCGCATTCTGGCATTGTCAGGGCATCGCGCGATCTTGCCCTGCCGCAGGTTCCGGTGGCGGAATTCGCCATACGGCTGCGCGGCGACGCGGGCGCTCCGGCGAAAGACATGGCAGCGCTGATCGATGGCAATCTGGCTGCGTCGGGCTTTTCCTGAGCAAAGGGAGAAAGCCGACATCGCGGTCGGTTGAGTTGCAAAGAAAAAGCCGACCTTGCGGTCGGCTTGGG
>JBDSLV010000286.1:0-6964 GCA_039916205.1 Mesorhizobium sp. | reverse complement strand
CGGTCGATGACAGAATGCACTGGCCGCACATGCGGCAATCGAACATGAAGCCCTTGACCCGCTTCTCGACGAATTTGATCGGAGCTTCGACACGGCCGTAGCCGATGCCTTTCCACAAGGGATGCAGGAGCAGGAATGTGTCCGCGAAACGGGCGTAGAACCATTCAAGCAGGCGCGAATGCCTGATCGACCATAGCCGGACCGCGAAGGAACGCTGCACGCGCCGCTGCGGCGACACGTCGGCGGGCTTGTAGTCGGACTTCGGCGCTGCCTTCTTGACCAGTGTGGCCTGGGTAACCGCCGGCCCATCCTTGACAGGGGTGGTTTCAGACATTTTCTTTCCCGCCCGCTTTCACCAGAGCGACCAGCCGCTCACGGTCATACTTGGTGTCGAGGTCGTTGAACGCCTTCTCGACCTCGGCTTCGAGGTCGTCGCCGACCGGAATCGGATCGGCCTTGCGCCATTCGGCCAGATAGTCGTCGGTGCCGCCGGCGCCAGTGCGCATGGCGCACATGTCGATCGCCTCGGTGAAGCGCAGCGGCAGTTCGCGCTTGGCATTCTGCCGACCCTTCTTGACGATGACCTGGGCTGGGATGTCGCGCCAGTAGACGACGATAAGATCGGCCATGAATTCTCACTCCCGTAGAGCGCCGTGCGTCCAACTGGACGCGTAAAGGACGCTCTACCACTTTCCTTGCTGCATCGTGCTTTCCGAAAATCGATTCCGATTTTTGGGCCGATGCAGAAGTCCGAGCATTGCCGGAAGCGCTGTGTGGCTGCTTGTTATGGGACGACGCGCGCGCATTCAAAAGCGACGCATTTGAATGTCGTAAAATGAAAGGTACGTTTATTCGTTTGCGGCGTGTGCCGGCGGCGGGTTCGGCCTGCCGGAAATGTCGGCGCGGGGCGCGTCGTTCCTGAAGGCTGAGGCGCTACCAGATGCCGGTTCTGATGCCTGTCCAGAGGTAAAACCAGATCGTCGGGTGATACCATTGTTTCGAAGCCAGGTCGGGATCGATGGTGGCAAGCTTGCCGGCCAGGACGTCGCTGACCGCCTCGACGCAGATGTCGCGCGAGAATGCCGCCTGCCGCAGTGCATAGCTGGAAATGCTGTCGCCACGCTCCGCCTTGCCACGCACCTGCCTTAGCGCGCCGCCGGTGTCGACGCCGGCATCGACGAGCAGCACGGTGGCGCCAAAATTGTCAGCGTCATTGCTCACCAACGCCCAATAGCCGCCATTCATGCCCCGGTATTTGGGCGTGATGCCAGCGTGGTAATTGATGACCGGGCAGGGGATTTTGGATAGCGTTTCCCGCGTCAGCATCCGGCAGCCGGCGAGAAAAACGACGCGCGGCTGCAGTTTCGCGATAATTTCAAGGCATTCGGGCGCGTTGGCGGAGGGAACGCTGACGATCGACTGGCCCGGTCTCGGTTCGGTCTTCAGCATGTTCGTATCGATGATGTGCGCGGCATGGCCGGCGAAGAAGCGTTTTCCCAGCCGCGTCAGCACCATGGTGCCGAGCTGTCCGAGGGCCGAAATCCAGCCCTGCCGGCGAGCCCGCCGGAGCAGCAATTGCTTTTTGGATTCAGGCGCTTCGAGGATGACGTTGACCGGCCCCAAACGATCGACGATGGCGTTGACGATGGCCCAGATATGCGGGCCACCTTCGGTGACGATGACAATGTTGGACTTCAGGGGTTCCATGCGCCGTGTCGCACCGCCAGACAAGATGCGGCCGATACCGGCCTTGGTGGACCGGATGCTAGGGCGTCCAGGTTAATCCTTGATGATTGGAATTACCCCGATCAGCGCTTGAACTCGACGATGTCGAGCTTCGATTCGTAATAGGGCGCCGGGAATTCAATGCGCCACTCCTTGGCGCTGGTGCGGAAGGCGTAGCCGACCTGGTCGGTTTGCGGGCCGCTGCCATAAGGCTTTGCCTTGTTATCATTGACGTAGCCGGAGCCGAGATAGATCGAGCGTTTTTCGCCATCATCGAAGAAGCGGCCCGTGGTGCGCTGCGAGCCGCTGATCTTTTCCAGACGCCAGCCCGAACCGTCATCGGTTACCTTGCACTTGAACCAGCCATAGATAACGAGCGGGCTGATGCCACCGGCCTTGATGGTGCGGCATTGCCAGTTGCCGGTCAGGTCCTTGTCGGAAAAGGAAACGATGGGTTTTGCCAGCAGGGCGTCGAGCTGCTTGACCTCGGCTGGCTCGCCAGCCTTTGCCTCGGCCAGGGCAGCCTTGCGCGTCTCGCCATACTTTTCGAGCCGCGCCTTGTCGGCTGCCGTGATCAGCTTCTGCACTTCGCCGTCAGCAAGGGCAGGGAGGGTGCAGCAGAGAAGGCCGACCACGGCGAGCAAGGGGCGAAGGGTCATCGAGGGTTCCTATTGATGAGTGTCAGTTGATGACTGGAGCAGCGTCTTTGTCCGGCTGGCGCCCAATTTACCCATTCGCGGCGGCCTGTCATCCGTGCTTAACAGCGTCGGTCAAAAATCATGGCGCGACGAAATGCGAATCTTGCTGACGGGATCATCGGGTTGGCTGGGCAGTTCCCTGGCACCGCGCCTGCGCGCCCTTGGCCACGAGGTCACCGGGCTCGACCCAGCCCCCTCGGTTGAAACGCGCATTGTCGGTTCGATCGCCGATCGTGAGCTTGTCATGCGCATGGTCGGGGAAAACCGTATCGAGGCCATCATTCACAGCGGCGCGCTGCACAAGCCGAACATCGAAAGCCATGGCAACAGCGAATTCGTCGCTACCAACGTGCAAGGCACGCTCAACCTGCTCGATGCGGCCGTGACGGCTGGTGTGCAGCGCTTCGTCATGACGTCGACGACCTCGCTGATGATTTCGCAATCGATACGCGACGGCTTCACTGGCGGCGCGCACAAGGCCGCCTGGCTGACGGAAACCATGTCGCCCGAGCCGCGCAATATCTATGGTGTCACCAAGCTGTCGGCGGAACATCTTTGCCGTCTCTACCACCTGCAGCATGGCTTGCCGGTGATCATCCTGCGCACCGCAAGGTTCTTTCCGGAGGCCGACGACATGGCGCAGGCGATCGAGCAGTCGGACGCCAACACCAAGGCCAATGAGTTGCTGTTTCGCAGGCTGACGGTGGAGGATGCCGCCGAAGCTCATGTTGTGGCGCTGGATAAGGCGCCGCAACTCGGCTTCGACACATTCATCGTTTCGGCGCCAACACCGTTTCGACCTGACGATTGCGCGGCGCTGATCATGGATGCACCATCCGTGGTTGCGCGATATTTCCCAGAATTTCCAGAGCTTTACGCGCGCAAAGGCTGGACGATGTTTTCCTCGATTGACCGCGTCTACGATGCCTCGCGCGCACGGGTTCGGCTGGGTTTCGTCTGCAGGACGGGCTTTGCCGATGTGCTTGCGGCGCTGCGGGTGGAAGCGGGTGGCGCCTAGTCAGGCAACAGCCGCGGCCTGAGCCATCCCGGCGGTCAGGTCGCCATAGCCGGTTGCGCGGCGTTCGTAGACGAGGCCGAGCATTTTCGCGGCCTTTTCGGCAACCTTGTCGAGTTCCGGATCGTTGGTCTGGGCGAGGTAGATCAGCTTCTGGTAGTTGCCGAAATAGTCCTTGATCAGCTCCGGATGCCTGTCGAGGCCGAGCGGCTTCATGAAGAAGGCGTCGAACTGGCGACAGAGGAAATCGGTCATGTAAAACGACATCATGTCGTCGTCGGCAACCTTCGCGTAGGCATCCATGCCTTGATAGAAAGCGAAGCAATGCGGGCCAGCCATGCGCTCGACGCCATGTTTCTCCAGCACGCGGTCGAGCAGGCCGCCGGTGCCGCAGTCGGCATAGCCGACGAAGATGTTGCTGTACCCGTCCGCCTTGGCCTTCTCGATCGCCTTGTCCATGGCAGGCGCGATGCGGTCCGGATAGAAATGAAATTCCGCCGGCAGACAGGTCAATTCCAGGTGATCGAGGCCGAGCTGTTCCTTGACGGCCAAAACCTCGCGCGCAATCATCCCGCAGGCGATGACAAGCAGCCTGTCGGCTTGGTCTGGTTTCGTTGTTCGGGTCTTGGCCATGGAACCAGCTAAGCCGGCTTTCGTTGCTGTGGGGCGAATCTACCGAGAGAGGGATAAACCGTCCATGAAAACATCCACATATGCAGTCGTCGCGGTGCTAGCCAGCGTGCTGCTGGTTTCAGCTTGCGCGAATACCATCCGTGGCGTCGGCAAGGATGCCGCGAATACGATTGACGCTACCAAGAGCGCCGGCAAGAAGGTCGCCAACGCTACTCAATAAGACGCTATCCTCCTCGGAGGCATTGTCGAGCGAAACGGCCGCCATGACAGGCGGCCCTTTCTTTAGGCCGAAGCGCGCATGTTGTGCTTGCGCTTCATGTAGTCCTTGGCGGTCTCGACCGCTACCGCCGCGTCGCGGCAATAGGCATCGGCGCCTACGGCCTTGCCGAATTCCTCGTTAAGCGGCGCACCGCCAACCAGCACGACATAGTCGTCGCGGATGCCCTTTTCCTTCATCGTGTCGATGACGACCTTCATGTAGGGCATGGTCGTGGTCAGCAGCGCCGACATGCCGATAATGTCAGGCTGGTGCTGCTCGATCGCATCGAGATACTTTTCGACCGCGTTGTTGATGCCGAGATCGATGACGTCGAAGCCGGCGCCTTCCATCATCATGCCGACGAGGTTCTTGCCGATGTCGTGAATGTCGCCCTTGACCGTGCCGATCACCATCTTGCCCTGCTTCGGCGCGCCGGTGGCGGCAAGCAGCGGGCGCAGGATGAACATGCCGGCTTTCATTGCATTGGCCGACAGCAGCACTTCGGGAACGAAGAGGATGCCGTCACGAAAATCCTCGCCGACAATGCGCATGCCTTCGACCAGCGCCTCGGTCAGCACCTTGTAAGGTATCCAGCCGCGCTCGAGCAGGATGTTGGTGCCTTCCTCGATCTCTTCCTTCAACCCGTCATAAAGATCGTCGTGCATCTGCTGCACCAACTCATCGTCGGAAAGTTCGGAAAGGATGATCTCGTCGTCGGCCATATGTATCGAGCTCCTGCCGGCATCGCGACTGTGTCGCAAAGCACAAAATATTCGCGTTCATACCTAACCCGCGAGGGGCATGTATCCATAGCTGATTTGCGACTTCCCGCAAAAGGAAAGCGACCGTAACTCTCTTGGAATTCTTGTCGATTTTGCGACAGGCGTTGGCGCTGGCTGGCCGTTTCGAATAGGGTGCATGGCTACGATCCGGGAAGAAGCGGCGATCCGAGGCCGCGATGGATTCCAGGCAAGAACAAATTCAGGGAAAAACCACCATGAGCGAACACGCGGCAGTTGATCAGGAAGCGTCAAACGCGCGGCGCGGGCGCGGCGCCAGCGGCGGCGCGGCGGCACGGCGCGCGGCGCGTTCGGGCGGCGGCCCGGGCACCCAGCTCACCTATATCAAGCGCCAGATCAACGTTTACGAGGTGCTGAACGAGGAAGGCCTGGCGCTGATCGAGAAGAACACCGACACGGTGCTCGAAGAGATAGGTATCATCTTCCGGGACGACGCCGAGGCGTTGCAGCTGTGGAAAGAAGCCGGCGCCGACGTCAAGGGCGAGCGCGTCCATTTTCCCAAAGGCCTCTGCCGCTCCCTGCTGAAGACGGCGCCATCAATCTACACCCAGCATGCCCGCAACCCGGAGCGATCGGTGCAGATCGGCGGCAATGCCACCGTCTTCGCGCCGGTCTATGGCCCCCCCTTCGTTCGCGATCTCGATGGCAACCGCCGCTACGCGACGATCGAGGATTTCCAGAATTTCGTGAAGCTCGCCTACATGGCGCCGTCGATCCACCATTCGGGCGGCACGGTGTGCGAGCCGGTCGATGTGCCGGTCAACAAGCGCCATCTCGACATGATCTATTCGCACATCAAATATTCCGACAAGCCGTTCATGGGCTCGGTGACCGCGCCGGAGCGTGCTGAAGACACCGTCGCCATGGCCAAGATCCTGTTCGGTGACGATTTCGTCGAAAACAACACGGTGCTGACCAGCCTGATCAACGCCAACTCGCCGATGGTGTTCGACGAGACGATGCTGGGGGCGCTGAAGGTCTATTCGCGTCACAATCAGGCCTGCATCGTCACGCCGTTCATCCTCGCCGGCGCGATGAGCCCGGTGACGGTGGCCGGCACGCTGACGCAGGTTCTGGCCGAGGTGCTGGCCGGCGCGTCGTTCACGCAGCTGATCCGGCCAGGTGCGCCGGTGCTGTTCGGCACCTTCGCCTCGTCAATCTCCATGCAGTCGGGTGCACCGACCTTCGGTACGCCGGAACCGTCGCTGGTGTCCTATGGCGCGGCCCAGCTCGCGCGCCGCCTCGGCTTGCCGTTCCGTACCGGCGGTTCGCTGTGCGCGTCGAAGGTCCCTGACGCACAGGCGGCCTATGAAAGCGCCAACACGCTGAACTCGACCATCCTGGCCGGCACCAATTTCGTGCTGCATTCGGCTGGCTGGCTCGAGGGCGGGCTCGCCTCCTGCTACGAAAAATTCATGATGGATATCGACCAGCTCGGCATGACGCAGAAGTTCTCCGAAGGCGTCGACCTGTCGGAGAACGGCCAGGCGATGGATGCCATCCGCCAGGTTGGGCCAGGCAGCCACTATCTCGGCTGCGACCACACCCAGGCCAATTTCCAGACCGCCTTCTACCGCTCCAACATCGCCGACAACAATTCCTACGAGCAGTGGCTGGCCGAGGGCGAGAAGACCGCACCGCAGCGCGCCAATGATCTCGCCCGCCGCTGGCTGGAAAGCTACGAGGCGCCGTATCTCGACCCGAGCATCGATGAAGCCCTGAAGGACTTCATCGCCAAGAAGAAGGGGTCGATGCCCGACGCCTTCACGTGAAAGGAGCCCGAGTCAGGCGGGGCTAAAGTCGCCAACATCATCCACAAGGAAGTCTGGCGGAG
>JBDSLV010000285.1:0-2550 GCA_039916205.1 Mesorhizobium sp. | reverse complement strand
GGCAACGCGGCTCGCCGATTTGCCTGCCAGCAAACCATTCAGCTTCTGCTCGTCGGCGACCGATACCAGCGCCATCGCGCAGGCAGGGTCGGCGAGCAGATGCTTCGCGGCACCGTCAACGTCGGTCAACAGCGTCTTGGTGCCAACAAGGAATACCAGGCTCGGTTCGTGATACTGCGCCGAGGCGAGCACCGTCGTGTCGCAAGGCCTGTTGGCGCGGACGGCAGCCTCGATCGCCGGGCTCAGCCAGATCCGCTTCAAGGACGGTGCGATGACGCCGAACAGCAAACCATAGGCAATCCCGGCGCAGGCAGCGATGGCGCCGATGCGATGGAGCGGCACCTGCAATTCGCGCGAGAAAGCGAGGTAGCCGGCGCCGAGCGCTGCAGCGGCAGCCGGAATGCTCCACCATGAGAAGCTGCCGGTGAGGTAGATCGGCGCTCCGACACAGACCGCCGCAAGGCCAAGGCTGACGACGGCTAGGCCGAATGCGGTCGACCACCACAGCCAGTCCTGCCAGCGCCTGAGCGGTGCATTGGCGTCTTGCGGTGACAAGGTCAAAAGCCAGCCGATCAGCAAAGCCATGCCGGGATAAGCCGGCAGGACGTAGTGCGGCAGCTTGGTTGGGATCAGCTCGAACACCAGCCAGAACGGAATGTACCAGGCGAGGCAGAAGCGCAGCCGGGGGTCGTCACGCAGACGGTTGATGGCCTGCAGCCCGGCACCAACCGCGATCAGGCCGAAAGGCCACATGAACAGCGAATAGGTCAGCATGTAGAAGCCAGGCGGCAGGCCATGCGATTCCTCGCCTTGCGCCACCTTGCCAAGCATGTCCTTGCCGACTGCCTGTTGCAGAAAGGCGCCGCCGCTTTTCCAGCTGATGAGCGCGATCCAGGGCAACACGATCACGACCACCAGAGCCAGGCCTCTCAGGGTCTTCAGTTTCGACAGCCAGCGCCAGTCGCGCTCGAAGGCGACCAGCGTGACAATGGTCAGTGCCGATAGCAGCGGGGCGATCGGGCCCTTGATCAGGATTGCCGCGCCTTGAGCAGCCCAGAAAATCCACGGCAAATGACCGGCGACCGGCTCCTTGCGGCGCGATGCCATATAGATTTGCGCCAGCGCCCCTTGCGCCCACACGCAACAGGCCAGCAGCATGGCGTCGGTCTTGGCATCGCGGCCTTCGAAAGCGGTGGCGAAAATCGCGGCTATCATCAGGCCCGCGGCGACGCCGGCATTCGCCCCGAAAAGATTGGCACCTGTCCAGGCGATGCCGACAACCGCGATGGCGATGGCTAGTGCCGAGATCAGGCGGTAGACCCAGATCGGTGCGGCGGCGCCCTCGCCGCTCAGCGCCACGGCGGCGGATTGCAGCCAATAGATGCCGATCGGCTTCTGATAGCGTGAAGCATCCTGGAAACGAATGTCGACATAATCGCCGGTCTCGGCCATCTGCTTGGTGGCCTGAACGAAGCGCGATTCGTCACGGTCGATGGGCGGCAAGGCTGCCAGCCCCGACATCGTCATCAGCAGGCTGAACAGAAAGAGAAAGATATAGTTCCTGTTCATCGCCACGCATCAGCCCTCGGATTGCCAGCCACGACCGGATCGACCTCAGTCGACCTTGCTCATCGCGGCCTTGCGCTCATTGGCGATCAGCCAGAGGTTTCTGACATAGATGAACATGCCCATGGCCTGACCGGCGATAAACACCGGATCCTGGCGCTGGATGGCATAGATCAGCAACAGGCCGCCGCCGAACAGGGAAAAGAACCAGAAGGCGACGGGAACAACGCTGCGCTTGGCTTTTTCCGAGGCGAGCCATTGCACCACGAAGCGCATGGTGAAGAAGAACTGGGCAACGAAGCCGAGCAGGATCCACGCATCGAACTGCTTGATGAAAACCTGGTGAAGCCAGGTCCCCAACTCCTGAAGCACGTTAACCATGCTTGATTTCCTCTATTTTTGGCATTCTGCGGCGCCTGCGGCGTAGCCACCAGACTCCGCCCAGATCGAGCGCGCCTTGCAAGCCGCGGTCGAAAATCCCGTAGTTCGATTTGCCATGCCGGCGGGAGCGGTCGACAACGTCGCAATGCACCACCTGGTAGCCTTCCTGGATGACCAGCGCGGGAACAAAGCGATGCGTGCCGTCGAAGAACGGCAGTTTTCGCAAGATGTCGGTATGGACCGCCTTCAGGCCACAGCCTGTGTCGCGCGTCTCGTCATGCAGAATGGCGTTTCTCAGCCAGTTGGCGAAACGCGACGCCAGCTGCTTGACCTTGCTGTCGCGGCGCTTGAGGCGCTGCCCCTGCGCGGCGCCGAAATCGGGCCCGGCCTGCCGGAGCGCGTCGATCAGCACCGGGATGTACTGGGGGTCGTTCTGGCCGTCGCCGTCGATGGTGGCGACGATGCCGCCGCGCGCAGCCCAGGCGCCGGAGCGCACGGAGAGACTCTGGCCAGCGGATTTCAGGTGGCGCAGTTCGCGCACCGGAAAGGAACGAAGGGCCGCCTGCTCGCCAAGCACTGAGGCAGTTTCGTCGGTCGAGCCAT
>JBDSLV010000284.1:0-3559 GCA_039916205.1 Mesorhizobium sp. | reverse complement strand
CAAATCCGCTACGAAGCGGTGCGCGCCGATCTGGTCGACCGGTTCATCCATATCGTCGAGCATCGCTACGGACACGCGCTGGCCGCGCTGGTCGAAAGGGCCAAGATCGAACTGACGGACGCGTTGTTGGCGCAAGTCGCGGTGGCGTTGCCGGAAGCCCGGTTCGCGGCCGAGATATCGCGCGGCGGGCTGGATGCCACGATCGCCAGGGACATCGAGAAGGTCACCGCGACCGTCGGGCAGACCATCCGCGATGCTCAGTTGAAACCGTCCGACATCACGGCGGTGTTCCTGACCGGCGGCTCGACCGCGATCCCCTTGGCACGACAGCGGATCCTGTCGCTGGTGCCGCAGGCATCCGTTATCGAGGGCGACATGTTCGGCTCGGTCGGGCTTGGCCTAGCGCTCGATGCGCAGCGGAAGTTCGGTTGATATACTTCCGTGGCCGGCTCAAACGAGAGCGGCCACCGTTTCATCCATGCTGGCGCCGAGATGCGCCTTGAGCGCCATCTGAGCCAGGCTTGCCTGGCGGTCACGATGGGTGATCATGGCGAAGTCGCGCTTCGGCAGGTCAAGCGGCACCGACCGCAAGCTGCCCTCGGCCACGGCGCGCGCCACGACAAGTTCCGAGATGATGGTGGCGCCAGCGCCCGCCTCGACTGCCTGGCGAACCGCTTCATTGCTTGGCAGGACCAGGAAAATCTGCAGATCGGCGAGTGAAATCCCCTCGCCTCGGGCCAGGTCCTCCAACACCTCGCGCGTGCCGGAACCGCCTTCGCGGATGATCCAGCGCAACCCCTTGATATCGGGACGGCCGGGTGACAGTTCGGCGATCTCCGGATGCGAACTGGCCACGACCAGCATCAGCCGGTCCACGTCAACCTTGGCGCGGCGCAGGATGTCGGATTCGGTGCGCCCCTCGACCAGCCCGAGATCCGCCGCGCCATCGAGAACATTGGCCTCGACCTGCCTGGTGTTGCCGATGGTGACACTCAGCCTGACGGCTGGATAGGCCTCGTGGAAGGAGGCCAGCCGGCGCGGCAGCCAATAGCTGGCGATGGTCTGGCTGGCGGCGATCGAGAGACTGCCGGTGACCGTCTGCGAGACATGCTCCAGCACATTGCGGGCGGCGGCGGCCCGCTCGAGCACGGCCTTGGCTTCGGGCAGGAACCGGTGCCCGGTCTGGGCAAGCTCGATGTTGCGGCCAACCCGGTTGAACAGGTGCACGCCATGCTGCTGTTCGAGCGAGCGAATGGCGGCGGACGCGGCCGACTGGGAGATGCCCAGCAGTTCCGCGGCCTTGGTCATGTGGCCGCGCTCGGCGACGGCGACGAAAATTCGCAATTGATCGAGAGTCATGGCGGCATTAAGAACCAATATCGATTGAATTTACAAGAACAACTGATTAGACGCATCGATAGCTTTATTCTAAGTTTTTGATCGAAGTTAGAAAAAATTCGCCATCGGATCGCAAGGGACGACATGATCGGGCGGTTCAAATCGTTGTTCGCGCATTGGACCCGCAGTCTCCGGCGGCAATTGGCTGGCGACCGCTATCACCCGGAAGAGCACTATATGCGCGGGCCGGGGCCGAAGACGAAGGCCAAGTCTTCCGGCAGCGCAAGCACCCTCAAACGATGACCCAGGGCTCACCGCGCGGCGCGAATTCGGCACCGTCGCAACGGCCGCTTGCCGATAGCCGCGCGCCTGATGAGGGCGACGGCGTCGACACCTCGCCCAGCATCTCCGACAGCATCGCCAAGACGACGTGCTACATGTGCGCCTGCCGCTGCGGCATCGACGTGCACATCAAGGACGGCAAGGTCCGCTACATCAACGGCAACAAGGACCATCCGGTCAATCGCGGCGTGATCTGCGGCAAGGGCAGTTCCGGCATCATGCAGCATTACAGCCCGGCGCGGCTGAAGAAACCGCTGTTGCGGACTGGTCCGCGCGGCTCCGGCGAGTTCCGCGAGATCGAGTGGGAAGAAGCCTTTTCGATCGCGACCGAGCGGCTTTCCGCCATCCGTCGGACCGACCCGAAAAAGCTCGCCTTCTTCACCGGGCGCGACCAGTCGCAGTCCTTGACCGGCTGGTGGGCGAGCCGTTTCGGCACGCCGAATTTCGCCGCCCATGGCGGCTTCTGCTCGGTCAACATGGCGGCAGGCGGGCTCTATACGATCGGCGGATCGTTCTGGGAGTTCGGCGAGCCCGACTGGGACAACACGAAATACTTCATGCTGTTCGGCGTCGCCGAGGACCATGATTCCAATCCGATCAAGATCGGTCTCGGCAAGCTCAAGGCGCGCGGCGCCAAGGTGGTCTCGATCAATCCTTGCCGCACCGGCTACAACGCAATTGCCGACGACTGGATCGGCATCCGTCCCGGCACCGATGGGCTGTTCGTCTTCGCGCTGATCCATGAATTGCTGAAGGCCGGCCGCGTCGATCTTGATTACCTGCTGCGCTACACCAATGCCCACACGCTCGTCATCCAGGAGCCGGGTGCGGCTGATGATGGGCTGTTCGTCCGTGACGCCGAAGACAATTTGCTGGCCTGGGACCGAGTGGCCAAGACACCCGTTGGCGCCGCCGATGCGAATGCCAAGCCGGCTCTGACTGGCAGCTTCACAGTCGAGGGCCGCCGCTGCGTGCCGGTGTTCCAGCTCATTGCCGACCGCTATCTCGATGTGGGCTACGCACCGGACGCTGTCGCGGAACGCTGCGGCATTCCCGCCGATACGATCCGGCGCATTGCCGCCGAACTCGCCCATGTCGCTTTCGAGCAGGAGATCGAACTGCCGGTGGCATGGACCGACTGGGCCGGGCGCCGGCACGAAACCATCAAGGGACGGCCCGTCGCCATGCACGCGATGCGCGGCATCTCGGCCCACTCCAACGGTTTTCACACCTGCCGCGCCATCCATCTTCTGCAGGTGCTGCTGGGCACTATCGATGTTCCCGGCGGCTTCCGCTTCAAACCGCCCTACCCGAGGTCGGCGCCACCGGGGCCGAAGCCTTGCGGCAAGGAGGTGCGGCCGATGACGCCGCTGGACGGCATGCCGCTTGGCTTCGTCTGCGGGCCGAACGACCTTCTGGTCGATGAAGCCGGCGTGCCGCTACGCATCGACAAGGCCTATTCCTGGGACGCGCCGCTTGCCGCGCACGGCATGATGCACACCGTCATCCGCAACGCCTGGGCCGGCGATCCCTACAAGATCGACACGCTCATGATGTACATGTCGAACATGGCCTGGAATTCCTCGATGAACACCGTCGAGACCATCGCCATGCTGACCGACAGCGACGAAGAGGGCCGCTACAAGATCCCCTTCATCATCTATTCCGATGCCTATTATTCGGAGACCGTGCCGTTCGCCGACCTCGTGCTGCCGGACACCACCTATCTCGAGAGGCATGACTGCATCAGCCTGCTCGACCGGCCGATCAGCCATGCCGACGGACCCGGCGACGCCATCCGCCATCCCGTCGTCGAGCCCGACCGCGACGTCAGGCCATTCCAGTCGGTGCTGATCGAGCTTGGCGCACGGCTCGGCCT
>JBDSLV010000283.1:0-4130 GCA_039916205.1 Mesorhizobium sp. | reverse complement strand
CCCCACGAGCGGAGCTCGAGGGCGAGATGGGCGATCAGCTTCCGGGCCTGCAGGCCCGCCTGATGAGCCAGGCGCTGCGCAAGCTGACCGCCTCGATCTCGCGTTCCAACACGATGGTCATCTTCATCAATCAGATCCGCATGAAGATCGGCGTGATGTTCGGCAGCCCGGAAACCACGTCGGGCGGCAACGCCCTGAAGTTCTACGCCTCCGTGCGCCTGGACATTCGCCGCATCGGCGCGATCAAGGAGCGCGAGGATGTCGTCGGAAACCAGACGCGTGTGAAGGTGGTGAAAAACAAGCTCGCCCCGCCCTTCAAGGAGGTCGAGTTCGACATCATGTATGGCGAAGGCGTCTCCAAGACCGGCGAACTGGTCGATCTCGGCGTCAAGGCCGGTGTGGTCGAGAAGTCGGGCGCCTGGTTCTCCTACAATTCGCAGCGCCTCGGCCAGGGCCGCGAGAATGCGAAACTGTTCCTGCGCGACAATCCCGACACAGCGCGTGAGATCGAACTGGCGCTACGGCAGAATGCTGGCCTGATTGCCGAGAAATTCCTCGAGAATGGCGGCTCCGAAGGCGGCGATGATGGTTTCGAGGACGAAGCCGGCGCCATGTAGGAAACCGATCGTGGCCGGAGTTCGGCCATAATCAGAGTTCATTATCTCTGTCTTATGTAATCGAGTTCTGTAGTACCGCGTTTTGAACCGCCGGCCTCTGTGCCGGCGGTTTGCGTTTCAGGCCGCTGGCAACGCCGGCGAATTGGTGCATTGCGTGTTTCTGGACAGGGTGCGAAGCGGCGGCTAAAAGGCCAACTCCATCTTCTTAAAAACGCAGAGCCCATACTCCGCCGGCCAAGCTGGCGGCTCTCTCGAAAAGGCAGCATTCATGAGTGGCGTGAACGAGATCCGGTCGACATTTCTCGACTATTTCCGCAAGGAAGGCCACGAGGTCGTTGCCTCGAGCCCGCTTGTGCCGCGCAACGATCCGACGCTGATGTTCACCAACGCCGGCATGGTGCAGTTCAAGAATGTCTTCACCGGTCTGGAGAAGCGCCCCTATTCGCGCGCCACGACCGCGCAGAAAAGCGTGCGTGCCGGCGGTAAGCACAACGATCTCGACAATGTCGGCTACACCGCCCGCCATCTGACCTTCTTCGAGATGCTCGGTAATTTCTCCTTTGGCGACTACTTCAAAGAGCGCGCCATCGAGCTTGCCTGGAACCTGATCACCCGCGAGTTCGGGCTGAAAAAGGACAAGCTGCTGGTTACCGTCTACCACACGGACGAGGAGGCGGCCGGGTTCTGGAAGAAGATCGCGGGCATCTCCGACGATCGGATCATTCGCATCGCGACGTCGGACAATTTCTGGGCCATGGGTGACACCGGACCTTGCGGACCTTGCTCGGAAATCTTCATCGACCGTGGCGAGCACATCTGGGGTGGCCCGCCCGGCAGTCCGGAGGAAGACGGCGACCGGTTCCTCGAATTCTGGAACCTGGTCTTCATGCAGTATGAGCAGGTCACGAAGGAAGAGCGCGTCGACCTGCCGCGTCCGTCGATCGACACCGGCATGGGCCTTGAGCGCATGGCGTCCATCCTGCAAGGCGTCGAAAGCGTCTTCGAGACAGATCTGTTCCGCCATCTGATCGAGGCGGCGTCGTCCGCCCTCGGGCGCGGCCCCGACAAGGAGACGGTTGCGTCCTTCCGCGTCATCGCCGATCACCTGCGGTCGTCCTCCTTCCTGGTGGCCGACGGCGTGCTGCCGTCGAACGAAGGCCGTGGCTATGTCTTGCGCCGCATCATGCGCCGCGCCATGCGTCACGCACAGTTGCTCGGCGCCCGCGACCCGCTGATGTGGCAGCTGGTGCCGGCGCTCGTGCGCGAGATGGGCCAGGCCTATCCGGAGCTGGTGCGCGGCGAGGCGATGATCACGGAGACGCTGAAGCTCGAAGAGACCAGGTTTCGCAAGACGCTGGTGCGCGGTCTCGGCCTGCTGTCCGAGGCAACGGAAAGGCTCGGCGCCGGCGACATGCTGGATGGCGAGACGGCCTTCAAGCTCTACGACACCTACGGCTTCCCGCTCGACCTGACCCAGGACGCGCTGCGCCAGCGCAACATCTCGGTCAACCTGGCTGGCTTCACCGAGGCGATGGAGCGGCAGAAGACCGAGGCACGCGCGCATTGGGCAGGCTCCGGTGAAGCGGCGACCGAAACCGTCTGGTTCCCGGTTCGCGAGAATGCCGGCGCCACCGAGTTCCTCGGCTATGAGACGGAGCAGGCGGAGGGCCTCATCCAGGCACTGGTCAAGGACGGCAAGACCGTCGACAGCGCCGGCAACGGCGACGCGGTTGCCGTGGTCGTCAACCAGACGCCGTTCTATGGCGAGTCCGGCGGCCAGATGGGCGACGCCGGCGTCATTTCGGGCGAAGGCTTCTCGATCGAGATTTCCGATACGCAGAAGAAGGCCGATGGTCTGTTCGTCCATCTCGGCAAGGTGACCAGCGGCACCGCCAAGCCAGGTGCCGCGGTCGAGCTGAAGGTCGACCATAACAGGCGCTCGCGGCTCCGTGCCAACCATTCCGCCACGCACCTGATCCACGAGGCGCTGCGTGAAGTGCTGGGCACGCATGTGGCGCAGAAGGGTTCGCTGGTCGCGCCCGAGCGCCTGCGTTTCGACATTTCGCACAACAAGCCGATCTCGTCCGACGAACTCGAGGTGGTCGAGCGCATGGCCAACGAGATCGTCGTGCAGAACAGCCCGGTGACGACGCGGCTGATGTCGGTCGACGACGCCATTGCCGAAGGCGCCATGGCTCTGTTCGGCGAGAAATACGGCGATGAAGTGCGTGTCGTGTCGATGGGTAGGGGCCTGCATGGCGCCAAGGCCAATCGGCCCTATTCGGTCGAACTCTGCGGCGGCACGCATGTCAGGTCGACGGGCGATATCGGTCTGGTGCGCATTGTGTCGGATGGCGCGGTTGCGGCCGGCGTGCGCCGCATCGAGGCGCTGACGGGTGAGGCCGCGCGCAAGTATCTCGACGAGCAGGATCGGCGCCTGAAATTAGTCGCGGCGACGTTGAAGATCTCGCCCGCCGATGTGCCCGCCCGCGTCGAGGCATTGCTTGACGAGCGCAAGAAGCTTGAAAAGGAACTGACCGAAGCGCGCAAGAAGCTGGCGCTGGGTGGCGGCGCTTCTGCTGGCGCGCTACCTGAGAACGAGATTGTGGCCGGCGTCGGCTTCCTCGGCAAGGCGGTTTCCGGTGTCTCGCCGAAGGACCTGAAGCCGCTGGCCGATGCCGGCAAGACATCGCTCGGCTCCGGCGTCGTTGTCTTTGTCGGCGCCGGCGAGGACAACAAGGCAAGCGTCGTCGTTGCCGTCACGGACGATCTTGTCGGCCGCTTCAGCGCTGTCGATCTGGTGCGCGTGGCCTCGGCCGCCTTGGGCGGGCAGGGCGGCGGTGGGCGGCCCGACATGGCTCAGGCCGGTGGCCCCGACGCCTCCAAGGCCAATGATGCCATCGCAGCGGTGAAGGCCGCACTGGAAGCGGCCTGATCGCCTCGATCCCGATTGTATCGGGATCGAACAGGCTCTCGGTCGGCACTAGGAAAAGGTCCGCTTCAGCGGGCCTTTTTGTTTGCCCCGGTTGGGCCTCAAGTCAGCAGGATTTGTCAAATCCGGCTATGGTTGTGTCCGCTCGAACGGTTTGCATGAAGGCTCTACATGAACGGCGACACGGCATGGGCAGTCTATGAGACACGCCTGAGAAGGGTCTCGGCTCATATCCACGATCATCTCGACGAGGATCTCGATATGGACCGCCTTGCCGATATCGCCTGCCTGTCGAGCTATCACTGGCATAGGATTTATCGAGCGATCTACGGCGAGACATTGGCGGCCACGGTCAAGAGACTGCGGCTGCACCGTGCGGCCGGCGAGATCGTCGAGACGAATCTGAGTGTCAGCGACATTGCGAAACGTTCTGGCTATCCCAACGTCCAGTCGTTCAACCGGATATTCAGGTCGGTCTACGGCATGCCACCGGCGCGTTATCGGAAGGAAGGAAGCCATCGGCTCTTTGACCCAAATTTTCACGGAAAGGCTTCCAGAATGTTCGATGTTTCACTACGCAA
>JBDSLV010000282.1:0-3481 GCA_039916205.1 Mesorhizobium sp. | reverse complement strand
ATCTTGTCCTTGCCGATCGAGAAGCGCGACGAGCCGTCGGGCATCAAGCCTTGCCCCTGCGTGGCGCGGATCGCCGTGCACAGGTTGGTTTTCCGCGACAGGCAGGACGGGCACGAGCGGCATTCCGGCGTATAGAGCGGGATGACATGGTCGCCCTTCTTGAGCGAAGTCACGCCCTTGCCGACATCGACGACAACACCGGCACCTTCATGGCCGAGAATGGCCGGAAACAGGCCCTCTGGATCAGCACCCGACAGCGTGAATTCATCCGTGTGGCAGATGCCGGTCGCCTTGATCTCGACCAGCACCTCGCCATCGCGAGGTCCCTCGAGGTCGACCTCCATGATCTCAAGCGGCTTTCCAGCAGCAACGGCGACAGCGGCGCGGGTTTTCATTTTCTTGGACTCCACAGAGAAGAAGATTGAGATGATCGCAAATGAGAAGAGCTTGAAACGCTGCCAGGCGGGGCGGCGTTTTCTAGCGATGAGTGCCGACTCCAAACTGCTGCCGAAGCAAATCTTCGGAAGGTGACCCTCAGACCGGCAAATGCAATGGCGAGGCTTCCGAATCCGGGACGGAAACGGGCGTGTGGCCTCCACCCAGATGATTGAAGATCAAATTGAGTATGATGGCAGACGATGCGCCAAGGATGATGCCGCTGCTGAAAATGATCTGAGCCCATTGAGGAAGTACCTTGCCTACAAAGGGCTGCATCGTCACAAGCATGGCCAAGCCAACGCTGATCGAAACGATGACGACATTGTTTGGATTCTCGAAGTCGACCTTACCCAGCATTTGAATGCCAACCGCTGCGACCGCACCGAACGTGGCGAGCGCCGCTCCACCGAGAACCGGCTCCGGTATGGCGGCAACAACAGCCGCAGCCTTGGGCAAGGATCCCAAAAGGATCATGATTACGCCCGCGGCGGCGATGACCCAGCGGCTTTTTACCTGAGTCAGACGCACCAGGCCGATGTTCTGGGCAAAGCACGTATAAGGGAAGGCGTTGAGCACGCCGCCAATGAAAGTAGCAAGGCCATCGGCGCGGATAGCGCGGGCGACATCATCTGGCTGAACTCGCCTATTTACGATTTCGCCGGTAGCGTAGACGTCACCTGTCGTCTCCACCATGGTGATGATCATCACGACGATCATGGAAAGAATGGCTGTCAAACTGAAGGTCGGCCAACCGAAGTAGAAGGGGGACGTATAGCCAAACCATGGTGAATTGGCCACGTGCGCAAACCCGACGTGGCCGAAAAGCCAAGCCACCGCTGTGCCGATGACAAGTCCGAGGAGAACGGCAATCGTCCAGACAAAGCCTTTGAAGCAACGCTGAATTCCGATTATCAGCGCCAATGTACCCAGGCCATAGGCAAGGTTTTCAGCCAGGACAGGGTTCTGCATCGCATTGAGGCCAGCGCCCATGACGATGTTGTTGGCCGCAACCGGCAACAGCGAGATACCGATGATCATTATGACCGATCCCATGACCACCGGTGGAAAGAAGCGCAGCAGCCTGGTGAAATAGGATGCGGCAACGAACGTAAAAATCCCCGCGACGATGACCGAACCGTAGATGGACAACAGGCCGTCAGTGCCGCCACCCGCGGCGAGACCAATCGAAATCATCGGACCAAGTGCAGTGATGGTTGCGCCTTGTAGCAGGGGTAGCCGGATGCCTACTTTCCAGAACCCCACGGATTGAAGCAACGATGCGATGCCGCAGGTGAACAAGTCGGCGTTGATCAGATGGATGAGCTGCTCGGTGCTCAGATTCAGAGCACCTGCGAGGATGATCGGTGTCAAGATGGCGCCCGCATAGAAGGCAAGCACATGTTGCAGGCCATAGGCCGCCAGTTTTAGCACCGGCAACATCTGATCTACCGGGTGAACCTCGTTTGGTTGATTGTCGAGGGCATTCAAATTCGGATCTGCATCGGCGATCGTTGTCACTTCGGTTCCTCCCTGAAGGCTCTGTCTAAGTTGATCGGTTCCTGCCGACCGATCGGCATTCGCAGCTGAGGCTTGCAGCTGCCGAACGACCGTGGGGCAGCTCGCTTGGATGGAGAGATGGGGCCACGCCAATCGCAATGCTTTGGGCGTCCAAGCCGCTGGGATTGGATCGACAGCTATCGCGAAGAACGGCGCCGTCCCCAAATGCTCAATGACAGGCGGCGCTCAAAGCGCGGGTCTGCCATCTCGAACTCCTCCTTGATCCTGTATTGATTCACTGTTGCGGAGATTCTTACCGACGCCTAAGCTTCTAGAATAGGCAGCAATTTGAAACCGCTCGTTCAGGATTATGGACACAAATGAGCCACCCCTACGATCTCAAGGACATAACCGCATTCCTGCAAATCGCGCGAGCGGGAAGCATGACCAATGCTGCTGCTACCTATAACGTCCCCAAAGCGACGCTGAGCCTGCACCTCCGGCGATTGGAGGATGCTCTTCAAGTTGAGCTGTTTATCCGCAAGGCCAAAGGTCTTGAGCTGACCGACGCCGGCAAAGAGTATCTCGACAATTGCGCGGCGATCTTTGACAGCTGTGAAAACGCAGCAATCGCGGCACAGCGGGCGCATTCGACAATCAGCGGTCGGATTCGGATTGCCAGCAGTGCCGAGTTCGGCACCACGATGATCGGCGCTGCGGCTCACTACTTTTCACGCGCTCACCCCGAAATTGACTTCGATCTGCAAATGTATCCGAACGACAAGATCATCGCGGGTCAGATCGATTTTGATTGCATGATTTTCGTCGGCGAGCCGCCAGACTCGAGCCTGCTAAGGCGTAAGCTGGGAACTGTCTCTTATGGCCTCTACGCCGGCCCCGCTTTTCTCAAACGACACGGCGCCTTGTCATCGATTGCAGACATCAATGGCCTGGATGGAGTGGTCTATCATCG
Organism: Mesorhizobium sp.; assembly: GCA_039916205.1. Classification (GTDB taxonomy): domain Bacteria; phylum Pseudomonadota; class Alphaproteobacteria; order Rhizobiales; family Rhizobiaceae; genus Mesorhizobium. The sequence continues at coordinate 573 of JBDSLV010000282.1, read as the reverse complement.
AAACGCCATTCCCGAGAAATGGACGCTTCGAAACGGCAACCAGGTGGCGGAGATCAAACCGTACAGCAAGTTCAATGTGAACGAATATTGGATGGCCAAGTACTTTGCGGTCGAGGGGTCCGTCTTGGGATATTTGCCCGATTTTTTTGTGAAGTATGAAGTGGAACTAGAGGCACTCGTTTCGGTCCTGCCGAACTGGCGCTCCGAAAACACAGCGGCATACGTGCTCTATCCGGCTCAGCGGCACCGAAATCCTCGTATTATGAAACTTGTCGATACCATGTGCAGCCATTTCGACGAATTCATCCGATATCCTGGCTACTCGCTGCTGAAGACCAACTTCGAGCCGGAAGCGAGGCAGCCATAGTCTGCGAGCGCGGGTAATCGCCTCGCCGCTTAGGTCTCGGACAATTCCAAGGGCGCGACGGGTCATCCATCGCCGCGGTTTCGACTGGCTGCGTCCCATCCGGCTTCCAATCGCACATCACAAATCGAGCACCAGCCTCTGTCCCTTGCAGCGCGAAACGCATGGGGTGATGACTTTGCTCGACGCATGTTCGTCAGCGCTGAAAT
>JBDSLV010000281.1:0-11124 GCA_039916205.1 Mesorhizobium sp. | reverse complement strand
GAGAACAGGTTGCGGATTGCCTCACCCTCGCCCGCCACCGGCTGACGGTTCCAGTCGGCGTCGCTGGTGGGTACCTTGTGCAATCCCGAACCGAATTTCATGCCGGCACCACCGGACGGTGGAATCGCATAGCCGTCGACCGTACCGCCCACATCGAGGACGACGGGTGCGGCCTCCCACGCCGCCTTCAGGTCCGCCGGTGGTTCGACATAGGCAAGTGCCGTCCGGTATGTCTTCAACTCGCCGTCGAGGTCCGGGAACAGTTTCAGCACCCAGGCGCCGGCAGCGACAACGATACGGTCGGCCTGCATCGTCTCGCCGCTCTCGAGGACTATGAGGCCAGCCTCGGCGTCGATCGCCGTGACCTTGCTATGGTCATAGACATTGGCACCATGGGCGCGCAGCCATTCTGCCAGGCCGGCCGCTATCTTCCTGCAATGCAGCGCGCCGCCGTCCGGCGAAAAATAGGCATAGCGGAACGAACCGGGCTGCAGGAAGGGCCAGCGTTTCACCGCTGCGTCCGGCTCGAATAATTCGAGCGGATAGTTCCCCTCTTCCATGCCTTCGCGGTATTCCTCGGCCTCATCGCCTGGCTCGCGCGAAATGCAGACGAACCCACGCGGATCAAGGTGGCTTTCGCCAAGATCGGCCCACATCTCGTCCCAGGCATCATAGGCCTCGGTAATCAGCCGGCCATAACCGGTTCCGGCCCTATAGGCACGGCGGATGATGCGGTGATGGTCGCCGGATGCGGCAAGCGGATTGGGGATCGGGCCTTGTTCGACGATGGACACGCTGTGGCCGGCCTTGACCAGCGACCACGCTGTCGAAAGCCCAGCGATGCCCGCGCCGACAACGATTACATTCATGCGATCAGTCTTTCCGCAGCCGCGCCGGCTGGCTCAATCCATTGGCTTTGCCTTGGCAACATACGGTCTGGCACCGAACAGGCAAGGCGCGCTAAGGGTCTGGCATGACCAAATTGACACCAGCTTACCTCGCCTTTGATCCAGCCACTCGGCACCTGCGACTTGACCCGCACGAGCCGGCTTTCTACCAGAATCCCTACGAGGCCTATGCATTCCTGCATGGGCTGTCGAATGCCTTCTTCTGGGAGGATTTCGGCCTATGGTGCTTTGGCGGCTTCAATGACGTCAACCAGCTGCTGCGCGACCGCCGCTTCGGACGCCAGAATCCGGCCGGCATTCCGGACAGCCGCGGCATCGGACAGGACCGTGGCCATCTCAGTGCTTTCGACGGCATCGAGGCCAATTCCATGCTGGAACTCGAGCCGCCGGTCCACACGCGGCTGAGAACGCTGGTCAACCGCGCCTTTGTCTCGCGCCAGGTCTCGGTTGCGCCCGCGTGTCGAAGCCCTTGCCAACGAGCTGATCGACCGTTTCGAGCCTGGCAAATCGGTTGATCTCCTGCCAGCCTTCGCGGCGCCGCTTCCGATCACCATCATCGCCGAAATGCTTGGCGTGCCGGTCGAGATGGGGCCGCAACTCTTGGATTGGTCGCATCAGATGGTCGCCATGTATATGCATGGCCGCACCCGTGACACGGAAGAGAGCGCCAACCGGGCCGCACGGGATTTCTCGGACTTTTTGCGCGGATACGTCATCGAGCGGCGCAAAAAGCCCGGCGACGACCTGCTGTCGCTGCTGATCTCAGCGCAAGAAGACGGTCAGAAACTGTCGGAGGACGAACTGGTCTCGTCGGCGATCCTGCTGCTCAATGCCGGCCACGAGGCGACCGTGCATCAGACCGGCAATGCCGTGCGCTCGATCCTTGAGCAAGGCGGCGACCCACGCCGCTTCTTCGGCTCACGGGAAGAGACCGCGGCAACCGTCGAGGAATGCCTGCGCTTCGATGCCCCGCTGCACATGTTTACCCGCTATGCCTATCAGGAGATCGAAATTGTCCCCGGCATCGTCGTGCGGCCCGGCCGGGCTGTTGGCCTGCTGCTTGGCATGGCAAATCACGACCCGCTTGCCTTTGCCGCCCCCGCCGCCTTCACGCCCGGCCGCACGGACCAGAAGAACGTGTCATTCGGTGCCGGCATCCATTTTTGTATTGGTGCGCCGCTCGCCCGGCTCGAGCTGCAGGTGTCGCTGAAAACCTTGTTCGACCGGCACCCCCAGCTCCACCTGGCCGAACAGCCTCGCTTCCGCGACACTTATCATTTCCATGGGCTGGAAGCGCTTCGGGTTGGCTTCTGACCCAGGCGGCGGCTGGCCGGCGCAAATGTCCGATCTGAAAATCGGCTGCCAAACCGACCGTATTCGTGCGGATATCTTACAGTTTTGCTAAGATCGAACTGTTAGACTGGTACGCAATTCAATATGCGTATTCCTGCCTGACTCATATGGCTGTCAGGTTGCATGCGCGTGTGGCAGGCTGGGCCAATCTGTGCTTGAATCAAGCTCGTTGCCACAGCACCACCCCGGAGCCGACGCACCGATGTTTTACGACTTTCTCGGGAAGATTTCGGACAAGCTCTCGAGCGTCAATCTGATTGTTCCCGGCCTTATCTTTTTCATAGCGCTGGGCAGCGCCATGATCGCCTACTGGCGCACTGTCGAGCATAAATCCTTCAGGGACTTTTTCGATTTTGCCTTTCCCACGGAGGTCATTCTGCATCCGTCGGCACGAGCGGACGCGTTGTTCTGGATCACCAAAAAGCTGATGATGCCCTTCCTGCTCATTCCTGCCGGCGTCACGTTCGTCGCGGCAGTGGGCTATGGGACAAACAAGGTAATCGGCGGCCTGTTCGGCATCCAGTCACCGCTGATCGATGGCCCGGCTGGGCCGGTCGTGATCGTCATCTTCACCGCAACCATGCTGATCGCCTACGATATTTCCTACTATCTCTATCATGTCGCCCAACACCGCTTTCCGTTCCTTTGGGAACTGCACAAGGTGCATCATTCGGCCGAAGTGATGGTGGGGATCACCAAGGACCGGGTTCATCCGCTCGACGAATTGATGAACCGTATGTGGGACGGCGTCATTCCCGGGATTTGCTTCGGCATCTGGAGCCTGATCGCGCTGGATCCGGTAGAGGTCACCATTTTTGGCGTCAACGTCTATATAGTGCGCAACATCCTGATGATGGATTTTGTTCGCCACACGCACTTCAAGATTTCGTTTGGCCGCCTGAACAATATCATCCTGTGTCCGCATTGGCATCAAGTACATCACAGCACCAATCCGCGTCACTATGACAAGAATTTCGGCCTGCTTTTTTCGTTCTGGGACCGCCTTTTTGGAACGCAGTTCATTCCAGATCCCGACGAAGATCTGAAATTTGGCCTGATCGATCGCGATGTGCACGATTACCAGTCGCTTTTTGGCCTCTATATTCTGCCGCTTAAGAAAATGGCAGGGCATATCGTGCGACGGTTCCGCAAGCGCACCGACAAAGCCGTGCAAACACAGGATAGTCTCCTGCCATGAACAAGATTGGTTCGATCGACGCCATTGGCGCGGAGCGCCTGGAAATTGTCAGTTCATCTGACCGCCTGGCCGCGATCGAAGCAGAGTGGACCAGTCTTTGGCATCGGACCGACGGGCTGATCTTTCAGAGTCACGCCTGGGTATCGGCATGGTGGGGTGCCATTCAGGATCGAGACAGGCGCGCGCTGCGGATCGGCCTGATTTGGAACGACGACAAGCTTGTAGCCGTGGTCCCTCTGGCGATAGGCAAACGCAAGGGGCTACGTGTTCTCGAATGGGCGGCCAGTGACCATACTGACTATGGAGACATTCTCATCGCTCCCGAATGCTCCCTGTCGTCCCTTCGAAGCCTCTGGGTGCAGCTCAGCACCGCGAGTGGGTTCGATGTCGCCTTTCTCAGGCGTTTGTTGCCGGATGCGGCGGCGCGCAAGATCTTCGCTCCGGGAGCCGCCGGCGGCATGAAGCTTCGCCCCTATCACCGGGAAGAAATCAGCTATCGCGTCGCCGGAGAATGGGCGAACGGCGCGGCATGGCTGGCAAGCCTGAACAAGAAAATGCGCCAAAACTATCGTCGTGGCATCAGCACGTTGCAAGAAACGGGAGACGTGAAATTTCGTCTGGTTTCGCCTGACGAGCCCTTGCCGCCGCTGCTGAACAGGCTTTCGGCCCTGAAGCGCATGTGGCTGGTGCGGCACACGCGTGAATCCAACCTGTTCATTGAGGGCGAGCAGGTGCTCGCGGCACTGGTGGACGTGCTCGCGCGCGCCGGCGTGCTGCGTATTTTCGTGCTCGAATGCAACGGCGCCATGGTCGCGGTCTCCATCAATTTTGTTCAGCACAACAAGATGATGGCATTTGTCACCACCTACGATCCCGATTTCAGCCGGGCGTCGCCGGGCACGGTGCTACTGATGGACTACATACAATGGTCCATCGACCAAGGCCTGCGAGAAGTCGATTTCCTCTGCGGCACAGAGTCCTTCAAGCACAGGTTTTCCACCCGGGCCGTCACCATGCAGTCGGTCCTCGGGACGCGCACCGTGCAAGGCTTGCTCGCATCTCTGGCCGATCGCGCCCATCATGCGTTCAAGGGCCTGCGCGGATCGGTCCAGTCCGCACCCTCTGATCCGGAGCGGGCGCCAGCGGCTTGATCGCATACTCCTTGCGAGCCGTTGCAAGCACGTCGCCGCTTGAACCGCGGGTATGCCTCGAAACTTTGTTCGACCGGCAATCACGGCTCCATCTTGCCGAACAGCCCCGCTTCCGCGACACTTGTCACTTCCATGGGCTGGAAACGCTCGCTGTCGATTTGTGACGATCGCGGGCCTGGGGCTGCGATATGAAACTCATTTCGACACGGGCGATCGCACTCGCCCTGACGCTGCTGTTCGCCAACGTCGCGGGTGCGTGCGCACAGCAGCCGGAGAACGTTCCGTGGGAGAACAGCATGGCCATCGCCAGGAATATGGCCGTCGGTCTGCTGCAGCGGCAAACCGGATCGAACGGCCTGCCGCTGGCATCCTTTGCGGTCGAGGTTGATCTCAATCTCGATGGTTTTCCCGAGATTTTCGCCTATCGCTACGCGCCGGGCTGCGACGGCATCCACTGCGGCAACTTCCTGTTCGTTCTCGAAGGCGATACCTATCAAGAAGTTCTTGGCGGCATTCCAGGCGTCCGGCTGGTGCCACAGGACAAGATCGGGCTCAGCGCCTTCAAGCGAAACGGGTTTCTCGATATCCAATCCGACACAATGACAATTGGCTGGGATGGAAAACGCTATGTCGATGCCACGACCTTCCCCGGCACTTCGCTCGACGGCGCCGCCTTTCTCGCGGCCTGCCAGAAAGCCAAATCCAACGAGCAGCCTGCCGAAGGCGAAGCCGAACGGGTTACAAGCGAGTGCCAGTGCCAGTTGAACCGGTTTCAGGCGATCAGCTTCGCCCAGGCCGATCTCGACATGTACACGACATCGATTGGCGAAAACTTCGAATACCCTATTGGTGACAAGGAAAAAGCCTGGCAGGTCACGGCCAAGAATGCCGAGGACGTCGGCACCGGTTGCGATGTCGCCAGCGGCAAAAGCCAATGGCCGCCAGCCTATTTCAGTCACGGTGACCAGCCGCAGCAGAAGTTGAATTTCGACGGCTTCATCGCGGCCTGCCCGAAGCAGGATTTTATCCTGACCAACCACAAGGTTGGCTCGCCGGACCGGGCGCTCAGCCTTTGCGGTTGCCTGGCCCGCGAGGTCCCCACCTACGGTGTCGGACAGGAAGGGTTGGATCTCCTGACGCAATATTACCGCGACGAGATTTCAGATGCGGATGTCGACGCGCAGGATGCCAATCTGCTGCCGGCGCACGACAAGGCTTCGGACGCCTGCCTCGCGGCGTTTCCGGCGAGATAGACCGCAGCGTTACATCACCTGAACAATGGCTGGAAAATGAAATTCGCCTTTCTGGAAGAGCCACCATTCTGCTTCACCGACGCCTTGGGCGAGGTCTCGGGCTGCGACGTCGAACTTGCGCGGCGGATCAACGACATGCTGGAGTTGGCGGACTTCACGCCGATCGAGACCGAATTCGCCGAATTGCTACCGGGGCTGGCAAAAGGCCGCTGGGCCATGACCACCGGCCTGTTCGTCTCCGAAGAGCGCCAGCAGCTTGTCGACTTCACGCGGCCGATCTGGGCCTTGCAGGACGGATTGCTGATCACGAGGAACAACCCTCACGGCCTTCGGGGCTATCGTTCCATCGCCGAGAACGGGGCGGCATTGATTGGCGTCATAACCGACCAAGTCCAGCATCTTACGGCATTGCGGAACGGAATAGCGCCCGGCCAGATCAGGATGTTCGCAACGCAGGCCGACGCGGCGGACGCGGTGGCCAGCGGCATGGTGCATGCCTATGCGAGCGTTGCCATGGCGCATCGAGGTTATTTGACCCGATGGCCCGAAGCGGCGTTCGGCCTTGTCGAAATTCCGAGCGCGGAAAAGCAGCCATCAGCCGGCGCGTTCGCAATCGCCAAAGGCAATGCGGCCGTGCTTCAGCGCATCGATGCCTGCCTCGGCGATTTGCTGGGAAGCCCGTGGCACCGGCAGATGATGAGCCGACACGGGTTCTCCAGCACCGATATCGATCGGGTCCTCTGAAATCATGCCGGACCGGCTGCCTAAAGCTTAATCACGTACTCCTTGCGAGTCGTTTCAAGCACTTCCCAGCTCCCTTTGAAGCCCGGCCTCAAAACAAAGCTGTCACCGGCCCTGACTGTGCGGGCTTCGCCGCCATCCTCAGCGATCACCGAGACGCCCAAGAGGATGTGGCAGAATTCCCATTCGTCATATTCGATGCGCCATTTTCCCGGTGTCGATTCCCAGATGCCGGCATAAAGCCCGCCATCCCGCTCCTCGACGTTCCAGGTGCGGAATTTCGGATCGCCGGAGATCAGGCGACCCGCTGCCGGCGTGCCAAGTTCGGCATCGACGCTGTCGACGCCGACGGCAAGAAATTTCTGCTCGGCCATTTCAATCAAACCTTGCCGAGCGCCTGTTCCAGATCAGCGACGATGTCGTTGACATCCTCGATGCCGATGGAGAGCCGCACAGTGTCCGGTCCGGCACCAGCCTTGACCTTCTGCTCGTCGGAAAGCTGGCGATGCGTGGTCGAAGCCGGGTGGATGACCAGTGATTTTGTATCGCCGACATTGGCGAGGTGCGAGAACAGTTCGAGCGCCTCGACGAATTTGACGCCGGCATCATAGCCGCCCTTGAGAGCGAAGGTGAACACGGCGCCAGCGCCTTGCGGCGAGTATTTCTTCTGCAGCGCATTGTTCTTGTCGCTTGGCAGGCCGGGGTAATTCACCGAAGCGACCTTTGGGTGATTTGACAACCAGGCTGCGACAGTCACCGCGTTGTCGCAGTGGCGCTGCATGCGCAGCGGTAGGGTTTCCAGGCCAGTCAGGATGAGGAAGGCATTGAACGGCGAGATTGCCGGACCGAGGTCGCGCAGACCGAGCACGCGCGCGGCAATGGCAAAGGCGAAATTGCCGAAGGTTTCGTGCAGCACGAGGCCGCCATATTCCGGGCGCGGCTCCGACAGCATCGGGTACTTGCCCGACTTCGACCAGTCGAAGGTGCCTCCGTCGACGATGGCGCCGCCGATCGAATTGCCGTGGCCACCGATGAATTTGGTCAGCGAATGGACGACAATGTCGGCGCCGTGCTCGATCGGCCGGATCAGGTATGGTGAGGCCAGCGTGTTGTCGACGATCAGCGGCAGCCCATGCTTGCGCGCGATGTCGGCGATCTTCTCGATGTCGACGAAGGTGCCGCCCGGGTTGGCAAGGCTTTCGATGAAGATCGCCTTGGTCTTGTCGTCGATCTGGCTCTCGAAGGTCGAGATGTCATTGGTATCGGCCCAACGCACCTCCCAGCCATAGTTCTTGAAGGCATGGCCGAACTGGTTGATCGAACCGCCATAAAGCTTGTTGGCGGCAACGAAATTGTCACCGGGCTGCATCAGATTGTGGAAAACCAGCACCTGGGCGGCGTGACCGGACGCGACCGCAAGCGCTGCCGTTCCACCTTCAAGGGCGGCGATGCGTTCTTCCAGCACCGCCTGCGTCGGGTTCATGATGCGGGTGTAGATGTTGCCGAAGGCCTTCAGCCCGAAAAGCGAGGCCGCATGGTCGGCATCGTCGAAGACGAAGGCGGTCGTCTGGTAGATTGGCGTGGCGCGCGCGCCGGTGGCCGGGTCGGGCTTGGCGCCAGCATGGACAGCGAGCGTGTTGAAACCGGGCGTGCGGGTCATTGAGAGCCTCCCATTTTAATTTCTGAAATCGCGGGGCATTCTTGGCGAAGGCTGAGCGCGAATGCAAAGAAGAAAATACCTTTCGGCGAACGATCTACGATCAACGCCGGAGAAAATTGATTTCTTCCCGGAATAATTTTGCGCCTTGGCGATCGACCATGATCCGGTTCCCGGTTTTCGGTAATCAATATCTATTTCTGGCGGACCCCAAAACTTTGAAAACCAGACCGCATCAGCGGCTTCTTGGAAGACAGCACGCCGGAATTGACGCCGGTCCAGCCGATCTCGCCCGACAGCTTGCCGTATTCGATCTTGGGACAGCGGTTCATCACCACCTTGATGCCGGCCGCCTCGGCACGTGCCGCCGCCTCGTCATGGCGCACGCCAAGTTGCATCCAGATCACCTTCGGCAGAGGATCAAGCGCCAGGACTTGGTCGACGATGCCCGGCACAGCTGACGGTGCGCGAAAGACGTCGACCATGTCGATCGGCTCCGGCACCTCGGCGAGGCTGGCATAGGTCATGCGGCCAAGAATTCCCTTGCCGGCCTGTCCTGGATTGATCGGGAACACCGAAAACCCCTTGGCCAGCAGATATTTCAGCACGAAGTAGCTCGGACGCACATCATTCGCCGAGGCACCGACCATGGCGACGGTCTTTACCGAGTTGAGGATGCCGCCAATGTAGGCATTGTCGTAGGTATCGTGATTCACGGGGCAATTGCCTTCCTGCGGTAATGATATCGGTAGAGTTCGCGGTTGAAGCCAAGCGAAGCATAGAGTGCCCGGGCAGGCGAATTGTCGGCGACCACCTGGAGGCAGGCTGCCGAGGCACCGGCCTGCCGTGCCCAGTCGATCAGGCTGCCGACGGTCCTGCGGCCCAGGCCTTGCTGCCTGAAACGGCCATCGGTTTCAACCGACTCCAGGACAAGCAAGCAATCCCTGATGACGCCAAAGGCCACGGCGGCAATCGCGCCTTCGATCTCCATCGACACGAATGCCCTTTCGCCAACGATCAATTTCGTCATCTCGCGGAAGATACGGCTGTCAGCGACATCATAAGCTCCCATGCGAAAGCGCGCGTCGAACCAGCTTTCGCCTGGCATGGGCGAGACGGTCACCTGTGCGTCGCGTGATACTTTGAACGCGTCGATGCCGGCGAAAAGATGGATCGTGCCGCCCTCCATTGCATAGCCGTGCCGATCGAGGACTGCGTCCATCTCGCCGGCGATATCAGGGACCCGAAACAATGGCGCCTGGCCATGACCTGCATAGAATGCCTCGGCGGTGACAAGCGTACTCTCCGGCGCCGCCCGTTTGCCACGCAACGGGTTGACCGAATTGGGGCGGCGGATCTTGCCGCCTGATCGCCGCAGCAACCAGCCATCCGCGATCACCTCTGTCGCCGCCGGCCAGCCTTCGCGACAGGCCTGTTCAACCCGCCAGTTGAGATCATCGTCGCCGCCAGTCACGCGTCGTCCTCCCTGAGCGCTTCCTCCATAAAGGACCGCGGATCGGTGCAGAAGTCGCGCATCATGCGGAAATGATCGGTATCCTCGAAATCGGTCGGGTCGAGGCCAAAGCGGCTGATGCGAAACAATCGCGCGCCGGGGCAAGCCATCAGCAGCGGCGAGTGTGTCGCCATGATCACTTGCGCGGTGCCGGACTGGTCCATGCGCCGCAGCATCTTGAGGAGCTCGAGCTGGCGCGAGGGCGACAGCGCGCTTTCAGGCTCGTCGAGAATATAGATGCCTTGCCGGCTGCAACGCTCCTCGAAGAAGCGGATGAAGCCCTCGCCATGCGACCAGGACAGGAAATCCGGTGGCGGCGGCTTGAAGGGGTCCTCGAGTGCGGCCTGGTCAAGATAGCGCGCCACGGAATAGAAGGACTCGGCGCGGAAGAACCAGCCGGCGGTGACCTTGGGCAGCCAATGCGCCCGCAACGTGTTCGCCAATGCCGCGCCGCTCTTGTCGATGGCGCTGGAGTGGTCGACCGGCATATAGCCCTTGCCGCCGCCTGCCTCGTCGTAGCCGGCCAGCGCGCCGATCGCCTCGAGCAAGGTGGATTTCCCGGTGCCGTTCTCGCCGACAATGACGGTGATCGGGGTGGTGAATTCGAGCTGGAATTCGTGGCCGCGAAACAGCGGCAGGTTCCACGGATACTTCTCCCAATCGCCAACCCGCTCGGGCTCGATCAGGATGCGCCTCAGGTACGGCGCCTTCAGCCGCGTCAGTTGCTTGCGGTAGGCCATCAGCCCGTCAACGAGATCGTGCCGTCTTCGGCGATCGGAAAAGCCGGGTTGTGCGCGACTTCCCAGATATGTCCGTCGGCGTCGGCGAAATAGCCATACCACCCGCCCCAGAAGGCGCGGCCGGCCGGCTTGACGATGCGGCCGCCGGCCTTTTCGGCTTGCGCCAAGACTTCGTCGACTTCAGCATCTGAACGAGTGTTGTAGGCGAGGTAGACCGCCGACGGCGCCTTGGCGAAAGTGACGCCGGAATCCTCCTCGGCGCTGGCGCGCGGGAAGAGACCGAGGATCGCACCCCCCATCTGGAAGAAGGCAACGCCGTCGGTGATCCCGGCGTGACGCTTCAGGCCCATCGCCTCGTAGAAACGCACGGCGCGGTCCAGATCGTCGGTGGCGATGGTGATGATGGAGATGCGCGGCTCCATGGCCTATTCGTCCGTCCATTCCGGCTTGCGCTTGCCGATGAAGGCGCCGATGCCTTCTTCAGCATCACGCGCCAGCATGTTCTCGACCATGACGCGGCCGGTATGGGCATAGGCGTCGGCCAGCCCCATCTCGGCCTGCGCGTAGAACGCTTCCTTGCCGACCTTCACCACCAAAGATGATTTGGAAG
>JBDSLV010000280.1:0-17981 GCA_039916205.1 Mesorhizobium sp. | reverse complement strand
ATCCGGACAGACCGGATGAACGAAGAATATTCCGGCATGCGCAACCCCAAAACACATACGCATCATTTTAATGGTCGGGATTACGCTTCATTTACATTAAAATTTCGTTCGTACGGGCACTGCCGCTCCTCGGAGCAGCAATATTCCGGGAATATCCACGGCTCTAGTTGTTGCGGACAGCTATGAATTTCGCGGCTTGCTTCAGCAGCGCCGCCTGGTCGCCATAGGGCTCGAGCAGCGTGTGGGCCTGATCAACCAGGCCGTGAAGCTGGCTGCGCGCCCAATTGGCGCCATGCAGAGCCACCAGCGTTGCCTTGCCGGCGGCCGCATCCTTGCCGGTCGCCTTGCCCATCTGCGTGGCATCCGCTGTCAGGTCGAGCAGATCATCGGCAAGCTGGAAGGCAAGGCCGATCGCCGAGCCGAACTCGGCCAGCCTTTCGCGGTCGTCCGGCGTGGCGCCGGCAATGATCGCGCCCGCCTCGCAAGCGAAACGGATCAAGGCGCCGGTCTTCATGGCCTGAAGCCGGATGATGCCGGCTTCGTCAGGCCGCGTCCGTTCGGCTTCGAGGTCGAGCGCCTGGCCGCCGACCATGCCGCCGGCGCCGGCGGCGCGGGCCAGTGCCAGCACCAGGGCTGCCCTGCGTTCGGCCGGCAGCGCGGTCGCCTCGTCGGCGATGATGTCGAAGGCGAGGGTGAGCAGGGCGTCGCCAGCAAGGATGGCGGTGGCCTCGTCGAAGGCCTTGTGCACGGTCGGCAGGCCACGCCGCAGGTCGTCGTCATCCATGGCCGGCAGGTCGTCATGGATCAGCGAATAACAGTGGACGCATTCCAGGGCGGCCGCGACACGCAACGCCGCCTCGCCATCGGCGGAAAACAAGGCCGCACTTTCCATGACCAGGAAGGGGCGCAGGCGCTTGCCGCCATTGAGGACACCATGGCGGATCGCGGCCATCAGACGGTCGGGCCGCGCGATCTCGCCCGAAAGTACGCGTCCGCCGAGCAATTGCCGCAGCAGCGCCTCAACGGCTTCCGCACGCATGCCAAGCGCCATTTCGAACGCCATTTCGTCGCCATTCGTCATGGCCGCGAGCGGTAGCCGACACTCAGACGTTGCGCAAGAAGCCAAGCGCCATTATGCCGGGGGAGGGAGAAGCACGGGTTGGGCGGCTTGGCGGAACCGATCGTCGATCATGAAATCGAAAAGCAGGACATGGCGGCGAGATCGAGGGGCGTGAACCGCCGCGGTTTCAAGCGCTGGGTCCGGCGCGGCATCGTCGTGGCCGCTGTGCTGGCGCTGATCCCGACGGTTCTGACGTTCCTCTATCTGCCGTCGTTCGTGCATCCGGTCTCGACGCTGATGCTGAAGGATCTGGCGACGTTCTCCGGCTACGACCGGCGCTGGGTGTCGATCGACGATGTGTCGCCGGTGCTGGCGCATTCCGTCATCATGTCCGAAGACGGACAGTTCTGCTTTCATCGCGGTGTGGATCTCGGTGAGTTGAGAGGGGTCGTCGACGATGCGCTGGCCGGCGAAGCGACCCGCGGCGCCTCGACCATAACCATGCAGACGGTGAAGAACCTTTATCTCTGGTCGCGGCCGCTGGGTTCGGTGCGTAAAATCGTCGAATTGCCGCTGGCCGTCTATTTCGATGCGGTGATGTCGAAACGGCGCATCATGGAAATCTATCTCAACATCGCCGAATGGGGCCCTGGCATCTATGGCATCGAGGCCGCCGCGCAGCATCATTTCGGCGTTTCGGCAAAGCAGCTGACAAGACGCCAGGCGGCATTGTTGGCCGTCAGCCTGCCAAACCCGATCGCCCGCAATCCGGCCAAGCCCGGGCCTGGCCTGAAACGGCTGGCCAACCTGATCGAGCGCCGGGCAGGAAGATCCGGCGCTTATGTCGGCTGTCTCGACTAGCGCCGGCAAAAAAAATCACGGCGGCGCTGGCCAAAACGGCGTCAGGCGTGTATAGGCACCCGACTTTCTCAGATTCCGGCCCCTGAAACGGCCCTTTCACGAGGGCAGGCGGGGCTTTTTGACCATGTAGTGGAGCATTTCCATGGCCGTTCCGAAACGAAAAACCTCTCCGTCCAAGCGCGGCATGCGCCGCTCGGCCGACGCTCTCAAGGCCCCGACCTATGTCGAGGACAAGAATTCCGGCGAGATGCGCCGCCCGCACCATATCGATCTGAAGACCGGTATGTACCGCGGTCGTCAGGTGCTGACGCCCAAGGAAAGCTGAGACCAGCGTTTCCAATCTTTGAGCTATCGAAAAGACCGGCCAGTGGCCGGTTTTTTTGTTTTTTGACATAACTGGTTTCCGGTCTTCGACGAAACCAACGCCTGCAGGTGCGATGCCCGTGGGTCTGAAACCTACCCCTTGATCTCGCTGTTTCGATACGAAGCAACCCTTCGCAAATCTGAAGCGAAGGGCGTCTTCGCGCGGCCGTCAGAAACATGCCCCGCCTGAGTTCGGGCCTGTCGGCATCGAACCTTCCCAAAAATCCTGACGGCTTCGGTTGACCGCTTTCCGCCTGCATCGCTCCAAGCGAGAGTTGTTTTTCGACGCGATGGGGATTGTGTTTGTAGGTTTCTTATGTAATTTTCGCTTTTGTAGTCGTAAATCGACACAGATAGGGGATTGTATGTGGGATTTCGTCAGCACGAGCGATCTCGACGATACCGAGCAGGCCGTGCTCTCGCAGCTCAAGGTCGACGGGCGGATGTCGAGTGTCGACATCGCCAAGCGTATCGGAGTGACCGAGGCGACGGTGCGGCGGAAAATGGCCCGCGTCCTTGAAGATCCGGATATCTGCATCCAGGCCGTCGTGCGTCCGTTGCGCAGCGACGTCGGCATTGCCGCCATCGTCGGGTTCGACGTCGACCGCGAGCACATCATCAGCGTTGCCAGAAAGCTGTCGGAATATTCGTTCGTCGACAGCGTCTACGCGATGACCGGTCCGTTCGACATCATCATCCAGCTGACCCTGCCGTCGACAACCAGCCTGCACGACTTCCTGGTCAGCGAACTGTCCAACGTTCCCGGGATCAAGGATTCCGAGAGCTACATGATCGGCCGCGTGTTCAAGCACAGTGGCCGGGCCTACCAGCGCAGCAAAACCGAAGAAAAAAAAGAGGGTAACAATGGGTGAGTTCTTTTCCGCATCGCGTCGCCGTGTCCTGTCCCTGCTGGCCGCCGCGCCGCTTCTCCTGTCATTCGCATCCACGTCTCATGCCGATGGCCTGATCGAACAGATCAAGCAGCGCGGCACCATCGTGGTCGGCACCGAGGCCGCCTTCGAGCCGTTCGAATTCGTGCGCGACGGCCAGATCGTCGGCTACAACAAGGATATTCTCGACTATGTCGTCAGCCAGCTCGGCGTGAAACTGGACCAGTTGAACCTGCCTTTCCAGGGGTTGCTGCCAGGCCTGCTGGCCAAGAAGTTCGACGTCATGGCGACGTCGACAGGCATCAATGCCGAGCGGGCCGCGAAATACGCCTATACGCGGCCGACCGGATCCTTCGAGAACGTGATTGTCGTGCGCGCCGATGAAGAGCGCATCAAGAAGCCTGAGGACATCAACGGCATGGTGGTGGCAACGCAGCTTGCCTCTTCCGTGCAGCCGATCATCGAGGCCTATGACAAGGAGCTCAAGGAGAAGGGCGGCAAGGGGGTCGGCGAACTGAAGCTGTTCACCTCATTCCCTGAAACCCATGTCGCGCTGGCCTCCGGGCAGGTCGATGCCATCGTCATCGCCTCGCCTTCGGCGGCGGTGCTGATGAAGAACGTCCCTGATACCTACAAGGTCGTCGGATCGATCGGCGAATTCTCCTATCTGTCCTGGGTCGTGCGGCCGGATGACAAGGATCTGCGTGAATTCATCAACACCAAGATCGGCGAGATGAAGGACAGCGGCAAGCTGAAGGAACTGCAGCTGAAATGGTTCGGTTTCGAGATGAAGACGCCGGCTGACGGATATCTGCCGGCGGGCGCACTCTAGCAGCGGTCCTTTTGGTTCAGGCGTGCCTGGCGCGATGCGATGGAGGCTGTTCCCCTGTGGAACAGCGCCTTCCCAAATGCGCCAGGCATTGCCTCTTCTTCGAGTTGAAGAATGTTCCATTTTTCAAAAACCCTGAGCTTCCTGCCGCAATTCCTGACCGGCGCCGGCATCACGCTCGGCGTCTCGGCGCTGGGGTTCCTGCTTGGGACGGCGATCGGCTTCGGTCTGCTCGCCTGCGGCAGATCGCGCTGGCGCGTGGTCCGCTGGGTTGGCGCGCTTTACACCAGCTTCATCCGCGGCACACCGCTGATCGTCCAGATCTTCGTGGTCTATTATGTTCTGCCGGGCCTTGTCGGCATCGACCTGCCGCCGCTGCTGGCGGGCATCCTGGCGCTGAGCTTCAACAGCGCCGCCTTCGTCGCCGAGATCCTGCGCGCCGGGCTGACACGCATCCCTATCGGCCAGTATGAAGCCGCCAAGGCGCTTGGCCTGAAACCCGTTGTAACCTGGTTCAAGGTCATCCTGCCGCAGCTGTTCCGCGCCATCATTCCGCCGATGGTCAACGAATTCACCATGCTGGTGAAGGCCTCGTCCATTCTGTCGGTGATTGCCGTGGTTGAATTGACCCGCACCGCGCAGAACATCATGAACATCACCTACCGGCCGGTCGAAGCCTTCTGCATCGCGGCGGTGTTGTATTTCATCGTGTTGTTCTCCTGCAGCATGCTGACCAGGCATCTGGAGCGCAAGGCGCAAGGTGCGCGTGCATGAGCTTCGATTTCTCCGTCATCGCGGACAATTGGCGGATACTCGCCAAAGGGTTTGGCAACACGGTGCTGATGTGCGCTATCGCGTTGCCGCTTGGCTTCTCGGCGGGCACGGTTCTGGCCCTCGTCAGGCTGCGGGGCGGCAGGCTGCCGGCGACGATCGTCGCGGCCTATGTCGAAATCTTCCGCAACATCCCGTTCCTGATCCAGATATTCCTGTTGTTCTATGCCTTGCCGATGTTCGGCATCCGGCTTTCGCCGGTTGTCGTTTCGATCGGCGCGCTGTCGGCCTATGCCAGCGCCTATTCGTCCGAAATCCTGCGTGGTGCGATCCAGTCGATTTCGTCAGGCCAGGTCGAGGCAGGCTATGCGCTGGGCCTGCGCTACCTCACCATCTTCCGCAAGGTCCTTGTGCCGCAGGTGATCGGCTACATTCTGCCCGCCGCGACCAACCTCACCATCACGCTGATCAAGGAATCGGCGATCCTGTCCGCGATCACGGTGCCGGAACTGACCTACATGGCCCAGAACGTCATCGGCCAAACCTTCTCACCGGTGGAGATCTTCACCGCCATTGCATTGCTGTACTGGGGCCTGACGGCTCTTGTCGCGGCGATCTCGCGCAGCCTGGAGCGCAGGCTGCAACCCCATCTCGCGGCCCGCCGTGGCGCCTGATCCAAAAGCCTTCAAAACGAGGAGACCCCATGTCCAAGCTCACCACCGCGCCGCGCGATGTCTTCCAGACATTTCTGAACTTTCCACTGGTCGAGGAACTCGACACGCTGAAGGCCGATGTCGCGATCATCGGCATGCCTTATGGCGACCCCTATACGATCGACGAACTGATCAATGACCAGACCAATGCGCCTACGGCGGTGCGGCGCGCCTCGCAGCGTATCAGCCAGTCGCTCGACCGCTATGATTTCGATATCGGCGGGCCGGTCTTTGACGGCCAGGACATCAAGGTTGTGGATGTCGGTGACGTCCCCGGCAATGCCGCTGACCATGTCGGACATTACAAAAGGGCCGAGGCGGCGATCCGCAAGATCCGCGCCGCGGGGGCGCTGCCGATCACCATCGGCGGTGATCACGGCATCCCGATTCCGATCTTTCGGGCGCTCGACGGCGAAGGCCCGATCACGCTGGTGCATCTGGATGCCCATCTCGACTGGCGCGACAACGTGAATGGCGTCAAGGAGGGCTATTCCAGCACCATCCGCAGGGCTTCCGAAATGGCGCATATCAAGGATATTTTCCAGGTTGGCATACGCGGCCAGGGCAGCGCGCGCACCGAGGAAGTGGAAGCGGCCCGCGCGTATGGCGCCAACATCATCACCACCAATGAGTGGCAGGATATCGGCACCGCGGCGCTGCTCAAGCGCATTCCCGATGGCGGCCGCTACTATCTCACCATCGACGCCGACGGACTGGATCCGGCGGTCATGCCGGCGGTCGAGGGGCCGCAGCCCGGCGGCGTCACCTATCGCCAGACAATCGATCTGATCAAGGGGCTATTCGCCAAGGGCGAGGTCGTGGGCGTGGACATCGTCGAGATCGCGCCGGCGCGTGACGTCAATGAGATCACCTCGATGACCGCCGGCCACATCATCCTCAATGTCATCGGGGCGGCTGTGCGTGCCGGTCAATTCAAGCGCTGAGCAGCGGCAAAATGCCGGCCGGGGCAAGCTCCGGCCGGCATTGGTTCATGCTGTCGCGCTCATATGTCGCCTGGTGGAATCACGAAAATTCTTGACGGCGTCACGGTGGGGCATTCTACAAAGGGGTGCCCCAAATGGAGACGCCAGATGTTCGGTGCCATCCCACTGCTGATCGTGCCTTTCGTCCTCTACAATCTTGGACTTCTGGGAATATTCGGCAGCGGTGACGATCCGTGGGCGACCGAGATCCTTTCGGTCGGCATGATGTCGGGCGGCGTGTTCTCGATGACGCTCGGAGACCTGATGGTGCTGATCGGGCTGGTCTTCTTCTTCGTCGAGATGGTGAAGTCGACGCGCACCACGAACGCGTCGATCATGGACCACCTGTTGTCGACCCTGGTCTTCGTGGCTTTCCTGGTCGAATTCCTGCTGGTGAAAGGCGCCGCCCACTCCGTCTTCTTCACGCTGATGATCATCGCGCTGATCGACGTGCTGGCCGGGTTCGCTGTGTCGATGCGGTCGGCAAGCCGTGACATCAACCTGAATTGAGGATGTTTCGACATTCAGGTGAGGCCGGCCTGTAAATGGCTGGTACCTGTGCTTCCGTTGCTCACGTGCTTAAGTACGCTCCGCTCCGGTTCTCGGTATCAGCCATCTTCGGCTCGGCCTGACCTGAATCTCAACACATCATCAGCCCGGATCGGCGGTGAAGCCTGCCGCCTCGATGCCGGCAATGGCAGCCGCTTCGTCATTGTCGGACGTGTCGCCGGAAATGCCGACGGCACCAATGACGGCGCCGGCCTTGTCACGGATCAGCACGCCGCCAACGACAGGCAGCACACGCCCGCCGGAAACGTCGGAGATGCCGGCGATCAGGTGCGGGCGTTCCTTGGCGAAGGCCTCCACACGGCGCGAGCCCATGCCGATGGCAAGCGCGCCATAGGCCTTGCCAGCCGACATTTGCGGCCGCAGGAACGAAGCGCCGTCCTGGCGCTGGAAAGCGACCAGGTGCCCGCCGGCGTCGAGCACAGAGACACCCAGCGGTTTGAGCTTCAGGTCGGCGCCTTTGGCGAAGGCGGCCCCAATGATCTCGATAGCTTTTTCGAGCGGCAGTGCGGTCATGACAATCTCCTGTTTGAGAAACGCGTCAATCATCGACCGCCGGCCGGGTGATAATAATCCCGGTCTTGGTTGAAATTGCTTCGCGTGAAGAGGCGGAATGGACAGCGTCGGGATCGTGTGGATAGCACCAAGGACAGGCGTCACACCGATACTATGGCGTTGCCGCCAATGTGCTTCCGGAGCCGCGTTCCAAAATTGGGGTCAGTCAGGCGATTTTTTTCTTGGCGCGTGCTGGTTTTTTGGCCGGAGCCTCGGGCGCGTTGGCGAGGTCTTCGGCTTCCTTGGCGAGACGCAGAGCTCTCAGCTTGTTGGTCTTGGCCTGCCGGGCGTCGCTCTCGGCGGCATATTCCGCCATCGCCTTCTGTCGAACGGTTGCCGCCTCTTCCTGCTTCTTGAAACGCAAGTCGGCCCGCGCGCGGGCCGTATCCTTCGAGTTCTCAACCAAGCGTTTGATCCAATCTCATAAAATATGATTTCAACGTCTTGATAGCAGAGACGGCCTGTATTTGGGAAAATAAGTTGATCAAAAGACCGGATCGCGCCGGGAGCATGCGCTGCCGATTGAATATTCGAAAGCGATTGGAAGCGACGATCAAGAGCCTCATGCCTGCCGAAGACGGATGCCGGATTCAAGCCGGTCCATCGGCGGCACGAGCGTTACGGGCGACCACGGCCTCGTAGGCGGCTCGCAGGGTCGCCCGAACAGTGGGTTCGGCGGAAGGCGCGGCGGGGGTGCCCAGATGCTCGTGACGCAACTCATCCATGAACCTGTCCCACAGCGGCGGCCCGCCGTTTTCGAGCAGTTCGGCGCGGATCGACAGTTCATCGCTGACCGGCAGCCAGACCCGGCCCCAGGCGCCGAGATGGGCCAGGATCGGCACCAGCGTGATCGCCATTTCAGTCAGGCTGTAGATCGCCTTCTGCTTGTGGCTGGGATCGTCGGCCCTGGTCAGCATGCCGAGTTCCATCAACCGTTTCAGCCGGTCAGCGAGAATGTTCGATGCGATGCCTTCCATCGATCCGTTGAGCAGTTCGCGAAAATGGCGCCGGCCGCCGAAAATCATGTCGCGCAGGATAATCAGGCTCCAGCGGTCGCCGAACACTTCCAGCGACAGATTGATCGGGCATCCAGACCGGCGATCCAAGCTCATGAGACTCTCCCGAAAAAACCAGTTGCATTATCGTATCAGTCTTACTATTGTGCAACTGATTGCAAAATGCAATCAGTTATTGAGATCAGGAGTTTCGAAGATGGTCGCCATGGAACGCCCCGAAATCGTCTCCCAGACCTTTGGCGACCGTGCACATCCGCCGGCGCTGCTGATCATGGGGGCGATGGCCTCGATGTTGTGGTGGCCGGAGGCGCTCTGCCGGAAACTGGCGGACAATGATCTGTTCGTGATCCGTTATGACAATCGCGATACCGGCCTGTCGACCAAGTATGCCCCGGGAGAGCCGCCTTATGCGTTCGACGACATGGCCGACGACGCGATCCATGTTCTTGACGGCCACGGCATCCAGAGAGCCCATGTCGTGGGCATGTCGCTGGGTGGCATGATCGCACAGTTCGCCGCGCTCAAGCATCCGGTGCGTGTTGGTTCGCTTACGGTAATCAGCAGTTCGCCTGTTGGCACCGACACTTCGCACCTGCCGACGATGACCGAGGCCTATATGCAGCATGCGGCCAATGGCGCCAAAGTCGACTGGTCGAACCGCGATCAGGTCATAGACTTCATCGTCAGGGATGCCCGGGCGATCGCGGGAACGGCACATCCGCTCGATGAGGAACGGACGAGGGCTTTCGTTGAAGAGGACTATGACCGGTCCGGCGGCTTCCTGAGCGCGACCAATCATTTCATGCTGGGCGGCGGCGAGGAATGGCAGGGCCGCTTGCATGAAATTGCAGCACCTCTGCTGGTCGTCCACGGCACGGCCGATCCGATCTTTCCTGTCGAGCACGGCGAAGCGCTTGCCGCCGCTGTTGCCGGTGCAAGAATTCTGCGCATCGAAGGCGGCGGCCACGAGTTACATCCTAACGATTGGGCGGCGATGACGAATGCCATCGTCGCGCACATCCAGGCGCATTGAGCCGCGCAGACAGGTCTTGACGGCCGCTGCTTGCCGCAATAGTTAAGTAATTGCTTCACTGTTGAGAGAATACGAATGACCATGCCCCTGACGCTGTATTTTCACCCTTTGGCCTCGTTCTGCTGGAAGCCGCTGATCGCGCTCTATGAGAACGATACGCCGTTCAATCCCGTCATCGTCGATCTCGGCGACGAGGAGTCCCGCGCGGCCTTCCTGAAGATATCGCCCTCCGGCAAGATGCCAGCCTTGGACGACCATGCGCGGAACTGCACCGTGCTGGAATCGACTATGGTCATCGAGTATCTGGCCGCGCACTATCCCGGGGCGGTCGAACTTGTTCCCGCCGATGTCGACCTCGCGATCCAAGTCCGCCAGGCCGATCGTTTCTATGATTTCTATGTGCAGGAGCCGATGCAGGAGATCGTCGGCGACCGGTTGCGGCCGCAGGGCAGCACCGATCCATTCGGTGTCGAACAGGCACGCGACCAGCTGCGCAATTCCTACGCCATCATCGAGCAGGACATGCAGGCGAAGACCTGGGCGACAGGCGAGACCTTCACCATGGCCGATTGCGCCGCCTCGCCGGCGCTGTTCTACGCCAACAAGGTCGAGCCGATGGGAGACAGATATCCCGCCGTGAAGCGCTACCACGACCAGTTGCTGCAGCGGCCTTCGTTCGCTCGCGTGGTCGAGGAAGCGCAGCCCTATTTCCACATGTTCCCCTACAACAACGGTTAGAGCCATGCTGCACGATCCCGCCCAGCTCGATCTGATGTTCCAGGCGCTTGCCGACCCGGCGCGGCGGCAGATGGTGGATCGGCTGTCGCGAGGGCCTGCTTCGGTCAGCCAACTGGCCGAGCCGCTGGCGATGTCGCTGTCAGCCGTCGTCCAGCATCTGAATGTGCTGGAGGCGAGCGGCCTCGTCCGCAGCGAGAAGCTCGGCCGCGTCCGCACCTGCCAGATCGAGCCGAAGGCGCTGCGGGCGGCCGAACACTGGATCAACGAACGGCGCCTCGCGTGGGAGCGCAGGCTCGACCGGCTGGGCGATTTTCTGGCGGAAACCAACGACGAAGGCTGAAGGAGACCGTGATGACAGTCGTCCATTCCACCCTTGTGCTCGAACGCGTCTA
This sequence comes from Mesorhizobium sp., assembly GCA_039916205.1. GTDB lineage: Bacteria > Pseudomonadota > Alphaproteobacteria > Rhizobiales > Rhizobiaceae > Mesorhizobium. Next base: position 7,210 of record JBDSLV010000280.1, on the reverse strand, counting down.
CGATGCCTCACCAGCCCGCGTGTTCGCGGCCTGGTCCGACCCTGCCGCCCTGCTGCGCTGGGGTTCGCCTGGCGAGGGTTGGACAAGCAGTTTCGACCATTTTGAATTCGAAGTGGGTGGCACGCAGGTCTGTCGCTTCGGTCCCAGGGGCGGCGACAGCTACGTCAACGAAACGCGCTATCTCGATATCGTGCAAGCCCAACGGATCGTCTCGGCGGGCGACATGACCCTTGGCGACAAGCGGCTGTTCGTCGGCCTGCTCACGGTCGAGTTCATCCCGGAAGGAAGGGCTTGCCGGTTGGTCATGACCGAGCAGGGCGCCTTTCTCGATGGCCATGATCTGCCTGAAAACCATCAGGCGGGATGGGAACAGATGCTCGGCAATCTGGGCGCGGAGCTATCGCGCGTGACCGCAGTAGCCTGAACCGGAAATCTCCTGAGATCGGAAAAAACGATGAAGCTCTATTGCGGCATTGGCCCGAATTCCTATCGCGTTCGCATCTTCATGGCCGAGAAAGGTATCGACATCGAGCGCGTCGATGTCGATCTGACGAAGGGCGAGCACAAAGCGCCGTCTTTCCTTGAGCTCAATTCGCTCGGCCAGATACCTGTTCTTGGGCTCGATGACGGCACGGTGATCACCGAAAGCGTTGCGATCTGCCGCTATCTTGAGGCGCTTCATCCGGCACCCGCGTTGTTTGGTCCGGATGCTGTCAGCCAGGGCCGCATCGAGATGTGGAACCGCCGGGCCGAGATCGAACTCTTCGGAACCATAGGCAACATTGCGCTGCATTCAGACCCGATGTTTGCCGGTCGCGTGGTTCAGTTTCCGGCTTTTGCCGATGCGCAACGTGGTTCCGTCCCGGCCAAATGGGCATGGCTGGACCGTGAGATGGCGGACGGCCGCTCGTTTCTCGCGGGGGAACAATTCTCCGTTGCCGACATCACGGCCGCGGTGGCGGCATGGCTTGGAGATTTCTTCGAAGCCCCCATCCCTGAGACGCTTGGCAATGTGCATCGCTGGCGCCAGCGCGTCCGCAAGCGCCCGAGCTGGAATGCGTAAACGTCAGACACCGCCAAAGGGAAACTACAGAGGAGCCCGCAATGACCGATCCATCCGTGACCCATGCGACGATCGTGCTGGAGCGCATTTATGACGCGTCGCCGGCACGGGTGTTCCAGGCGCTTGCCGATCCGCAAGCCCGTGCTCGCTGGGGCGTTCCGTCGAAGAATGTCGAGCTGGTCTATGACCAGGCCGACTTCCGCGTCGGCGGGCTCGATGTCAGCCGCTGTGGGCCGCGCGGCAATCTGATCTACCAGGTCGAAACCCGCTACATGGATATCGAGCCGGAGCAGCGGATCGTGTCGACCGAAGTCGTTCGCGAGGGCAGGAACCGGCTTTCCGTTTCGCTGATCACGGTGGAACTCCACGCGGTCGGCGCGTCGACGCGGCTGGTGCTCACCGACCAGATCGCGGCCCTTGGCGGCAAGGACATGATCGCGGGCAGCGAGGCCGGCTTCAGCGCGGCGCTGTCCAACCTGACCGCGGAATTCGCAAGCGTTACAACCGGAAGCCAATCGGACGCCTCCGACAAGGATGGCGCTTTCGTCCCACGGCAATAGCCTGAACCTTCAACCAAACCGCGCCAGGGAGAGAACCCCATGACCCAACGATCCATCGTCCACTCCACCTTTGTCGTCGAGAGGAGCTATCCGGTGGCGCCGGCAAAAGTCTTTTCGGCATTCAGCAATCCGGACGCCAAGCGGCGCTGGTTCGTCGATCCCCATGATCCGACGCCCAGCCGCCACGAAATGGACTTCCGCGTCGGCGGCAAGGAGGTCAATGCCGGCTGCCCGAGCGATGGAGGGATGCATTTCTTCAACGCGGTCTATCAGGACATCGTGCCCGATCAGCGCATCGTCTACAGCTATGAGCTGCTGTTTGGCGAAACCCGCGTGTCGGTGTCACTGGCGACGATCGAGCTTGTGGCGGAAGGTGGGGGCACACGGCTTGTGATGACGGAGCAGGGAGCCTTTCTCGACGGCCACGACACGTCCGCCACGCGCGAGCATGGAACGGGTGAGCTGCTCGACGCGCTTGGCGCTTTCCTGGGCGCGCAAGCCTGATCATCGTCATTGGTTGCTGATCAGGGTGTGGATCGGGCTTCCCAGAATTGGTCGAGCCATATGTTGAGTTTCAGGAAACCGGAGCTGCTCACCGTATAGACGCGCCTTGTGCCTTCGGCCCTGGCGTTGACCAGGCCGGCGTCGAGCAGAACCTTGAGATGCTGTGAAACGGCTGGCCGGGACACTGGCAACCCGGCAGCCAGCTCGTTGACAGTCTTCGGGCCGCGCCGCAGCTCTTCCAGAAGATGGCGCCGGTTGGGATCGGCAATCGCCAAGAAGGCGTCGGAAAACATCATACCTATTTGTGAGGCAAAGCCTTTCGAATCTCAACCATTGGTTTCATTTTTTCTTCTTGGGTCGAGCCGCGATGCTTCCGGCGTGATCGAGCGGTCGGCCGGCTGGGTCTTGAAGGCATCGCGACCCTCGATCGGCACCGGTGCGCGGCGGCTGATGCGCAGCAGCGTGTAGGCGGCCAGACATAGATGGGCAAAGGCAGTTGCCAGGAACAGGCCTTCGGGGCGCATCCAGCCCATCAGCGCGGCGGCCAGCAGCGGGCCGATCATCGTGCCGAAACCGTAGAGCAGCAGCAGGCCGCCCGAGACCTTGACGAAATCCTCCGAGCGGGCGTGGTCGTTGGCATGCGCCACGGCGATCGAATAGAGCGTGTAGGCGAAGGCGCCATAGGCAGCGGTGCAGACGATGACGAACACGGCCGAGCGTGGTTCGAACAGGAAGATGGCGATGGCGAACAGCGCCGCGCCAAAGGCCGCACCCGCCAGCACGAAACGGCGGTCGGTGGTGTCGGACAGGCGCCCGGCCGGAAGCTGCATCGCGGCGCCCGCGACCACCACAAGGCTCATCATCAGGGCGATCTCGGGTGTGGAAATGCCGATGCGTGCACCATAGACCGCGCCGAGCGTACCCCAGGCGCCGTTGGCGATGCCGATCAGGAGGCAAGCGACCGCCGACACCGGCGAATTGGCGTAGAGGCCTTTGACGTCGAGCGAAACATCCTGCAGCGGCTTGGGGTGCGAAGCGCTAGAGACGGCAGTCGGGATGAGCGACAGGCAGAACAGGATACCGGTGATCATGAACAGCGAGGCCGATTTCACGTCGCCGCCGGCAACGATCATCTGGCCGCCCATGATCGAGGCGTAGGTGACCATCATGTAGAGGCCGAAGACAGTGCCGCGGTTCTCGTTCGTGGCCTTCTCGTTCAGCCAGCTTTCAATCACCATGAAGGCGCCGGCCATGGTGAAACCGGTGAAGGCGCGCAGCAGAATCCAGATATATTCGTCGATGATCAGGCCGGTGAGCAGTGCCACGATCGCGCCCGAGGCGGCGAAGGCGCCAAAGGCCCTGACATGGCCGGCGCGGCGCACGATGCGGGGGGCGAAGAAGCAGCCGGTGACGAAGCCGCCCGCCCAGGCGGTGCCCATGAGACCGAGCGATGCGGTCGAGAAACCTTCCAGCTGCCCGCGCAACGGCAGCAGGAGCCCATGCAATCCCGAGGCCGCAAGCAGGAAGGCCGTGCCGCGAAGCAGCGAGAGGATCGGTCTGTAGGTTGCGAACATTTTATGATCCGGCTGGAATTTATCGGGTCTGAAGACAATCGCATTTCGGCTTTTCGGCGGCGGGCCCCGGCGCTATCCGCGACGAAACAGCGCCTCAGCGGCCGACTTGGTGCTGTCCCTGGCCTTCAGCTCGGCTTCCAGCCTGGCGATCTCGTCGCGCAACAGGCCGATCCGCTCGGTCAGGTCACCGACGGAAAGCAGCGACAGGTCCTGCCCGACCTCGTGCGGGCGCGCCTTCTTCTTGGGTTCGTCGTCGAAGATAGCCATCGTCGCTCCTCCCGTTGGCCATTTGCCTGATTTGGCAATGAGCATACATAGGGCAAGGCCACGGATGCAAACGGCCGGCATGATTCTGGTGAACGAAGACGGGAAATGAACATGGCGAGCGGACAGAAAATTCCGGCGAAGATGACGGCCATCGCGATCTCGGAACCGGGCGGCCCCCGGGTGCTGAAGCCGGAGGCGCGCGATGTGCCCGTTCCCGGCCCCGGCGAAATCCTGATCCGGGTGCGCGCCGCCGGCGTCAACCGGCCCGATGTGCAGCAGCGCAAGGGTGCCTATCCGGCGCCGCCCGGCGCCTCCGACCTGCCTGGCCTCGAAGTTTCGGGCGAGGTGGCCGCACTTGGCGACGAGATTTCGCGCTGGCGCATCGGCGACCGGGTCTGCGCGCTGACGCCAGGCGGCGGCTATGCCGAATATGTGAAGGTTCATAGCGGTAGCGTGCTGCCGATGCCAGCCGGCTTCACCCACACGGAAGCGGCGGCGGTGCCGGAAAACTATTTTACCGTCTGGCACAATGTCTTCGAGCGCGGCGGCCTGAAGAAGGGTGAAACCTTGCTTGTGCATGGTGGCTCGTCCGGCATCGGTACCACGGCGATCCAGCTCGCGTCGGCTTTCGGTGCCTATGTCATCACCACCGCCGGCAGCAAGGAGAAATGCGACGCCTGCCTGAAGCTCGGGGCCGACCGGGCCATCAATTACCGCGAGCAGGATTTTGTCGCGGCGGTCAAGGAGGCCACGGAAGGCAAGGGCGCCAATGTCATCCTCGACATGGTCGGCGGTGATTATGTGGCGCGAAACTACGAGGCGGCGGCCGTCGAGGGCCGTATTGTCCAGATCGCCGTGCAGGCCGGTGCGGTCGCGAGCGCCGATTTTTCCAGGATCATGGTCAAGCGGCTGACCCATACCGGTTCGACGCTGCGGCCGCGCACGGTCGAGTTCAAGGCGGCACTGGCAGCGGCATTGGAAGCCCAGGTGTGGCCACTGCTCGGCACCCGCAGGATAGCCCCGGTGATGGACATGATCTTTCCGCTCGGCGAAGCCTGGCGCGCGCATGAGCGGATGGAAGAGGGCGAGCATATCGGCAAGATCGTGCTGGACGTCGGCTGAGGCCGTATCGATATTCAGGTGATGCCGGCCTGACCGGAACCTCGACACGCCCAGGCTTGTGCGTCGTGCTCGCAAAATGAACAGAAGCTTAATGCTGCAATGCAGCATTTGCATCATTGCTATGCAAAATCAGCCATTCAAGTCTCGATCGATGATGCCTATTTGAGCATCACCGAAACGAATTCAACGAATGGAGGACTACCATGAACCCGATCCGCGCTTTCCGTAACTGGCGCATGTACAACGAAACCGTGCGCGAACTGAACCGCCTGAACTCGCGTCAGCTGAACGATCTCGGCATCAACCGCGCCGACATCGAAAAGATCGCCCGCCGCGCGATTTGATTTCGAACGCGGCCCTCTGAAACCGGAACCCATGTTTTTCGTGTTCCGGCCGAGGATCGCGCTTTGGAAGCCAGAGCCGCACAAGACGGGTCTCCCGTCGCCGGTTCCGAGCCCGCTGGACAATGTCCGGCGGGTTTTGTCGTTTTGGCCCGGGAAAGCGCCGCGGCGACCTGTTTGGGCCGGCCTTCGAGGCGTTGCTTGCCTGTCTTCCAAAAACGTTGCGAAATGGGTGGAGAGCGGTTATACAGACCGCGAATTTCCCATTTTGGTGGCTTTAAACCACCGCCCGCGCGGGAACGCGGGCGAACGAGAAGGATATCTAAATGGCCAATACGCTGCTGATGCCCAAGGCGACCGCCGTCTGGCTGGTCGACAACACCGCGCTGTCCTTCGAACAGATCGCGCAGTTCTGCGGGCTGCATCCGCTCGAGGTCAAGGCGATCGCCGATGGCGAATCGGCGCAAGGCATCAAGGGCATGGATCCGATCATGACCGGCCAGCTGACCCGCGACGAGATCGCGCGCGCCGAGAAGGATTCGAACCAGCGCCTGAAGCTGTCCGACCCCAAGGTGCGGGTGCCGGAATCCAAGCGCAAGGGCCCGCGTTATACGCCGCTGTCGAAGCGCCAGGACCGGCCCAATGCGATCCTCTGGCTGGTGCGCAATCATCCCGAACTGAAGGACGCGCAGATTTCGCGCCTCGTCGGCACCACCAAATCGACGATCGACCAGATCCGCGACCGCAAGCATTGGAATTCAGCCAATCTGCAGCCGATGGACCCGGTGACACTGGGCCTTGCCTCGCAGATCGACCTCGACATGGAAGTCAATCGCGCCTCGCGCGGCCGCGAACAGCCGGCGCCGGTCGGCGACACGCTGCTGCCGGCCGCCCTGACCGAGCGGTTGGTGCCGACGCCTGAGAAGCCGAAGGACGAGGATGCCGAGCTCGACGCCAACGCAGTCTTCGCCAAGCTCTCGGCGCTGAAGTCCAAGAACACCGACGACGACGCGGACGACGAATAAGCGCGACCTAGCCTTCTCCCCTTGTGGGAGAAGGTGGATCGGCGCGCAGCGCCGAGCCGGATGAGGGGTGCTGGGAGGAATGAGGCGTTGGTGTTTTCTGGAACACCCCTCATCCGTCGCCTGCGGCGACACCTTCTCCCACAAGGGGAGATGGAAGAACCAGGCACAACAGGAGCGCGGCGATGGCAGTGGTTGAAAGCGAAAAAATCGACGTCGGCTTTTCCGGCAAGCGCTGCATCCATTCGCGCAACTGCGTGCTGGGTGACCCGCACGTCTTCGTGCCCAATGCGCCGGGCGAGTGGATCCACCCCGATGCGGCCAGCGTCGAAAAAGTGGTTGCCATCGCCGAAAGCTGCCCTTCCGGCGCCATCACCTATGTCCGCAAGGATGGCGGGCCGCAGGAAAAGCCGCCGGTGGTCAACACCGTGCGGCTCAGGGAAAACGGCCCGCTGGCCGTGCATGCCGAGATCGTGCTCAACGGCGAGACGTTTTATCGCGCCACGCTCTGCCGCTGCGGCGTCTCGCAAAACAAGCCGTTCTGCGACAACAGCCATATCAAGGCCGGCTTCACCGCCACCGGCGAGCCGCCGCTGAAAGACACGCCGGCGCTGGAGGCGCGGGACGGACCGCTGACGATCACGCCGACCACCAACGGCCCGCTCAAGCTCGAGGGCAATGTCGAAATCGTCACCGGCACCGGCCACACGGTCGACCGCACCAAGAAGACCTTCCTCTGCCGCTGCGGCCATTCCGC
>JBDSLV010000279.1:0-23188 GCA_039916205.1 Mesorhizobium sp. | reverse complement strand
CCGTCGCCGACCGACAGCTTGATGAACACGTCGGCGGCTTCGCCCATGCCCATGCCGTGCCTGATATAGCCGATGGCGATGCCGCCGACGATGTTGATGGCGGTGATGATGAGGCCGGCGATGGCGTCGCCGCGCACGAATTTCGAGGCACCGTCCATCGAGCCGAAGAAGGAGGATTCTTCTTCCAGTTCGCGGCGGCGTAGCTGCGCTGTCTTGTCGTCGATCATGCCGGCGGACAGGTCGGCGTCAATCGACATCTGCTTGCCGGGGATGGCGTCGAGGGTGAAGCGCGCGCCGACTTCGGCGATACGCGTGGCGCCCTTGGTGATGACGATGAAGTTCACCACGATCAGGATCATGAAGACGATGAGGCCGATGACGAAGTCACTGGCCATCACCAGCTTGGAGAAGCCGGCGATGACATAGCCGGCGGCATGCGTGCCCTCGTTGCCATGCGACAGGATCATGCGCGTGGTGGCGATGTTGAGCGACAGCCGCAGCATGGTGGCGATCAGCAGCACGGTCGGGAAGGACGAGAAATCGAGCGGCCGCTGAATCCACAGTGCCACCATCAGGATCAGCACCGAAAGCGCGATCGAGAAGGCCAGGCCAATGTCGATGAGGAAAGCCGGGATCGGCAGGAACAGCACGGCCAGGATGATGACGATGCCGATGGCGAAGAAGACGTCGCGGCCATTCTTGGCCGCTGTGTCTGTCGCTATGCTTTCGCTGATCGCCATATCGTCCTCAAGTCACAGACCTGCCCGCGTGGCAGCCTTGTGAGCCTAAACGGTCAAGCTTGCGCGAGGGTGGGAGACTGGCTAACCAGATGGTGCCTTCCAGGGAGAAAGCGCATGTTGCTGATCATCGGCACTATCCGGCTGCCGCCAGACAAGCTCACGGAAGCAGGGCCGGCGATGGAGCGCATGGTTTCAGGCAGCCGCGCCGAGCCCGGCTGCCTTGAATATTCCTATGCGCAGGATGTCTTCGATGCCGGGCTCATTCGGGTTACGGAAGTGTGGAGCGACAGGGCATCGCTCGATGCGCATTTCGCCTCGCCGCACCTGGCGGACTGGCGCGCGAGCTGGCCGGCACTTGGCATCGGCGAGCGCAATCTCGCGCTTTATGAAGCGGGCGAAGCCAAGCCCACCTGAGGGCAGCGGTTCAAGCATTTGTGGTGGCGCCTGTCGCGACACTGACCAGCCAGCGCCTGACAGTCTGCTCCGCCTCGGCGGACAGGCCATCCGTCAGTTCGGCTTCGATCGCATGCACGCGCTCGCGGCATTTTTTCAAGAGCACCTTGCCGCTGTCACTGAGATCGAGATGCTGGATGCGGCCATGGATCGCGTGCGGTTTGCGCACCAATGAGCCGGCGCGCTCGAGGTTGGCGACGATGACGCTGACCGTCTGCGGCGTGAGCACGGCCAGACGGGCAAGATCGGCATTGGAAAGCCCGGGATAGGCGGCCAGCATGGTCAGAGTCACGAATTGCGGCTGAGTCACATCGAGACTGGCCAGCGCGCGTTCCACCCTGAGCCTATGAGCGCCCGCCGCCTGCCGGAGCAGGTAGCCGAGATAACCCTCTTCGCCGCGCTTGCCTTCGCCAGGGGCCGGGATCGGCGGATGCTGATTGGGCTTGCGCATAATGTAAGAGCTCTTATATGTTGTTCGTGTGCTGATACTATAACGATATGGAAGCAGGTTGGGCTATCGAATCTTTCTTGCCGGCGCCTCGGGCGCCATCGGCCAGCGGCTGATCCCGCTGCTGCTTGGCGCGGGTCATCACGTCACGGGAACGACGCGCCAGGCGGCAAAGGCCGAGGCGTTGCGGTCGCTCGGCGCCGAGCCGGTGGTTGTCGATGTTTTTGACGCCAGGGCACTGTCGCGTGGGGTCGTCGCGGCAAGGCCGGACATCGTGATCCATCAGCTGACCGATCTGCCGGCCGGTCTTGATCCGGCCAGGATGGGCGAGGCGATTGCCCGCAATGCCCGAATTCGCGACGAGGGGACGCGCAATCTCGTCGCTGCGGCAAGGGCGGCCGGCGCCCGCCGCCTGATCGCGCAAAGCATTGCCTGGGCCTACGCGCCGGGCCCCGAGCCGCACGACGAAGCCGATCCCCTCGATGGCATGGCCGATGGCAATCGCGGCATCAGCGTTGGCGGCGTGATAGCGCTTGAAAACCAGGTGCTCGGCTCGCCAACCCTGAACGGCATCGTGCTGCGCTATGGCCAGCTTTATGGCCCTGGAACGGGTGTTGAGGCGGCCTCCGGTTCGGCGCCGGTGCATGTCGACGCGGCCGCCTATGCCGCCTTGCTCGCCATTGAGAAGGGCGATGTGGGTGCCTTCAACGTCGCCGAACCCAACGGCTACGCCACAACGGAAAAAGCTGTCGCCGAGCTTGGCTGGCGAGCGGACTTCCGTCTGCCGTCCTGAACGAACCAATTGCTGGAGTTATTTCATGAGAACGATCGGGTATCCTTTCGGTTCACTGCCGGCGTTGCGGCTCACACTGCTGGGCGCGGCATTGGCCGCGTCGGCGGTGTTCGCGACGATGGTGGTTCAAACCCATCAAGGAAACGCGGTGACCGCCGACGGTGATGTCGGCACCCATATGCATATGGCAATGGCGGATGCCGGAAGCGGCGCCCAGGCACGGCCAAAGACAGTCGTCACGCCGATTTCATGCGAAGGGCTGCCCAACGTTCCGGGAAAATCGATCACCACCGCAATCGTCGCGTTTCCGCCGAATGCCTATACGCCACGGCACCGTCACCCGGGTTCGGTGAGCGCTTTCGTGCTGAAGGGCACGCTGCGCTCGCAACTGGAGGGCGGCCCGGTCGGCACCTTTGCCAAAGGGCAGACCTGGTTCGAGCCGCCGGGCGTGATCCATCTGTTCGCGGAGAATGCGAGCGCAACGGAGCCGGCGGAACTGCTGGCCACCTTCGTCGCCGACGATGATTGCGGTGCGCTGACAATTCCGGACTGACCGGTGCACCCCTTGGGTATGTGCCAAAATGGCGTCTCCTAGGGGCGGCATAGTGGTTGCCATGCGCAGGCGTCGGGCGTATCAGGCACGGCAGGCCTTCCACCGTCCTTGATATCGGCGAGCCGCTCCGGTGCTTTCCAGAAACCAACCGCAAGTCTATGCCCGCCGGCTGCGCGCGGTGCTGCTCAGATCAGTCCCGCTGCTCGAGGCGCGGGGCATTGCCGTGGTCATTCTGGCCGGTGTGGTTGGTGTGATGGCAGGGATCCTCGTCACCGCGATGAGCCAGATGGTGCAGGACATGCATGGGCTGCTCTATGGCGTTCAGCCAGGCGGCCGGCTTTCGGCGATGTTTTCCCTCGAGCACCCGGCTCAGGCGCTTATCCCGGCGATCGGCGGCATCCTGCTCGGGCTGACAGTGATCTGGCTGCGGAGGCGCAAGTTTCGCACGCCTGTCGATCCGATCGAGGCCAACGCGCTCTATGGCGGGCGCATGTCGCTCACCGATACGTTCATCATCGTCGGTCAGACCATGATTTCCAGCGGCTTCGGTGCCTCGGTCGGGCTGGAGGCCGGTTACACGCAGGTCGGCTCCGGCCTTGCGTCACGGCTGGCACGCATCTTCAGGCTGCGTCGCAACGATGTCCGCATCCTGGTCGGCTGCGGTGCCGCCGGCGCCATCGCCGCCGCCTTCGACGCGCCGCTGACCGGCGCTTTCTACGGCTTCGAACTGGTCATCGGCATCTATTCGGTGGCCAATGTCGCACCGGTCATGACCGCTGCGATCTGCGCCTCGCTGACCGCCGAGGTGTTTGGCGGGGTGCCGTTCCCGCTGGAGCTCTCCGGCCTGCCGGCGCTGACCGCGAGCCAGTATCTGCCGTTCCTGCTGCTTGGGTTGCTCGGCGGCGCCGCCTCCATCGCCATCATGCAGTTGGTGACACTGATCGAGCGCGGTTTCGCGCGGCTGTCGGTCGACACCTCGCTGCGCCCCGTCATCGGCGGCGTGTTCGTCGGACTGCTGGGCTTGATCACGCCGCAGGTTCTGTCCAGCGGACACGGAGCGCTGCACCGCGAATTCTCGATGAACTACGGGCTTGCGGTGGTGGCGAGCGTCTTCGTGCTGAAACTGGCGGCGTCGGCGATCTCGCTTGGCTCCGGTTTTCGCGGCGGGTTGTTCTTCGCCTCGCTGTTTCTCGGTGCGCTGCTCGGCAAGGCTTTCGCCGGGGTCATGGCGCTGATCTCGCCGGCGACCGGCATCGATCCCGCCGTCGCCGCCGTCGTCGGCATGACATCGCTGGCGGTCGGTGTGGTCGGCGGTCCGCTGACCATGACGTTCCTGGCGCTGGAATCGACCCGCGACCTGACGCTTACCGGCGTGGTGCTGGCTGCCTCGATCATGTCGGCGATCCTGGTGCGCGAAACCTTCGGCTATTCCTTCTCGACATGGCGTTTCCATCTGCGCGGCGAAACGATCCGCAGCGCCCATGATGTCGGCTGGATGCGCAGCCTGACGGTCGGCTCGATGATGCGCAAGGATATCCGCACCATCGATGCGGCGATGACGCTGGCGACCTTCCGCAAAGAGGTACCGTTGGGATCGGCCCAGCGCGTCATCGCTGTCGACCCGGGGGATCACTATGTCGGCGTGCTGATCGTGGCCGAACTGCACAGCGATCCTTCCGATGGCGAGGTCACGGTGCGCGATCTTGCGCGGTACAAGGATACCGTCCTGGTGCCGAGCATGAACGTGCAGTCCGCCGCCGAAACCTTCCAGCGCGCTGGCGCCGAGGAACTGGCCGTGGTCGAGGATTTCGGCGACCGCATCGTGCTTGGCCTTTTGACCGAGGGCCATCTGATGCGCCGCTATGCCGAGGAACTCGACAAGGCGCGCCGGGATCTGTCCGGCGAAGGCTGACCAGACTTTCTCAGCGTCATACGACGCCGGACGGCTGCAATCGGAATACAATTCTGCTCAAGCTCACAAGTTTGCCGGCGAGCCGGGTTCGGCCGCCTGCCGCTGTTCGTCGCTTGCCATTTGTACAGTGGTACTGTACAAACTGTTCAGTGGATGAGGAAACGGCATGCGCAAGCCTATTGGTCAAGGCCAGGCTTCGGCCAAGGACGGCGGCGGTTCAGCCGCAACCCTGGCGCATCAGGTGCTGGGCATGCGGCTCAAGAGCCTGCGCCTTGGCCGCAGGCTCTCGCTGCGCCAGCTTGGTGAGGCGACCGGGACGAGCGCCAGCTTCATCAGCCAGCTCGAACGTGGCCTGACCGGCGCCAGCACGGCCTCGCTCAACCAGATGGCTTCGGCGCTGGGCGTCAGCGTTGCGATGCTGTTCGAGGAAAGCACGACGCAGGGCCACGGCGTCTTGCGCCGCAGCGAGCGGCCAAGCCTTCCACCCAGTGACGGCTGCCGCAAGATGCTTTTGTCGCGCCCGCCCTTGAGCGACATGGAAGTCTATATCGGGGAATTCGACATCGGCGGCTCGACCGGCTCCGACCTCTACACCCATGGCGATGCGCACGAGATGCTCGTCGTGCTTCGCGGGGTGGTGGAAGCCGCCCTCGGCGATATCAGGCATGTCCTGGAGGAAGGCGACAGCATCGAATACGCGACGTCGACACCGCATCGCATCGAGAACATCGGCAGCGGCCGGGCCGAGGTGATGTGGATCATAGCGCCACCGACCTCGGTGCGCGCCGAACTCGATAAATACACCGCCTGGAAACCGCTCGCAGCCAGGTAGGTCCGATGCAGCGCGGGTTATCAATGGGAGAATGACAATCATGCTGAAATCGAAACATCTCAGTCTTGGCGCCGCGCTGGTGCTTGGTGTTCTGGCAACCGCGGCTTTCGCGCAGGAGAAGCCGGTCGCGGGCGAGGTCAAGGAAGGTTCGCTCAAGGGCAAGACCCTGACGCTGGTCTCGTACGGTGGCATCTACCAGGACGGCCAGGCGGCCGCGCTCAAGGAATTCGTCGAGAAGTCCGGCGCCACCTTGCTCAACGACGGGCCGACCGAGATCGCCAAGCTGCAGGCGCAGGTTGAGTCCGGCAACGTCACCTGGGACGTTGTCGATACCGACGACCTGCCGCCTTACGTCTATTGCGGCAAGCTGTTCCAGAAGCTGGACCTGACCAAGCTCGATATCTCGAAAATCCCGGAAGGCCAGGTTGGTGAATGCTCGGTGCCGGCGATGAATTATGGCGTCGTGCTGATGTACAACACCGAAAAGTACAAGGACAATCCGCCCAAGAGCTGGGCCGACTTCTTCGACACGCAGAAATTCCCAGGCGTACGCGGCATCGACGGCTCCGGCAGCCCGACCGGCGGTTTGCTCGAACAGGCGTTCAAGCTTGCCGGCGGTGACCCGAAGGCGATGACGGTGGCCGATATCGACAAGGCCATCGATGTGGTCCGCAAGCTCGGGCCGGACACGATCTTCTGGAAGACCGGTGCGGAATCGCAGCAACTGGCGGAATCCGGCGAGGCGGACATGCTGATGATGTGGACGGGCCGGGCCATGACGGCGGTCAAGAATGGCGCCAAATACGCGCCGGCCTGGCAGGACTGGCTGGTGGTGATGGACCAGATGACGATCCCTGTCGGCGTCAAGGATACCGATGCATCCTACGCTCTGCTCAATGCCTATCTCGGCAAGAAGTCGCAGGAAATCCTGGCGGAGAAGACCTCCTACACGCCCATCAACAACGATGCGCAACCCAAGGTCGACGCGTCGGTGGCTGCCTTCCTGACCAACACGCCGGATCGCCAGAAGCAGGGCTACAAGCAGAACTTCAAGTTCTGGGTTCCGAACTTCGCGGTGGCGCAGGAAAAGTGGTCAGCGCTGATGGCCGGAAACTGACCGGCTGAAAGGGGACAACAGCCGTGAGCGCGCTCGAACCGACAAGCCACCCGGCCGCCACGCGGCCGGGATGGGCATGGAGGCCGTTCGCGCTCGCGCTGCCTGCTCTGGTGCTGCTTGCCGCCGTCATCGGCTATCCGTTGCTGACGATCGTGCTGCGCAGCCTCTCGGAGCCGCAATGGGGCCTGCAGAACTATGCCTGGTTCTTCGGTGCGCCGGTCAATCTCACGGTGCTGCAGCGAACCTTCACCATCTCGGCATGGGTCACGCTGGTCTGCGTCATCGCGGCCTATCCCTATGCCTATCTGATGACCGCGGTCGGGCCACGGGTCCGGCTGCTGATGATCCTTTGCGTCCTGATCCCGTTCTGGGTAAGCGGCGTTGTGCGCACCTTGTCGTGGGTGATCCTGCTACAGGACTCAGGCGTCATCAATTCGCTGCTCAGATCGGCCGGGTTCGGCGGCGTCCGGCTGATCCGCACCCAGACCGGCGTGGTGATCGGCATGGCGCAGGTGCTGCTGCCGTTCATGATCCTGCCGCTCTATTCGGTCATGAAGGGCATCGACCTCAGGCTGATGCGGGCGGCGCAGAGCCTTGGCGCGCGACCGTCGCGCGCCTTCTTCACGGTGTATCTGCCGCTGTCGCTGCCAGGCGTCTATGCCGGCGCGATCATTGTCTTCATTCTGGCGCTGGGCTTCTACATCACGCCGGCCCTGCTCGGCGGTCCGCGCTCGACCATGCTGTCGACGCTGGTGCAGACCCAGGTGCTGAGCCTGCTGCAATGGGGCAGGGGCGGCGCCATGGGCGTCGTGCTGCTGGCCGCCACCTTCCTGTTGCTCGCGCTTGCCGCCCCGGTCATGCGGTCGAAATACAGGGAAGGAGGGCGGCGCTGATGGAGATGAAGCCGCTCACCCGCGTTCTGCTCGGCCTTGTGTGCCTTCTGGTGGCCATCTGGCTGGTGGCGCCGACGCTTGTCGTCGTGCCGATGTCGTTCAACGCCAACAAGTCGCTGGCGTTTCCGCCGCAAGGTTTTTCCTGGCAGTGGTACCAGAATTTCATCACCAGCCCGGATTGGTCCGCCAGCTTCCTCAACTCACTCAAGGTCGCCTGCGTGGTGGCCGTGCTGGCGACAGTGCTCGGCACGCTCGCGGCCTTCGGTCTCGACCGCATGAAGGCGCGGCCGGCCAACCTGTTGCGGATGCTGATGCTGACGCCGATGGTGGTGCCGGGCGTGGTGCTGGCCATCGGCATCTATGCCGTCTATCTCGACACAAGGCTTGTCGGAACGCTGCTGGGCTTCGTGCTCGCCCACACCGTTCTGGCGCTTCCCTTCGTTCTGATCGCGGTCTCCGCCAGCCTCGAAGTGTTCGACAGGCGCCTCGAGACCGCTGCCGCGAGCCTTGGCGCGGGCGCTCTGACCACCTTTCGCACGGTGACGCTGCCGCTGATCCTGCCCGGCATGCTGTCGGGCCTGCTTTTCGCCTTTGCCACATCCTTCGACGAGATCGTGGTGTCGCTGTTCATCACCAACCCCTATCTCAAGACATTGCCCGTGCAGATTTTCGCCTCCATCACGCGCGACGCCGACCCGACGGTCGCGGCTGTCGGCACGATCCTGCTTTTCGCCACCACGATCCTGATCGGCGGCGGCATGCTTCTCCTTGGCCGCGAGCGGAAGGGACGCCCATGAACCCGAGGACAGAGAGCAGCGGCGCCGCGATCGACCTTGAAGCGATCACCAAGGCCTATGGCGGCTTCATGGCGCTGGACGGAGTCTCGCTGCGGATCGAGCCCGGCGAGTTCATGACGCTGCTCGGCCCGAGCGGTTCAGGCAAGACGACGACGCTCAATGTCGTGGCCGGCTTCACGGATGTGACCAGCGGCAAGCTGCTGATCGGCGGCAAGAGTGTGGTCGGCGTTCCGGCGCACAAGCGCAACATCGGTGTCGTCTTCCAGCACTATGCGCTTTTCCCGCACATGACCGTTGGCGGCAATGTCGCCTATCCGCTGACGCTGCGCGGCGTCGACCGCACGACGCGCGACGCGCGTGTGGCTAAAGCGCTCGACATGGTCAAGATGGGCGATTTCGCGCATCGCTATCCGAGTGAATTGTCGGGCGGCCAGCAGCAGCGCGTGGCGCTTGCCCGCGCCATCGTCTTCGACCCGCCGCTGCTGCTGATGGATGAGCCGCTGGGCGCGCTCGACAAGAAACTGCGAGAATGGCTGCAGCTGGAGATCAAGCGCATCCACCGCGAGCTTGGCACCACCTTTGTCTATGTGACGCACGACCAGGAGGAAGCGCTGGTGCTGTCGGACCGCATCGCCGTGTTCAATCGCGGGCGGATCGAGCAGGTCGGCACCGGCCGCCAGCTCTATGATGAGCCCGCGACGCTTTTCGTCGGCCGCTTCGTCGGCGATTCCACAGTCTTGCGCGGAGAGGCGCAAAGCGATGGCAACAGCACGGCGCTGCGGATCGCCGGCGTGACGGTGACGGCGCCAACGCGGATCATGGGCGAGGCCAGCCCGGTGATGCTGCTGCGCCCTGAAAAGCTCGCCATCAACCGGCCTGGCCAAAACATGGCCAGCGGCGCCAACCGATTGCCGGGGACGATCGCGGAAGCCATCTATCTTGGCTCGGGATCGAAATACGAAGTGAAGCTTGGCGACGGGTCCACGGCGGTCGTGCGCTCGTCGCTGACTGGCGAAAACTTCGACCTGGGCGACCAGGTGGAGCTTTGCTTCGACGGCTTTGATGCCAAGCTGCTGGCCGACGACCGCGCGGCCGACCAGACACTGACCTGATCCAATTCCATCCGAGAGTCATTCCATGCAAGCCAAACGCAACGGCGACATATCGTTCTGGTATGCGGATCTAGGAGAAATTCCCGCTCCGCGACCGGCTTTGCCCGGCGCCATCGCAGCAGACGTCGCCATCGTCGGCGCCGGCTATACCGGGCTGTGGACCGCCTACTATCTGAAGAAGGCCAAGCCATCGCTTCGCGTCGTGGTGATCGAGCGCGAATTCGCCGGTTTCGGCGCTTCCGGCCGCAATGGCGGCTGGTTGTCGGGCGGTTTCAGCTGGTCGCGCGAGAAATACTTGAAGACGTCAAGCCGGCAAGGCGTGACGGCGATGCAGAAGGCCATGGCAGGCTGCGTCGACGAGGTCATCAAGGTGGCGGAGGCGGAAGGCATAGATGCCGATATCCGCAGCGTCGACAACCTGACAGTGGCCACCAACCCGGCCCAGCTCGAACGCGCGCTCGCGGAAGCCGAGACGATCCGCACTTGGGATGTCGACCCCGCGCGTGTCGAGCTGCTGGACGCCGCCGCGACCCGCGCGCGCATCAACGTTCGCAATGTCCTGGGCGGCTTCGTCGTTCATGGCCAGGCGCGGGTGCAGCCGGCCAAGCTGGTGCGCGGACTCGCGGCGGCGGTCGAGCGGCTGGGCGTGCCGATCTATGAGCAGACCACGGTGACCAGCATCGCCAAGGGCGAGGTGACGACCGACCGTGGCATGGTGCGGGCGGAAACCATCATCCGCGCGACCGAGGGCTTTACCGCAGGCATTCCTGGCGAAGAACGAACCTGGCTGGCGCTCAACAGCGCCCAGATCGTGACCGAGCCGTTGCCGGCGGAGCTTTGGCGCGACATCGGCTGGGACGGGCACGAACTGCTCGGCAATGCGGCGCACGCCTATTGCTATGCCCAGCGCACGCGCGAGGGCCGCATCACCATGGGTGGCCGTGGCGTGCCCTATCGCTACGGCTCGCGCACCGACGTCAATGGGCAGACGCAGCAGGCGACGATCGAGCAATTGCATGCGATCCTGACCAGCCTGCTGCCACAAACGGCTGGGTGCCGGATCGAGCATGCCTGGTGCGGCGTGCTCGGCGTGCCGCGCGACTGGTGCACGACGGTCGGCCTCGATCCGAAAACCCGTATCGGCTGGGCGGGCGGCTATGTCGGGCTCGGCGTCTCGAGTTCCAATCTCTCGGGGCGCACGCTGGCCGACCTGATCCTTGGCGAGGACACCGAACTGGTGCGCCTGCCCTGGGTCAACCGCACGGTGCGGCGCTGGGAACCGGAGCCGTTGCGGTGGCTCGGCGTGCACGCGATGTATCAGCTCTATCGCATCGCCGACCGCCGTGAGGCCGCCGGGCTGGCGCGGACTTCAAGGCTTGCCGCCCTGGCGGACCGTATCACAGGCCATTGACCATGGAGCCCGACTTGATCGACCTTTCGACTTTTCAAGATCTCGCCAGGACCGACATCGGCGCGTTCTCGCCCAAGCCAACTTCCATCGAGGGAAACCAGGTCGAGGCGGTGCGCGCGCTTTTTCAGTCGCAAGACGGCACCCTGGAAATCGGCATCTGGGAATGCACGCCCGGCCTGTTCACGGCCGACCGTTCGGATTCGTCGGAGATCTGTCACATCATTTCCGGCCGGGTGGAAATGCGGCGCGTCGATGGAGAGACGCGGGAACTCGGTCCAGGCGATCTGCTTGTCTTGCCGCTGGGGTGGAAGGGCGAATGGCGGATCCGCGAGACGACGCGCAAGCTCTACATGATCCAGACGGCCAACTGACCTTCCTGTTTGACCATGATCTTGTCCGAAAACCGGGTTCCACTTTTCGGGATCATGGATCAGTGCTCGATAGGTCCCTTCGCCATGACCAGCGCCGTACCGGCGGTCGTCGGGCGCTCGATCATCCGGCGCACGCGCGGCGGCTCCTCGCCTGAGTGCAGCGCCCTGATGCGCTCGCTGATGACGGCGTCGGCGTGGGTGATGCGGCCATTGTGGCGGATATACTCCAGCCATGTCGGCGTGTGGTAGTGCTCGATCCAGATGGTGGGGTTTTCAAGATCGCGCGCCAGTGTCCAGTTGCGGGCGCCGTCGCGGCGCCGAATGCGGCCGCGTTCGGCCATGATGGCAAGGAAGTCCTTCTCGTCCTCATGGCGGATGACATATTCGATCATGATGGCGATGGGGCCGCTGCGCGGCTTGAGGTCGAGCGCGAGATGCGGCTCCTTGAAACGGTTGAGCGGGTCGAGATTGAGGATCGGCTGCTGCGGCAAGGGCAGAAGCAGGCCAATGGCGCCGCCGGCCAGCATGGTGATGGCAGCCGCGATCAGCGCGGTTTCGGCGCCATGCGCGTCGGCGACCACGCCCCACACCCAGCTGCCGAGCGCGATGCCGCCGAAGGTCGCCGTCTGGTAGACCGATAGAACCCGGCCGACCACCCAGCGCGGGGTGGCCATCTGAACCGTGACGTTGAAATGCGACAGCGCGATCACCCAGCAGGCGCCGCCAATCAAGAGGCCGAGCGATGTCTGCCAGGCATGGGTGCTGATGGCTGCATTGAAGGCGCAGAGGGCGAAGCCGGCGAAGGCCGAGCGCACCATCGTTTCGCTGGACAGAAGCTGGCGCAGCCGCACACTGAGCAGCGCGCCGCCGACAGCGCCGATGCCGAAGGCGCCGAGCATGATGCCGTAGGTCAAGGCATCGCCCTTGACCACGTCACGCGCCACCAGCGGCAACAGCGCCAGCACGGCACCGGCGCTGAAGCCGAAGGCCAGGCCCCGGACCAGCACCTTGCCGATGTTGGGTGACATGGCGACATAGCGCAGGCCGGCGCCCATGGCGGCACCGAGCGACTCGCGCGGCAAGGCCGATACCGGCAGGTCCGGCTTCCAGCGCGCCAGCACGACGATGAGGCCGATATAGCTCACCGCGTTGGCGGCAAAGGCGGCAGCCGCGCCGGCGGCGGCGACGATGATGCCGCCGATGGCTGGGCCGACGCTGCGGGTCAGGTTGAAGCCCATCGAGTTGAGCGCAACGGCGGCCGGCACCTTGTTGCGCGGCACGATGTCGCCGACCGAGGCCTGCCATGACGGGCTGTTCAGTGCCGTGCCGCTGTCGATCAGGAAGGTGAAGGCGAGCAGCGTCCACGGCGTGATCAGGCCAAGATAGGTGAAGATCGTCAGAAGCACCGAGACGACCAGCATGAAGGTCTGGGCGACCAGCATGACCTTGCGCCGGTCGAAACTGTCGGCGATGGCGCCGGCAACGAGCGCGAACAACATGATCGGCAAGGTGGTGGAGGCCTGGACCAGGGCAACCTGGTAGGATGAGGTGGCGATTGTCGTCATCATCCAGGCAGCGCCGACGCCCTGGATCAGGCCGCCGAAATTCGAGACCAGACTGGCGGACCACACAGCGCGGAAAATGCCATGCCGGAAGGGCGCCAGCGCCGAGACGCTTTCGCTGTCCGGCTTTTCGTCAATCATCGGTATTTCCTTGCCTTCGCGTGCTTTGTACCGGTTCCTCAGACCGTATGTCGAAAGTAGGGCATAGCGCCCCAAAGGGCGAACGCCTTTCGAGAAAGCTCATGGTCCAACAATGAGATAGCTGAGGTCCACATCAGTCCGCGGCCCTGACCTCGGCATTGAGTGCTTCGGTGAGATTGCCCACCGTCTCGCCGCCGGCGTGAAGGCGCAGGAACATCTCCATGCCGACCAGCCGCATTCTTGAGGATTCGTCGCGTTTCGCGAGGTCGACAAGATCCTCCACGGATGCCGCTGGCCACTTCATCGCATCGCGTAAAAACCCGCCACGCAGCAGACCTTGCGTGCCGGCCGTGAAATCAGCCGACACTTCGAAACCGACTTTCGGCGCGGCTATATTTTCATGCGGGATGTATTTTTCCGCGACTTTCTTCAGCAGCCATTTTGCGGTCTTGCCGCGATATTTCTGCCGCCTCGGCAAATGGATGGCGAAGTCGATCAGCCGGTTCTCCAGGAAAGGCACCCTGAGTTCGACGGAAGCCGCCATCGAGAGCCGATCGTGCCTGTGGAGCAGGTCCTGGAGGTGCGAATAGAGGTCGTAGAGGCAACATCCCAGGAAGGCGCGGTCGCCAAGTGAGTCCACCGGGCCCAGCCGGTCGAAGATCCTGGTTTGCAGGAAGTTCAGTTCTGGCGACAGCGCCCTGAGAACGATGTTGCGGTCCCAGGCATGAGCAGCGCCGATCGATGTCCGGAAGGGAGCATGGCGCTGGCGCTCGAACCTGCGTGTCAGCCGGCTTCCGCCCTGGAACAGGCGTCGCGGCCACGACCATTGGCGCCAAAGCTTCATGCTGGCCACCTGCCAGGGATAGCCGCCAAACAGCTCATCGGCGCCTTCGCCGGTGAGCAGCACCTTGACGCCGTCGGCGCGGCACTGTTCGGCAAGCGCCAGCAGGCAGGCCTGGCTGGGGTGCCAGCCGTCACTTTCCAGATGCCAGACCGCCCTTGGCCAGAGTTCGAAGAACCTGTTTCTGTCGACAGGCACCTTGCGCAGGTCGATGCCGACATGACGGCCGGTCCGTTCCGCGCTGGCGGCTTCGCTTTTGCCGATACGCGGGTCGACAACATAGGCATGCATTTCTGGCCGGCGGCGTTTGGCCAGCGCCGTGATCAGGCCGGAATCGACGCCGCCGCTGCAGGCCGAGGCGACGCTGGTGTCGGCGATGCAGTGAAGCCCGACACTCTCCTCGACCAGCGCTTCGAGCGTCGCCATGTGCTCCGCGTCGGAAGCCGTGTCACCAGTGATGCGTGCCGTGTCGAGAACATCAAGGACATGCCAGAAGCACCGCTTCTCGATGCCGGCATCGCCTATCTTCCACAGGCCTGCCGGCGGCAGCCGCTCGATCTTGTCGAACAGGCTGAAGCTTGAATCGCGGCTTTGCCAGGCGAGCCGCAAGGTGATCTCGCGGGCATCGATGTCACGCGGGACCCCGCCACAGGCAAGGATCGCCTTGTCCTCGGAGGCAAACACGATCCGCTCCGACGTTTCGGCCACCGACATAGGCTTGATGCCGAGCCGGTCGCGGGCAAGCCACAGCGCACGCTCGCGGGCGTCGTAATAGGCGAGCGAAAACATGCCGTCGAACAGCGGAACCGCCTTGTCGGGGCCCCAATGGTGCAGGGCCTGCAGAACAACTTCCGCATCCGAGACAGTTTGAAAGACCTTGCCCTCGGCCTCAAGCGTGTCGCGCAGCGACCGGTAATTGTAGACCTCGCCGTTGTAGACAAGCACGCCCTGGCCGCACGCGGTCAGCATCGGTTCGCGGGCAGCGGGCGAGAGGTCGATGATTGAAAGCCGGCGGTGGCCGAGAGCCAGCCGGTTGTCGTTCCAACTGGAATGATCGTCGGGGCCGCGATGCGCCAGCGCTTGCATCATGCGCGCAACGTCCGCCATATCGGCCGAGGCGATCGGGTTTCGTTTCCGCCAGACGCCGGCTATCCCGCACATGCTCTGCCGGTCGGTTTGATCTGGTTCATGGCTCTCCCAGAGACATCAAGAGCGCGCTGCCTTGAAGGTCACCGCGGCAATCTAGCCGGAACCCAGCGGCCCGCAAGCGGGGGATCAGAAGCCGTTCTGGATGCGCTCGAAGATGACGTTGGTGAAGGCCGATATCTGGGCGCCGATGAACGGACCGGTCAGCGCCACCACCAGCATGATGGCGACGATCTTGGGCACGAAGGTCAGCGTGATTTCCTGGATCTGTGTCAACGCCTGGATCAGGGCGATGCCGATGCCGACCACCATGGCGACCAGCACCACCGGCGCGCACGCGGTCAGAACCGTCCAGACCGCGTACTGGACGATATCGAGAGCGTCGGCCTCGTTCATGGGTTCGCTCGGCTACAAGGTCTAG
The DNA here is from genome assembly GCA_039916205.1 of Mesorhizobium sp. Lineage (GTDB taxonomy): Bacteria > Pseudomonadota > Alphaproteobacteria > Rhizobiales > Rhizobiaceae > Mesorhizobium. The sequence continues at coordinate 7,645 of JBDSLV010000279.1, read as the reverse complement.
CTTGCGGCCTTGACCGAGACGCCAGGGCCGACCGCGACTTCGGTGCCATTCTGCAGAACGGCGATCAGGCCGGTGCTGGCCAGGCGTACCGAAGCGACTGTGCCTGTGGTCTTGCCGTCGGCGGAGGTTATCGAACGGCCGATCAGCGCGTCCGCCTGCGACAGCGCGGAGGACTGCATGATCTGGCTCAGCTTGGTGTTGGTCTGCACCGACTGCTCGACCTGCGAAAAGGTGGCGAGCTGAGCGACATACTGCGTCGAATCCATCGGCTTCGTCGGGTCCTGGTTCTTCATCTCAGCGATCAGAAGCTTCAGGAAGGACTGATAGTCGACCGCCGTCTTGGAAGTCTGCTGGCTGGCCTGGTTGGCGCCAGCCGGTATGTTCGTCGTCATGTCCACGTTCATCAGTATCGTGCTCCCATAGCCAGGGGGCGCGAGGCGCCCGGGATATCGTCATTGCCGCCAAGCGCGCGGCGTTCGAGCGCATAGAGCGAGCGGATCGCCTTCAGCGCCTCGTAGATGTGGTCTTCGCCGACCATGCGGTCGATCTGCTTCAGGGTGCTGCAAATCTGCTCGTCCTCGAAGCTGGCCAGCAACAGCGGCAGCGAGCGGCGGAACATGTCGCGTGCCTCGACCGCTCCGGCCGGGTTTATCAGCATCACCTGCAGGATGAAGTATAGCTGCTTGAGCGGCGTCGAGGCATCATCGGCCTGGATCACATGGCTCTCGAGCAGAAACTGCACGTCATTCATCAGTTCAATGGTGACCTTGCGGTCGACACGGATCACGCCGCCGTTGATGTAGATCTTCTCATTCGGCTTCAGCGATATCTTCAGCGTGTTGGTCATTGAATGCCGTCCCTGATGATCTGGGACACTTCGATCAAACCTTCGAAATTGTTGGTTCGGCCCTGGCGGATATCCTCGGTCTCGCGCAGCAGCCACAAGCCAATGGAGATCAGGTTGGCGCGAAGTTCCTTGGGCAGCGCGTTGTCGCTCGAGCCGAGATCCTCGACGAAGGTCGTCCAGACGCGGTTGGTGAAATGCAGCGCCTCGATCGCCTCCATCGAGTTGCGGCCAGCGGCTGAGGCCGCCGCCAGCATGTCGATCGAGCGTGTCAGCAGCTCCCGCTCGCGATCCTTCGCGTCGGCAACGGAGTTGCTCTGGATATCGGCGTAGGAGAATTGGTACATTCTGGGGGCTCTACCGTTCCGTGTCAGAGTTCTCAGGTCAGGTATTTCAACAAGCTAAGCTGTTGCAAGCGCGCTGTCAGCGCGAAAGAATTCTCGATGTGCTGCGTCAGATTCGCGACACGGGTCGCTGCTTCAGCCGGATCGACGCCTTCCAGATCGAGAATGTGCCGTTCGAAAAGATCGACCTGCGTCTTCATCCGGTCGGTCGCGTCGCTCACCCGCTTCTGAATGATGCCGGTCTGCGACTGGACCTGGCCAATGCCGCTCAGCGCCTCGCCGACCATTGTCGTCGAACGGCTGATAAGTGTGTCTTTCGCTGCCTTGCTGATGTTGCTGGACATCAGGCTGCTGACAATGGTCGCCGCCATGGCCAACTTGCGAATGCCGTCCTGGTTGGCGCTGGTCGAGGTCGGGGTGTTTTCGTTGAGGGCGATGCGGCTGACGATCTGCTGGTCGGTGGCGTTCGACCAGTTCGCCTGCCACCCCGCGCCGAAGAACTGCGGCTGGACGTCGTTGGTGATGAAACTGTCCATCTGGGCGGCTGTGATGTTGGCAGCTGCCGGGTCGGCTGGGGTAAAGCCGAAACGCGCGACGAAGGAGGCGTCAAAGGCGGCCTTGGCGGACGAGCCGGCAGCCGAAAAGTCATTGATCGGCTTGACGTCGGTGTTGGTGCCCGCGAACAGATACTCGCCGTTCACACTTGTGTTGAGGATCGATGTGAGCTGCTGCAGGGTCGAATTGCCAGAGGACTGCGTGATGCTGTTGGCGCCGTCGCCGGATGAGGCGCTGGTCAGGCTGGAGAGGAGGCTCTGGGCAGCAGCGGAGAGCTGGCCAAGCGAGGTCTGCGTCGCGGAAAGCCGGGCGCTGATCAGGCCGTTGGAATCGACGATGCCGTTCAACCGGTCGAGATCGCGCGAGAAGGTGACGGATTGCGCGGTGCGTGCGCCCAGGGCCAGCCCGACATCGGCGACCCTGCCGGTCGAGGACTCTTTCGTGGCTTTGACGAGATCCGCCTGCATGCGCATCTGCTGGTAGCGCATGGCGTTCGTGAGGGCAGCCGAAGAGACTGAAGTCATGGATTATCCCACCGCGCTGAGCAGAGCCGCCAACATGTCGTCGACGGTTTTCATCATTCGGGCCGATGCCTGATAGGTGTGCTCGAGATCGAGCATCAACGACATTTCCTGGTCGACATTGACGCCTGTCGCGTTGGACAGGGCATCGGCGGTACGCTGGGCCAGAGCCTCCTTGGCGTCAGCCGCGGTCGAGGCTTGCTGACGTACGCCCTGAAACCAGCCAATCGAATTGGCGGCGTAGTCGGAGACGCTGGACGTGACCGAAATCCCGGCGGCCGGATCAAAGCTCATCGGTTTGTCGAGCTTGTCGCCATAGGCAACCAGAAGCGTGGAGTAGGAAGCGCCGCCGCTGGTGTTGGCGACATAGGCCGCGCCGTTGGCACCGCCGTCTCGCAACACTGTCGGGCTGCCGCCGGCGCTCGGATCCATCGCCGCGTTGACGCTTATGGTGCTGGCAAGGCCGTTGATCAATGCGCCGGAAGGCGGCACGCCCGGCGCGCCCGGCCAGGTAAACAGGCCGGTTGCATTGGGCATGGACGGCGCGGTTTCGGCAAAGGCGGTGATCAGCCCGCGCGCCGTCTCATCGAGCTGGCTCTGCATGGTGGCAGCGACACCGTCGCGCAGCTGCAGCATGCCGGCGAGCTTGCCGCTGGCTGTAGTGTTGCCGCCGCTTCCCGCCGAAATCGGCACATTGTCGATGTAGACGGCGTTGCCGGCCGCTCCGGCGGCATAACCGGACGATGGCGTGAAGGTGACCGAGCGCGGGATGGTCTCGAACAGCGTGGTGCCATCGGCGGTGTTGACGACCATGTCATTGTCGCCGCGCGTGAAAGTCGAGACCGGGATATAGTCGGAGATCTTCTTCAACAGCGCATCGCGCTGGTCGAGCGCATCGGATACGTCGGTGCCAGAGCGGGTTCCCGAGATCACCGCCCGGTTGGCGTCCTGGAACTGGCCCAGCAGCGAGTTGAGATCGTTGACCGCGGTGCCGATCTCGCCATCGGTCTGGGTGCGGAAATCCTGGATGGCCTTGCTGCCGTCATTCAGCGAGCGCACCACCTGCTTGGCCGCGTCGATGACGGTTGAGCCGATATTCTGGTTTGACGGCGAGGTGGCGTATAGCTGTAGCGCTTTTTGCAGATTGGCGATCGCCGTCGAGGGAGAGGACGCGTTGTCGACGCCGTTCACGGAAAGGCCGAGCCTGTCCATGCCGCTGTAGAGCGCGTTCTGGCCGCTATAGGCTGAAAGCGCGCTCAGATTCTGGCGAAACAGCAAGTCGTCGGTGGCGCGCTGAATATCGACCGACCGCGCGCCCGGTGCCGTGCTGGTGACGACGGCTATGCGGCGGGAATAGTTTGGATTGTCGGCATCCGCGACATTGCGGGAGACGACGGCGGTCTGCCGTGATGTGGCCAGAAGCGCCGACTGGGCGATGTTCAATGCAGTGGACAGCGACATGCGGGTCTTTCACGGGCGGCGCCCGTTGTTATCTCTTCAGGTTGACAAGGACGTCCATCAGATCGGAACCGGTCTGGAAGACTTTCGAATTGGCGGTGTAGCTGCGCTGCGCCGCGATCATGTCGGTCAGTTCTTCGGCGATATCGACATTGGAGTTCTCGAGCGCGCCGGACACGATGCTGCCGAGCTTGCCTTCATTGGCGAAGCCGACACGAATGGCGCCGGAATCGGTGCCTTGCGAGTAGACGTTTCCGGCAAGGGCCATCAGCTGGTCGGGGCTCTGCACGTCGGCCAGCGGAATCTTGTAGAGCGGCTTGGTGGAGCCGTCCTTGTACTGCGCGTAGATCGTGCCGTCCTTGCTGATCTGGATCTTGTCGATGGTGCTCGGAGCGTTGCCGTTCACCTTGGCGTCGGCAACGGTGAAGCCGGCGCCAAGCTGGGTGAGTTGGGAAAGATCAAGCGACAGAGCAGCGCCGTTGGGCACTGTCAGCGATACGCCTGTGACGGCGCCCGTCAGCTTGCCGGTGGTGGTGTCGAAGGTCAGGTTTGCCGAACCCAGCGCGCCGCCGGTATAGGGGAACCCTGTTCCAGGCGTGGCCTTTGACTGATCGAAGACCGCAACCTGCCAGGTGCCGGCGCCGGTGTTGGTGAAATAGACGTCGAGCAGCGTCTTGTTGCCGAGATTGTCGTAGGCGACCATCGAGGATTTCGACGTGTACTGCGCGGTCGCGGCGTTGGCGCCGGGCAAGTTGGCGGCCACGACAGGCGTCGCGCCCGCGGGCAGGTTGCCGCTGAAGTTGCCCTGGGTGCTTGGCGTTGCCGTCATCACCTGGTCGGAGATGACCACCGGCTCCAGTCCCTCGAAGCCGTTCACCGTCGCCGCCGGCACGCCGTTGGCGTAGCTGTAGGCCATCAGCTGAAAGCCTGCCGCGTTGACCAGCCTGCCTTGCGCATCGGGGACAAAGGCGCCGGCACGGGTGAGGAAGGGGGTTCCGCTCGGGTCCCGAACGACAAAGAAACCATCGCCGCTGACGGCAAGGTCGGAGACCGAGGTCGTGTACTGCAGCACGCCCGGATCGCTGACCGCCTTGCGGATCGTGGTGGTGACGCCGCCGGAATTGTAGGCGCCGCCGGTTGTCGGCATCACCAGTGTCGAAAATTCGGCCGAAGATCGCTTGTAGCCGGTGGTGTCGGAATTGGCGATGTTGTCGGCTGTCGTCGACAGGCGGTTCGCCTGTGCGTTCATGCCGGAAACACCGGTCCGCATCATTCCGTAAAGGCTCATTGAAAGGTCTCCCGAGTGTCCATGCCACTGGCTTCGAGGCTACGCGTTGTGTCTTGCGCGAAGCTGGCGCGGCGTCGCGTCAGAACACGAGCCGGTAGCCGAGAAAGCGCTTGGAATCGATCGGATCCGTGCCCAGCTTCTCGCGCAGCTTCTTGCGCAATTTGCTGATGTGGCTTTCCACCACGTTCTCCTCGACCTCTTCGTCGAAGATGCCGTAGATGGCGTTGAAGACCTGGGTCTTGGTGACGCGGCGTCCGCGATTGCTCGCCAGATATTCGAGGATGCGGCGCTCGCGGCGCGGCAAGGGCAGGGGCTGACCGTCGATCTCCGGATCGCGGCCGTCCATGAAGATGCGCATGGCGCCGATCTCGGTGTAGGAGACGTCTTCCTGGGCACGGCGGCGAATGGCGGTGATGCGGGCGAGGATTTCGCGGATGTGAACCGGCTTGCGGATGACGTCGTCGACGCCGCTCTCGAACAACCGCAGCGTGTTCTCCAGCGAGTGCTGTTCGCTCAGTGCTATGACGGGTGCGCCGGTGCGATCGCGGATCTGCCGGGGAGAGATGGCGCCTTCGCGACAGTCGCCGATGAGGAAGGCCCTTACCGACCTCAGATCGGTGTCCGCCGCCGAGGTTACCCACTCACCGAACTCGCCGGGCGCAAAGCCCGCGCAGGCGACGCCCTCACGATCGAAAAGTGAATTGTATCCCTCTGTTACGAGCTCTCGCTCGTCAACGATTACAATCATCGGCCCGCCTCCGAATCAAATCATTTGCCCCGTGAGAAAAGGGGTATCCGCTGGCGGGAATCCTGAACAACCGTCATTTCTTGTAGCTAGTTTCTTGGGAGTCGGGAATCGTTTCAGTTGCATTAGCGCGGGGCAACATAGTCCGATGGGCCTGCTTCGATCATCTCTTGAGCAACAGTATTGGGTTCGCTCGGCTCATGAATTGAAAAAGATGAAGGCGCTTATGGGTTGCAGAAGGTCCGCGCGTTCGAGGTCCACTTTCCAAAGCCGGTCGCGACCATGTTGGCGATGACCCTGCAGACATAAATCTTCTGCGCCGGATCGTTGTCGGGACCGGCATGATAGCGGGCGACAGCCATCGACCAGGTCTCATGGCGGGCATGCAGACTGGCCAGGAAGCGCGCCGCGTAGTCGACGTTCTGATGGGGGTCGAGCATGTCCTCGACACTGCGGAAATGCGCTGCGTGATAGTGGTGATTGATCTGCATGCAGCCAAGGTCGATCAATGTCTTGCCCTCGCGCCGGGCATTGGCGAAGGCGGCAAGCGCCTCACTCCGGCTCCGTGGGAAAACTGCTTTTCCCTCTATATTCAAGGCATTAGGTTGAAGACTGCCCTTGTTGCCGGTCTCGGTCAGGCCGACCGCATAGAGGATGCCGGCGGGCACGCCGTAGCGATCGGCGGCGCGCAGGATCTCCGGCTCGCAGGGATTGGCGGCGGCGAATGCCGTGCCGCCGGCAAGGCTAGATAAACATATCGCCGCCAGCACGTTCGCGAGCCGGCGAAGCGGCGCGGCCGAAATCCTGTGCGTCATCGTTGCGGTTCCTTCCCGGTTGCTGGCCGCCGGTTCCACCATTGTTGCCGCCTGAATTTCCGGGCTGAAAGGATGACTGGTCGCGGCCTGTTGCCGTAGGCAAGGAGCCGGTTGCATCGGTGCGGGTTGCCGAGGGAACCGCTACCGAAGGTTGTAGAATTGTGACCTTATCAACCTCGAAACCGAGCCCGCGCAGCGACTTGACGATTGCTTCGCTGTCGGCGCTCAGGCGGCGGTGGGCATCGTGGGTTTCAGGCTTCAACTCAATCGAAAGTTGTTCTCCCGAGAGCCTAAGAGTGGCTGTAACCATGCCTAGCTCGGCCGGATGAAGTTCGATCTTCAACATATGTGTCGGAACGGCAACAGAGGAGGCCAATTGACCGGCGGCCGAGGGAGACGAAAGTGTCTGTTGCGGGCCGCCATCGGCGGCTATGGCACTGACAACGTTGAGCGCTGCCTGGCTCATCGGGTTCTGCGCTGGCGCCGGGAAGCTCCGTTCGGAAACCACATCGATGCGACCGGCGGACGATGACTGTTTTCCGGGTTCGGGCCGCATGGAAGACTGGACATCCTCGATGCTCTTCATCCCCGGCCCGGCATGCTTCGCCTGCACGCCAGGGACATCAGCCGCCGGTACGCCAGGCAGCGCCTGCGCGGGGGTCGCGCTTTCGCGTCTTGGCATGGCGGAGTTCGCACCGGCATCACCTGGGGCCTTGCCGTCAAGCGCGGTCAAAGGCCCATCGACGAGCGAGGCCTGCTCCGGTTTCGACATGGTTTCCAGAACTTCGCGTCCCGCCGATTTCGACTGGTAGAGTTTTGGCAGCGGCTGCTGCCCGTCGAGTGCCGGATCCTGCGCGGCTTCACCTGCAGCCGTGTCACGCCCACCCGCCTTGGCCGCCGTGGAGAAATGGCGCAAATCATGAAATGCAATGAGCAGCGGCAAGTCGTTCTGGAGCGGCGCGGTGCCGGTATCGGAGGCCGCCTCTTCAGTGTCGGCGGCGTCCTTGTGCGGCTTGGCGTCCGCGCTGTCCTTGGCGATTTTAGCGGCCTGGCCCTTGGTCGAGGCGGTCTTGCC
>JBDSLV010000278.1:0-5998 GCA_039916205.1 Mesorhizobium sp. | reverse complement strand
GTGCATCTCTTCGCAGGTTGGCTGCACGCTGACCTGCTCCTTCTGCCACACCGGCACGCAGAAGCTGGTGCGCAACCTGACGGCGGAGGAAATCCTCGGCCAACTGCTCACCGCGCGCGACCGGCTCGGCGACTTCCCCGACCGCGACACGCCGGACGGCGCCATCGTGCCGGCAGAGGGCCGCAAAGTGTCCAACATCGTCATGATGGGCATGGGTGAGCCGCTCTACAATTTCGAGGCGGTGAAGACGGCACTGCTGATCGCTTCCGACGGCGACGGGCTTTCCCTGTCGAAAAGACGCATCACGCTGTCGACCTCCGGTGTCGTGCCTGAGATTTTCCGCACCGGCGAGGAGATCGGCGTCATGCTGGCGATCTCGCTGCATGCCACCAATGACGATCTGCGCGACCTCCTGGTGCCGATCAACAAGAAGTATCCGCTGAAGGACCTGATCGAGGCCTGCCGCGCCTATCCCGGCCTGTCGAACGCCAAGCGCATCACCTTCGAATATGTGATGCTGAAGGACGTCAACGATTCCATCGAGGACGCCAAGGGCCTGATCAAGCTGCTTAAGGGTATTCCGGCCAAGATCAACCTGATCCCGTTCAACCCGTGGCCAGGCACCAACTACCAGTGCTCGGACTGGGAGACGATCGAGAAATTCGCCGACTACATCAACAATGCCGGCTATGCCTCGCCGATCCGCACCCCTCGCGGCCGTGACATTCTTGCCGCCTGCGGCCAGTTGAAGTCGGACTCGGAGCGCATGCGCAAGGTAGACCGGCTGGCGCTCGAAGCCATGATGATCGCGGGGCACGGCGAGGCGTGAGCCGTCTCGTTGCCTATGTCGTCCGCTTCGCCGTCATCCTGTTCGGCTATGCCGTCGCCTCATTGGCGGCGAGCGCCTTCCTCAACATCATGTTCCTGGCCTCCACCGGCTTGCTGGCAAACGATGCACCGTCGGCCGTGCCGGCTTCGTTGTGGTTCTCGGTCCCCTTTGCCGCACTGTTCGTTGCCTATTTCGCCTTCATGCCGGCGATTGTCGTCATCCTCGTTTCTGAAATCCTCGGTCGGCGCGACTGGCTGTTCTATGCCCTTGGCGGCGCGGTGACCGCCGGCGTCTTCCTCGGCTTCTCCCGCAGGATGGCCGATGCCGGTTTCGCGGTCAGCGAACCGCGCGCCATCGCCGCCGTCATTGGCGGCGGTATGGTTGGTGGCATCTTCTACTGGCTCAGTGCCGGGCGCTGGGCCGGAAGCTGGCACGAGGCCGGCAAGGCATAGCGCCGATCCTACTTCGCCTGCGCCGTGAGGATCTTGAGCGCGAAGGCCGAGAACACGCCGGCGAACAGATAGTCGACGACGCGCGTCACGCGAGGGCTGGCCTTCATTGCCGCCGCGAACCTTTCCGCCGCCAGCACCATCGGCACCGTCACCGGTATCGAAATCACGATGAACATCGTGCCAAGAAAGAACAGTTTTCCCGGCGCGTTGGGGTCGTGAGCCGAGACGAATTGCGGCAGGAAGGTCATGAAGAACAGGATGATCTTCGGGTTGAGCAGGTTGACGCCGAGGCCGGCAGCCCAGCTTCGAAACAGCGAGATTTGCGGTCCCGTCTTCTTCTCGGGCGAAAAGGCCGAACCCTTGGTGACGGCCTGCCACGCCAGGAAAACGAGATAGCCGGCGCCGAAGATCTTGAGCGCGAAAAAGGCCATCGGCGATGCGACGATCAGCGCCGAGACGCCGACCACGACCAGCGTGGTGTGAATAACCGTCCCGCAGAACGCACCCGCCATCGAGGCAAACCCGGCGGCACGCCCCTGGCTGAGTGTCCGGCTGACGAACAGCGTCATGTCAGGCCCCGGCGTAATAGCCAGGATGAGGATGGCGATCGAGAACTGGATGAGCGTGGTGATGTCGGGAATGAAGGACATGCGCGGACCCGAAGGAAGACGCGCAGCCTATATAGGAAGCGTTACGCTGGCGCCAGACATCGCTGAACCGAACTGCTTGCCGCGCCGGCGGTTCAACTGCTCTGCTAGGCGTATTTCGGCACTGGCGCGACGCTCGCAATGGTCTCGACGTCGGCGTCGGCCAGGGCTTCGGCAAACAGGATCTGATCGATCGGCTTGGGGCGGCCAAGGAAATAGCCTTGTGCCTCGTTGCAGCCTTCCACTTGCAGGATGGACATCTGGACATGCGTTTCGACGCCCTCGGCAAGCACGGGGATTTCGAGGCTTCGCCCCAAGGTCAGCACCGCCCGAATGATTGCCTTGGCTTGTGGACTGCGTTCGACATCGGCCATGAACGAACGGTCGAGCTTGATCTTGTCGAAAGGAAATGAACGCAGCGTGTCGAGTGACGAATAGCCGGTACCGAAATCATCGATGGCGATCGTCACGCCCAGCGTCTTGATCTGGCGCAGGACATGCAGCGTGCGGACCTTGTCGGCGATGATCGTCGATTCGGTCAGTTCGAGCTCCAGCCGCTTGGGCGACAGGCCGGTTTCGACCAGGATCTGGTGCACCAGCTTGGCGAGGTCGGCATGGGCGAACTGCACCGGCGAGAGGTTGACCGCGATCTTGTAGTCATTGTCCCAGGATGCCGCCTGGCGGCACGCGGTCCGCAGCACCCATTCGCCGATCGCCAGGATGGAGCCATTCTCCTCGGCGATCGGAATGAACTCGGCTGGCGGTATCATGCCATGCTCGGGATGGGCCCAGCGCAGCAGCGCCTCATAGCCGCAAGTGGCGCCGGTCGGCACCGAGGTCTGCACCTGGTAGTGGAGCGAAAGCTCGCCGCGCTCGACGGCATGGCGAAGATCGGTCGCCAGCGCGCGGCGCGCCCGTGCGGTCTCGTCCATGTTGGATTCGTAGAAGCATACGGCCCGCGAGACGTCATTCTTTGCCCGGTACATGGCAAGATCGGCATTGCTGACCAGCCTTTCCCGGTCGGCGCCGTCACGCGGAAAGACGGCAACACCTATGCTTGCGCCCGTGGCGATTTCGAAATCCTCGATCCGCAGCGGTTCGAACAGAGCCTTTTCCAGCCTCGAAACGAGGCCGAGGAGATCCTTCTGGTCCTTGAAGCGCTTGATCGCGGCGAATTCATCGCCGCCGAGCCGGGCGACGAATTCGCCATCGCCGGTCAGTTTCGCCAGTCGGCGCGCCACGATCTTGAGCGCCTGGTCCCCCGCCGCATGCCCTCTGAGATCGTTGATCTCCTTGAAGCGGTCGAGATCGATGACAATGACGGCGGTCATGGTTTGCGCGTCTTCGCCGGCCTGTTCGATCTCATGGTCGAGCCGGTCGGTGAAGCTGACGCGGTTGGGCAGGCCGGTGAGGGCATCATTGAGGGCGAGGTGCTGAAGCCGCTCGAAGCTTTCCAGGCGGCCGCGCTCATCGATCAGGTAGCTGGCGAAGCCGGTGGCGGCGACAATCAGGCCGACAACGGCAACCGCGACGGCCATCGCAACGAGAATCTCCGGATTGGTGCCGGTGCTGATGAAGGACATTGGCGTCACCGCAACCGCCGCCATCGCCGTGAAGTGAAGGCCGACGATCGCCAGCACCAGCAGCCCGGCACCGACATGTTCCGCCCGGCGATACGACCGGCGCACAACCTGACCTATGGCAGCGGCCGAGAAGACCACCGAGATGACAAGCGAAGCGGCGATATAGAGGCTGTCCCATTCGACGATGCCGGCAACGTGATAGGCCATCATGCCGGTATAGTGCATGGCTGAAATCGCCAAGCCGACGATACATCCGCCAAATTCGGGGGTGAAACGTCCGCGTGTGGCAGAGGCAAGGGCAAAGCCCGCCCCGGTCCCGGCAATGGCGATGACCAGCGAGATCATGGTGAGTACCGGATCGAAAGTGATCGGCGCACCCGGCTGATAGGCCAGCATGGCGATGAAATGCGTGCACCAGATCGAAGACCCGGCAGCAACCGCCGTCAGGAACAGCCAGCCCCGCATCTGCACGCCGGCGGTCTTCCTGGCGCGGTCGAAGAGCCCGACGGTCACCCAGCAGCCGGTGACGCAGATCAGCGCCGCCAGCAGCACGAGCCACAGATTATGCTCCGTGGCGATACACGATATGACCCGCATCGAATGGTTCCAAGCCTGGGGATGTACTTGCGGCGAAACAAGCAAAGCTGTCGCGGCCTGGTTGCGGCGCCGGTGAGGCTTCGCCTTTCCGGATAGCGGCAAGGCATGAAAACTTGATTAAATCACGCCATGAAACACATCTTGCGGTTGCGGCGGGTTGCGGCCGGATAGCCTGGTCCAATCTGTCCCGCATCGGCCATGACTTCGACCCGCTCTGGCCTGCTTGCTCGCTTTGCCGTTCCTGCTAAAAGGCGCTGCGACAATCCACGGCGCCTTTCAGGCGCGTCCGCCATCGACGGAGTAAACATGTCCAAGGGTAAAGACGTCAAGAAAGTCGTGCTCGCCTATTCCGGCGGCCTCGACACTTCCATCATCCTGAAATGGCTGCAGACCGAGCTCGGCGCCGAAGTCGTCACCTTCACCGCCGATCTCGGCCAGGGCGGCGAACTGGAGCCGGCACGCCGCAAGGCCGAGATGATGGGCATCAAGGACATCCGCGTCGTCGATGTGCGCGAGGAATTCGTTTCCGACTTCGTCTTCCCGATGTTTCGCGCCAACACCGTCTACGAAGGCACCTATCTGCTGGGCACCTCGATTGCCCGGCCGCTGATTTCCAAGCACCTGGTCGAGATCGCAAAAGAGGTAGGCGCCGACGCCATCGCCCATGGCGCCACCGGGAAGGGCAATGACCAGGTTCGGTTCGAGCTCTCGGCCTATGCGCTCAACCCCGACATCAAGGTCATCGCGCCGTGGCGCGACTGGTCCTTCAAGTCGCGCACCGACCTCATCAACTTCGCCGAGCAGCACCAGATTCCGGTGGCGAAGGACAAGAGGGGCGAGGCGCCGTTCTCGGTCGACGCCAACCTCCTGCATTCCTCTTCGGAGGGCAAGGTGCTGGAAGACCCGTGGACCGAGCCCCCGGAATTCGTCCACCAGCGCACCATCTCGCCGATGGACGCGCCCGACGCCGTCACCGAGATCGAGATCGAATTCCTCAAGGGCGATCCGATCGCGCTCAACGGCAAGAAGCTGTCGCCAGCAACGATGCTGGCCGCTCTCAACGATCTTGGCCGCGACAATGGCATTGGCCGCCTGGACCTGGTCGAGAACCGCTTCGTCGGCATGAAATCGCGTGGCGTCTATGAGACGCCCGGCGGCACCATCCTGATCGTGGCCCATCGCGCCATCGAATCGATCACGCTCGACCGGGGTGCCGCGCATCTCAAGGACGAGTTCATGCCGCGCTACGCCGAACTGATCTACAACGGCTTCTGGTTCGCGCCCGAACGCCTGATGCTGCAGGCGATGATCGACAAGAGCCAGGAAGACGTCGTAGGTACCGTGCGGCTGAAGCTCTACAAGGGCAATGTCATCGTCACCGGCCGCAAGTCGAAAAAGACGCTCTACTCCGACGCGCTGGTCACCTTCGAGGACGACCGCGGCGCCTATGACCAGAAGGACGCGGCGGGTTTCATTCGCCTCAATGCACTGCGGCTGCGGACGCTTGCGGCGCGCAACCGCAAGGGTTGATATCGAGTCGGTATACTCTCTACTGATGAAACGACCAAGAAACCCGGCGGAGACGCTGGGTTTTTATTTGATACCTTCGATAAAGGCGCTCTCTCGATCGCTTGCTGTTTGATATTCGGCGTGTTTATCTTACCTTTATTGAAAGAGGGCTTTGACATTGAAAGACAAATTTTTTCTTCTGCTTGCGGCGAGCATCGCCTTTACCGGGTGCCAATCCACGCCGGCTCCGGCGGGGCAGACATCCAAGTTCCGTACCTGCAAGAGTTTTGACGGCCCCTTCCAGGTTCCCGTTTCCAAGAAATGCCCGTTGAGCGGCTACGCGCATTTCGACGAACCAACCAAAACGGACACCAAGGGCAG
>JBDSLV010000277.1:0-11448 GCA_039916205.1 Mesorhizobium sp. | reverse complement strand
GAGTCCAGTCCGAAGTTTATCAGCATGTCGAGACTGGATTTGCCCGCCGGCGGATCCTTTGCCGTCTCCTTGCTTTTGCACTCCTCCTCGGTGCCGACGCAAATTCCACGTGACAGGCCGAGTTTGGTCGCGCCGGCAAAAAACTTCACGATATCTTCTGATTTCTGCACAGGATCGGCGCATGCGGGTGCCGCCAAAAGCATGGCTGCCAACACCAGGGCTGAGCTACTTGATTGCATGACGGTTACTCCCATCCGAGCATCCGATTTCGCTGGCCGCTGAATAGCATGAATTTGAGTCTGGAGCATTCTTTCTGTCAACAAACCAACAGCCTTCCCATGGGGGCCGCGATCCCGGCACCCATTCCTGGGTGTTTTCGGCTGGTCCGCGAATGATCAAACTTTCATCAAAGTCACATAATGAGGTGTTTTTCTTGCAATGGCGGCCTGTCGCTGGCAAAATGACTGTTGTGCTCGAATGCGGCCGAGGACTGATCCATGAAAGCGAGCTTCGCCTTTCTGATCGGGATGTTTCTCTTTCTTGTTGCCTCGGTAGGCGCAGGGGCCGCTACGCCTGATGCGAAACGTGTCGCGCTGGTCATCGGCAACAGCAAATATGTTCATGCCGTCGCTTTGCCCAATCCGGCCAATGACGCGCATCTCATTGCTTCGACGCTTCGCAATGCCGGCTTCCAGGTCATAGAAGGCGTCGATCAGGACAATGCAGGCATGCATGGCCTCATCAGCAAGTTTACCGAGCAATCCTACGACGCCGACCTCGCTGTCATCTTCTATGCCGGCCACGGCATGCAGGTCGATGGCAAGAATTACCTGATACCGGTCGACGCTGAACTGACATCGCCCGCCTTTCTCAAGACCCGCACCATACAGATCGACGACTTCATGGCCGCGTTGCCGCCCGATCCGGCGGTCGGCATTATCATCCTCGATGCCTGTCGCGACAATCCGCTCGCAAGAACGCTGGCCGCCTCGATGCCAAAGAGCCGCTCGCTCGGGTCCGGCCTGGCGCCTGTCGAAGCAAAATCGGACGGCGCCGGAACCGGTGGCATCCTGATCGCCTACGCGACGGATCCCGGCGCCATCGCCTTCGACGGCAACGGTGTCGACAGCCCTTACTCAACGGCGCTGGCCCGGCACCTGACCGAGCCGGGCGTTGAAATCCAGAGCGCGCTAACGCGCGTGCGCGGTGAAGTGGCTGAGACCACGCAAGGCCGTCAGAGGCCTTGGCATAACGCGTCGCTGGGCCGTGAAGTGTTCCTTGGAAAACCCGTTGAAGAAGCGGCGCCCGCGGCAAAGTCCGTCGTCGATGCATCCAGCAACGCTTCAGCGGCGCCAGCCCCTCCTGCGGCGGCGGCAAGCGATCCTCCCTCATGGGAAGTTGAACAACGCCTTTGGGATGAGGCTTCGAAGCGTGATACGGTTCCGTACTATGAGGCCTATCTCGATCAGTTCCCAGGCGGACGCTTCGCCACTGTGGCCAAGCTGAACATCGACCAGTTGAAGCAGGCAAAGGGCGAAAACCGGAAGGTCGCGGCCATCGATATGGACGAGGCCAATGCCAACTCCGGCTCTGCCGTGCGCACTTCGGTTGGCGTGTCCGACGAGGTGAAGCAGACGCCCGGCACCGAAATAACGGAGAGTGCGATTGGGCTCGACCGCGACGCCCGCATCGATCTGCAGTTGCGCATCGAGGCCCTGGGCAATGAACTTGGCCGTGTCGATGGCAACATCGGCCCGCAAAGCCGCCAGGCGATCGGCGTCTGGCAGGCGAAGAACGGCCTGCCGCCGACCACGTTCCTGACACGCGAGCAGTTGGCCTTCCTCGTCATCCAGACAGATCCGATGATGGATGCCGTGCGTGCCAAGCACGCCGCCGACCAGGCTCGCGCGGCGCAGCCGAAAAAGCAGGTCGTGCAAAAGGCCCGGGCACCGAAGCAGCTGGCGCGCAAGCCCCGCAAACAAGAACAGGTCGTGCAAAGAAAGAGACGCGATCGCGAGACCGTCGTCCAGGACGATGAACCACCGCCGCCGCGAGACAACAACGACTTCCTGACCAAGGCACTGATCTTCGGCACCGGCGTGGCGGTGGGTGGCGTGCTCAAGAACTGACGAGCCGCATGCCGCCAAAACCAAATGCCTTTGGCCTCCTTCTTTCGCTAGATTCTTCCGCAATCGATTTCGATTTTCCAGTCATGCGCGGAGACTTGACCTACGCCTCACCTAGGGCTTGAGTGCCTACTGTTCTCCAGTGAAAGCGTAGCGGCCATGGCCCATCAGCTTCGATTCAGAACCGCACGCGATCTCTTCATGTCCTATCCCGCTGTTATCAGGGATATGACAGCGCTTCCGACCGACGAGCCTTCGCTCGAATTTTGCCGTTCTCTCCTGGCCGGGCGGGTGCCTGAGGAAGCGATCACCTTCTGCGCCTACCTGCTTCCAGAGCGGGCGGCGGTCTGGTGGGCACATGAGTGTCTGAGTCATCTGACCGAACTGCTCGACGGGCAGGACCAGGCATTGCTGGCACTTGTCCGTGCATGGGTCAGCGACCCCGACAACCCCCAGCATCGCGCGGCATTGAGCGCGGCAGCGGCGGCGCAGCCGGTAACGCCGGCTGCCTGGCTTGTCGTCGCGGCAGGCTGGCGTGACAATGGCTGGGCTGGCGAACCGCTGTCGCCGTTTCCGGCCGGCCATGCCATCAACGCCGGGGTTTTGACCGGGCTGGCGCGCGTTTCGCTTGAGGACCGCGCTCCCGTACTGTCGGCCTTTGTCGAAATGGGCATGCAGATGGCCAGGAATTAGACCGGTTCAGCGTTTGATGGAATCGCTGAACCGCTCTAAGTACTTGTTTTTGAGCAATTCCGGACGGAAAACCGCTGCGCACTTTTCCTGGAACTGCTCTGGGCACCGCCCGACCGGCGAATGCGCATTCGCCGTCCCATTCCTCTCAGCCCAGCCGTCGCCTACTTGCAGCCGCCCTGGGCCCATTTGGCCAGCGCCACCTTGAACCGCGTCCCCAGCGGATGTTGCAGGCGCAGCACCGAGACATCATTGGTAGCGAAATTCTTCGCTTGCTCACACAATCGGGTCTCATCCCATTCGTGACATCCGTCGCAGTGCTTGCCTTCCCATACGGACTTGTCGAGGCCTTCCACCGGGCTGAAGCGCGGCATGCCCTTGATCAGCTGGGCGATGCTCTTGCCGTCAATCGCCGGGTCGCCGAAATCGATCGGGTGGTCGAAGAAAATCGGATCGTTGGACGCCAGCTTGGGGATCTTCTGGCGCAGCGCGTTGAGTGCGAGTTGGGCATCATCGGTGGAGCCAGGCGGATTTGCCGTGCGCAGCTGCGAATTGTCTTCCGGTGGCGGGGCGATCGCCTCGCCGACAATCAGCGGCGCATTGAGGTCAACCTTGTGCAGAACGACCTCGGTGGTCAGCGAGACATTGATCCACGGCCGCTGCTTGCCGACAGTTGCCTTGAAGACATCGCCCGTAACCCGGTTCATTGCTTCGGTGATGGATACATTCGTCTCGCCGATATGGGCAAGCAGTGCCGAGGTGAAGGGCGAATGTTCGCCCGACCCGTCAAAGGCCGTCTGGTTGGGGCTGGTCGCGAACGCGACAAGTGTGCCGGCACCGCCATTCTCGATCGGAATTTCGGCAAGGCCGCTGCTGGCGTCCTTGACGCCGGCGGTCTTTGCCAGCACCTCGGCAAGAGGATTGTCGCGGCAGGCGTCGAGGAATATCAGCCTGATGCTGGTCTCGCGCGACATCTGCCGCAGAATGAAATCGACAGGCACCGCCTCGAAGTCGAGCGAGGTCTCGTCCTCAAGCGCTGCATCGACCGGCAACAGATAGTTCTTGCCGGAAGCCTGCAAGCCGTGACCGGCATAGAAGAGCAGCGCCACGTCGGCACCGCGCACCTGTTTGGCAAACTGCGCGATGGTCGTCTGCGTCTGCAATTTGGTAAGGTCGAAACCGGAAACGACCTCGAAATCGAGGCTCTTGAGCCGTTCGGCCATCGCCTGCGCGTCATGCACCGGATTGGGCAGCGCTGGCGCATGCTGGTACTGGGAATTTCCAAGCACAAGCGCGACGCGGCGCTCGGCGTGGGCAGCGTTGGTCAGGGTCAGGACCAAGGCGAACACCAGGAACCCAGCGCCGCGCACAAGACCGGCGCAACGAGCGATCACACCGAAACCCACCGGGACAACAGGTCCTTCCTCAATTGACGGCCTTGCTGGCGGAAAACTCGATCCGCCGATTGAGCGCCTTGTTCTTCGGCGTATCGTTGGCGGCGACCGGCTTTTCCTCGCCATAGCCTGTGGCGGTGACCTGGGCACGCGGAACGCCGGCGGCAACCATGGCGTCGGCAACGGCCTGCGCCCGACGCTCCGACAGCCGCTTGTTGGCGCTCGCCGAGCCGTCGGAATCGGTGTGGCCGGACACTTCGACCTTCAGGCTCGGGCATTTGCCAACGACGCCGACGACCTCGGCCAGCAAGGGACGGCTTTGCGGATCGAGCCGGGCGCTTGCCTCGCGAAAGTAGATCGCTCCGGTCCGCGACATCACGGCAAACCTGTTCAGGCACTCCTCGTCGCTGAAATTGCTCTTGCCGGCATCGGTGGCGACCGGTCCGACATCGGCCGGAGCGGCGGCACCCGCTGCAACGGTGTCCGTCGCGGCTGGCTTGCTGCCGTCGGCGGCAAAGACGAAATCGAACGAGACCGACGCGGTCGGCACGATATTGGTTACATTGGCCGCCTGTTGCAGCTTGTCGACATTGGGCAGCAGGCCAAAATCCTCGACATGCACGGCGACCGGGGCTTCCGACGCAACCGACACCGACGTGTCGCTGATCATGGTGACCACGACATTGGCTTCGAGATCTTTTTCCACTCCATGCAGGTTCAGCTTGAACGGCAGCACCGCCTTGACCCGGCGCTTGGTAGCAAGATCAGCGAAGGCGGCAGGGTCGACCTTCGCGGTCAGCTCAGCGGTCGGAAATTTGAAGGTCTCGAAGAACAGGAACCGCATGCGGACATTGCGCAGGTCAACGCCGGTATCGACCGAATTGAGGTCGAAGCTGACCTTGGCATCACCGGCGGACGAGAGCGTACCGGAGATATTCCTGATCTTGTTGGTCTCGACGATCGTGTTCTTCTTGACCGATTGATAGGTCAATACCGATGCCGACGGATCGAGCGTCCAGTTGGTCTGCGCATCCGCCCCTCCTGCCTCGAGCAGAAGCATTCCCGAAAGCGCGATGGTTAAACAAAAGGCTCTTGTGGCGAAACGCCAGCCTGTCCGGCCTGTTTTCCACCCGAATTCGACGACTCCGAACATGGAACCCCCTGCCTGAGACAACAGATTTCCGTATCGAGACCACGACTGTGCCGTGCCGCGCCGATTATAGAACACTTGGTTTCACTTTGCGAGCATGCCCGCCAGCCGATTGGGAAGTGGGTTCACGGCTTCCCTGAGGTCGGTTTCTAGTGAGCGCGCCGCAGCCGGATGACTTATCGGAGCATGCCCGCTCGTCTCAATAGCCGGCGGCGGCCTGGCGATCCGGTGGCTTCATGGCTTCGTCAGTCAGGTCGATCCGACGTACTGGCCCTTGAAAAAGATCAGCGGCTCGTGGCTTTCGTCCAAGTTGATCGGGCTTATCTCCCGCACCTGGCCGATGACAATGCTGTGATCGCCCGCCGGATGCTCTTCGAACATGTCGCAGTCCAGCCAGGCAAGCGATCCTGTGATGATCGGATTGCCGGAAGCCGAACGATCCCAATCGACGCCGGCCCATTTGTCGGTGCCAGAACGGGCAAAGGCATTCGATATTTCACGCTGTCGCGCGGACAGGATGCTGACCGAGAAGGCACCGGTCTCACGAATCCTGGGCCAGCTTGCCGAACTGCTCATGGCGCTGAAGGAGACCAGCGGCGGCTCGAGCGAGACGCTGTAGAATGATTGGCAGGTGAAGCCGACAGGGCGTCCCATGACCATGCCGGCGATCACCGTTATGCCCGATGCATAGTGGCCCAGTGTTCTGCGGAACAGTTGCAGGTCGGGCGCGAATGGAACTCCCCTACTTGCCATCGATGACGCTTCCGACATTCTTGCCTCCTGTGAATTCCAGGGACCGCACCAGTTCCAATTGGGACCGCAGTTTCGCAACCGCGGCGCGGACCGATTTTTCAGTGTCTTCAGTTTCGTTGACGATGAAGTAGGCGCCGCTGAACGGCACCGTGGCGCCGAGCTCTCGCAGCAATGGCGCGAGATGGAATTCCACGGCCATCGCGTGAGCGGCACTGGCGCCGGTCATCAACGGAATTGCCACCACTCCTTGCAGCGCATTCGGGCTAAGCTGATCGAGGACGATCTTGAGCAGCCCCGTATAGGTTGCCTTGTAGGTCGGCGACGCGACGACCAACAGATTGCTGCCAGCCAGCGTCTGGTGAAGGGCCGCCAGATGTTCGGCCAGCATCGGGAATACCCGGTCGGGCTGCTCCGCAAGGTCGATGGTCCCGCATTCGTGGGGATCGTTCCCGATCAGAACCTCGACGAACCTTTCCGCGATGCCCCGCGTCCGCGACATAGGCTTCGGATTGCCAACGAGAATCGAAATCTTCAGCGTCACAGCCTGCTCCTCCCGGGACCGCTCCCATCGCCGCCGGGCATTGTTTGGACGAAAAACCGGAGGTTTCCCCGCAGTCTGACGGCAAACCTGCTTGACCGAGATCGTCCGCTAGCGGTTATGTCTATACATCAAATATCGATAAAAGCGATCTTTTGCAATAATCCAATTGGAATAAAAAGAATGATTAGTTCGGCAAGCATGCCTACTCCTGACGGCGGGAAACCAAACGGGAACTGGTTTGGGGGAATGACCAGCCGCCGCGCGGCGCAACAACCATCGTCCCGGAGCGACTAACGCCGGGCTTCGTCTCCACACGCGACGTCGCCGTCGATATTCATGGCGACACCAATCACTGAAAGTGCAGGAAGGGAAACGGACGGAATCAGGTCGTCGCGATCCGCATCAGGTCCGCAACGCCGCTCCCCTCCGGGGACGCAGCCATATAGGCTTTCGAAAAGTCGCATGTCTCCTGAACCAGCTTGACCACCGACGTCATGATCGGGCTGGCATTCACTGCCGGAAAGACGGCCAGATATTTGAGGTCCGGCACCTGTTCGACAACATCGATGCGCCTTATCGCCTCGCCGGCGAACCCGGCGTCGAAGATGAATGTCGGCAAGGCGCTGACGCCAACGCCACCGACGGTCATGCTGAGCAGCGCCAGGAAATTGCCCACCCCGACGATGTTCGATGTCGTTACGCCCGCACCTCGCAGGGTCGTGCCGACCAGCATCTCCGAGGCCGGATCGGTACGCAACAGGATCGTGTGCTCGGCAAGTTCCTTGAGCGCTATTTTCTTGTTGCCGCTGATCAGGCTGGGTGCGCAGGCCCAGGACCATTGTGATGACGCCACTGGGATGGCCTGAAAGCGTGGATCGGTCAGGCCGTCAGGCACCACCGCCAGGTCCAGTTGGCTGTCGGTGAGTTTTTGAGCCAGCACGTTGGCTGAATCGACGACGATCTCGATGACGACTTTCGGAAACGACTGGCGCAGTCTCCCGACAAAGCGCCCAAGCCATGTCATGGCCGAGGCCTCGGTGGCGCCGATCCGAAGCCGGCGCTCGATCAGGTCCGGCGCGCTGAAGCGTTCGGCAAAACGCGTCCGCTGCTCAAGCAGCCCCGCCGCCAGTTCAAGCATCTCGACGCCCTTTGGCGTCAGATGCGCGACGCGACGGCTGCGGTCGAAAACAGCCACGCCGAAACTCGCTTCAAGCTCCTGGATGCGTTTCGAGATCGCCGACTGGGTGGTGTCGAGGTGCTGGGCGGCAGCCTCGAAACTGCCCAGCGTCCCGATCCAGTACAGGGCCTCAAGCTGCTTGAACGTCACCATGGAAACACCTCAATCGAATTAGCACTATGCCATTCATTCTTTTTTTTCAACATTTGCCGTTGCAACGTATCGCTTTTTGGTGTTCTGTGTGATGCCCGTATGTATATACATAGCAGGCCAACAGGCTCGGGAACCACAATGAAATCCGGCGGTCACGAAACTGCATCAAGCATTTGCGGATAGCACCTGTGAACACTCCCAAGAGACAGCCGGGAACGACAAATCAGCCGATCGGCCCGCGCCATGAGGCCGCGCCGACAGAAGGGCATCGAAGCGTGCAGTTGCAAGAAAGACAAGTGTCGATCACATCCATCGGGGTCCGGCCCGAGCCAAAATTGCGGGCTCGCGGCATCGGCAAATCCTATGGCGGTGTGGTTGCGCTGAGGCCTCTGGATATCGAGGTATATCCCGGCGAATTGCTGACGCTACTTGGGCCATCCGGTTCAGGCAAGACCACCCTGCTGCAATTGATCGCCGGCCTGGTTCCCCCCTCCTCGGGGACCCTTTTCATTGATGGCAAGGACCAGACCAATGTGCCGGCCAGCAGGCGTGGCATCGGCGTGGTCTTCCAGAACTACTCGCTGTTTCCACACCTGACCGTCGAGGAGAACATCGCCTTCCCCTTGCAGATGCGAAAGGTGGCCGCGAAAGACATCGCGTCGAAAACCCGCGCAGCGCTTGAAATGGTAGGCCTCGACGGCTTCGGGCGCCGCTTCAGTTCCGAACTGTCCGGCGGCCAGCAGCAGCGCGTCGCGCTCGCGCGCTGCCTCGTCTACCAACCCTCGATCCTGCTGATGGATGAGTCCCTGTCCGCGCTCGACCGCAAGCTGCGCGAAACCATGCAGATCGAGATCAAGCGCATCCATCGCGAGACCGGGTCGACCATAATCTTCGTCACGCACGACCAGGAAGAGGCGCTGGCTCTGTCCGATCGCATCTGCCTGATGAATGACGGCCGCATCGAGCAGATCGGCACGCCTCTCGAACTCTACGAGCAGCCGTGCTCGGAATTCGCCGCCGATTTCATTGGCCTGTCCAACATCCTGCGCGGGAAACTGACGCCGAAGGGCACGATCCTGACCGGCGATGGCGAGTTTCCGCTCTCGCCCGGCCAGCGCGGTGAGGCTGGAGACGCCGTATCGCTGATCATCCGGCCTGAACATTTGCGTGTCACCGATGCGGCGGACGGCCTTTTGTCAGGCACTTTGACCGAACAGGTCTATGCCGGTTCGGAGACCCGGCTTCTGATCCGGCTTTCGAGCGGCACGATGCTCACCATCCGCCAACCCGCCGGCTTCGAGCCCCGCTCGCTCGGCAACCTGCTCCACATCCGATGGGAGAGGCAGAACGCCCGGCTCGTGCCAGGCAAACCGCAAGCCTGAAAACACAAACAGCGTCAAAACACGCGCATAATTGGAGGAGAAATGCCCATGTCTTCATTGTTCACACCCAACAGACGTTCCTTTCTGCATCTCGCCGCCGTCGGTGCCGCCGGCCTGGCAATGCCAGCCGTCGTAACCCGACGCAGCCTGGCCGCCGCCAGCCAGATCGTCGTCGCCGACTATGGTGGCGGCAGTTCCGACGCCATGAAGAAGGCCTTCAGTGAGCCGTTCGAGAAGGAAACCGGCATCAAGGTCGTGCACGTCGCGCATGAAACCGACCCGGTCACGCAGTTCAAGCTTCTGGTCGACACCAAAAGCTACATCTGGGACGTGTGTTCCATGGACACTTCCCACGTCCTCAAACTCACCGCCGGCAAGAACTACCTCGCCCCGGTCGGGGTGAAGGATGAGAACGGTGAGATCATCAAGGATATGGTGACCGAAAACTGGCTGGGCTACTCGGTCTTCGCCGACGCCATGGCCTACCGAAGCGATGTCTTTGGCGACAAGGGGCCGACCACCTGGGCCGACTTCTGGAACGTCGAGAAATTCCCGGGGCGGCGCGGCCTGTCGCGGGATGCCATTGGCGTCTTCGAACATGCGCTGATCGCGGATGGCGTGGCGCCAAAGGACCTTTACCCGATCGATGTCGACCGGGCTCTGGCTTCGCTCGACAAGATCAAGAAATCGGTCGCGGTCTGGTGGGGCAACGGTGCCCAGAACGCCCAGATCCTGCAGAACGGCGAAGTGGACATGTCCAACGCCTGGTCGTCCCGAGCTGCCGCCGTTAAGGAGTCCGGTGCGCCGATCAACATCGTCTGGACCGGCGGCTACGCCGTTGACGGGCTTGGCATTCCAGACGGTTCGCCACGTCTCGATGAGGCGCGCGCCTACGTCCAGTTCTATACACGCGCCGACCGCCAGGCGGAGTATTCATCACTGGTCGCCAATGGGCCAACGAACCGCAAGGCGCTTGAACTTCTGAAGCCGGAACGCGCTGCCGTCCTGCCGACAAGTGCTGAAAACCTGGCCGGCCTTGTCGCCACCGACAACAGCTGGTGGGCCGACAATTTCGAAGCCGCCGACAAGCGCTTCAAGGAGTGGCAGCTCGCCTGACCCTACAGGGGTCGCCCTGGCTCTGGCCTGGGCGCCCCCGCTTCCGCCTTCTCGACAACCCGCCTTCTCAACAATCGGTGACCTTGAGAGGTTTGCCGGCGCCGCCGTTCGGCCGTCGGCACGGAAAAGCATTTGTCACCGCCGAGACCGCCGAAAGGACATACGATGCCGAAGAAACCCATGTTCCCTCTTGCCGTGCTGATCGACGGCGATGGTTTTCATCCGGCCAGTTGGCTTCATCCCAAGGCGCAAGCCGGGCAGGCCGCCAAGGTTGACCGCATGATCGAAATGGCACGCGTCGCCGAAGCCGCCAAGATCGACCTCTTCTTCATCGCCGACACACCGGCGGCCCGCACCGATCAGCTCGACACATGGCGGCGGTGGCCGAAATTCATGAACGTGCTTGAGCCGATGACCTTGCTGTCGCGGCTTGCCGGCGCGACCACGCATATCGGTCTCGGCGCCACGGTCTCGACCAGTTTCTTCGAGCCCTACAACATCGCCCGCCAGTTTGCTTCGCTCGACCAGATCTCGAATGGCCGCGCTGCCTGGAATGTCGTCACCTCGTCCAATGACTACGCGGCCCGCAATTTCGGACTGGACAAATTGCCGCCGCATGCGGAACGCTACGAAAAAGCCCGGGAAAGCGTGGCGATCGTCAAGGGATACTGGGACAGCTGGGAGGACAACGCCTTCATCTATGACAGGGAAACCGCTTCCAGTTTCGATCCGTCCAAGCAGCATCCGGTGGATTTCAAGGGCAAGTATTTCACTGTTCACGGCGCTCTCAACCAGGAACGCCCGCCGCAGGGCCATCCTGTCATCATCCAGGCTGGTTCCTCAGGCGACGGCAAGGATCTGGCTGCGGAAACCGCCGATGTCGTCTTCTCGGCGGCGGGCGAGATCGAAAGCTCGCGCGCCTTTTATGCCGACCTCAAGAGCCGCATGCCCCGCTTTGGCCGGCAT
>JBDSLV010000276.1:0-3056 GCA_039916205.1 Mesorhizobium sp. | reverse complement strand
GGCTGCGCGCCTTTCTAACGACGCTGGTCACCTTCATCTTCGGCCGGGCGCTGTTCGATATTCTCGTCACCACCTATGCCGCCGACGTGCAGCTCTCCACGGCAACATCCGATGTGCTTGACTTCATTGGTGACAGGACTTTCTGGGGCCTGTCGGTCTCGGTCTGGCTGGCGATCATCCTGGCCATTGTCACCCATATCGCGCTGACGCGCTCGCGGCCCGGCTGGCATGTGCTGGCGGTCGGCGGCTCCAGGCGTTCGGCGCATAATGCCGGCATCCGCGTGCGCCGTACCGTGTTCATGACCTATGTCTTTTCCGGCTTCTGCGCTTCGATCGGCGGCTTCCTCATAGCTTGCCGGCTGAGCGGGGCAGGACCGGGCACCGGCCTCAACCTCGAGATCATGGCGCTGACGGCGGCCGTGGTTGGCGGCGTCAGCCTTGGCGGCGGCCGTGGCTCGGTGATCAAGGGGCTGATGGGCGCCATCATCGTCTTGACCATGACCAACGGGCTGATCCGGCTGGGCTACGGCACCGGAACCAACCAGATGGTGCTCGGCATCATGCTGGCGGTGGCCGTGACCATCGACATCCGCTGGCTGAAGAACCGCCACAAGGTGCTGAACGAGGTCTATGTCGCGCCGGTCTATCTCAAGATGGGCGAAACGCAGTCGGCGGCGCCCGGTTCGGGCACGCCCTATGAACTCGACAACCGGCTGTCGACGGCCGACCATATCGGGCTCGGCGAATTGGAAGGCCCGGAAGATGTCATCCTCGACCGCGACGACCATCTCTATTGCGGTACGCGCCATGGCGAGATCGTTCGCTTCTTCGCGCCGGACTATGTCAGGTCGGAAGTGTTCGCCCATATTGGCGGCTTTCCTCTGGGCTTGGCCTTCGACAAAGCAGGCAACCTGATCAGCTGCGTCGGCGCCATGGGCCTGTATTCGGTGTCGCCGGACCGCGAGGTCAAGCGGCTGTCGGCGGAAACGTCGCGCTCCTGGACCTCGATCGTCGACGACGCGCGGCTGCGCGATCCCAACGACTGCGACATCGCGCCCGACGGCCGTATCTACTTCACCGACTCGACCAAGCGTTATGACGCCCATGACTGGGCGCTGGACTCGATCGAGAACCGCGCCACCGGGCGGCTGCTGGTCTATGATCCGAAGGACGGGTCGACGAAGACGCTGCTTGACGGCTACCGCTACACCAATGGTGTGTGCATGGCGCATGACGGCAAGTCGCTGTTCTTCGCCGAGAGCTGGGCCTGCCGCGTGCACCGCTACTGGCTGGAAGGGCCGAAGGCCGGCACCGCCGAATGCATCATCCGCGACATGCCGGGCTACCCTGACAACATAAACCGGGCGTCGGACGGTAATTACTGGATGGCATGGCTTGGCATGCGCACGCCGAGCTTTGATCTCTCGCTGCGCCATCCCGACATGCGCAAGCGCATGACGCGCCGGCTGCCGCAGGATGAATGGCTGTTCCCCAACATCAACACCGGCGGTGTGGTGAAATTCAACAAGACCGGCGGCATCGTCGAGGCGATGGGCGACCTCACGGGCGGCGCGCATCCGATGGTCACCTCGATGCGCGAGCACAAGGGTTATCTGTTCGTCGGCGGCATCCTCAACAACCGTGTCGGCCGCTACAAGATTTCAGGCGCCGACCCGAACTGGACAAGTTCCGCTTCCTATTGGGGGGCGAAATCATGATCCTCGATCCGATCCTGGATATTTTTCGCGGCAAGGCCGTCACCATACCGCCATTGGATGGTGCTTTCCGGCCGAACACGCGGCTCGATGATGTCTCGGCCTTCGCCGGCTTGGCGGAACCTGACAATCTGCTGTTTGCCGATGGTCGGTTACTGGCCTCCAGCGGCAATGCGATCCACGCGATCTCCGCCGGCGGCGAGCCTGCCGTGGTCGAGACTTTCGCGTCGTCGGTCGCGGCGTTGGCGCTGTCGCCATCAGGCGAACTAGCGGTGGGGCTGGAAAGCGGCAAGCTGTTGATCGCGGGCAGGGAGGTGTCCTTGCCAGACGACATCCGCTGCATCACCGCGCTTGCCTACGCCGATGATGGAACACTGTGGCTGGCGAATGGCTCGGCCGAACACGCGCCGTCGCAATGGGCCGCCGACCTGATGAAAAAAGGCGCGTCGGGCTCGCTGTGGAAATGCGGGCCGGGCGCCATCGGCTTTCAGAAAACCGCAGGCGACATCGCGTTTCCTTACGGTCTTCACCCGATGGGGCGGGATGTGCTGGTCGCGGAAAGCTGGCGTCACCAACTCGTGCGCTTCGATGGCGTGACTGGGAACCGGTCGACCGTGTTGACGCATCTGCCCGGCTATCCGGCACGGCTGGCGCCGGCCAGTGATGGGGGAGCGTGGCTAAGCCTGTTCGCGCCGCGCAACCGGCTGATCGAATTCGTGCTGCGGGAAACGCATTACCGGAAGGACATGATCGACCAGGTGCCGCCGGCCTACTGGATCGCGCCGGCGCTTGCCTCCAACCGCAGCTTTCTCGAACCGCTGCAATGCGGCGGCATCCGCACCATGGGTATCCACAAGCCATGGTCGCCAAGCCGCTCTTACGGTCTGGTGGTGCGGCTCGATCGGGACATGCAGCCGCAATTCAGCCTGCACAGCCGCGCCAACGGCACGCGCCATGGTATCTGCAGCGTGGCGGAGAAGGGCGGGCTTCTGTTCGTCGCCTCCAAAGGCGGTGACTGCGTGCTGTCGGTTGACCTCGCGTCGGGAGGTTTTTGATGGAACCGATCGTTCGCCTGGAGAATGTCACCAAGAATTATCGCGGCGTGCCTGCGGTGAAGAATGTCAGCTTCGATCTCAGGAAGGGCGAGATCCACGCGCTGCTCGGCGAGAACGGCGCCGGCAAGTCGACACTGACCAAGATCATCGCCGGTGTCGTCGACGCCACCTCCGGCAAGATGTTCCACAAGGGCGCCGAGATCGCCTACGCGTCGCCGCATGCGGCGCTCGAAGCCGGCATCGCCATGGTGTTCCAGGAGACCAGCCTGGTGCCGTCGATGACGGT
>JBDSLV010000275.1:0-14847 GCA_039916205.1 Mesorhizobium sp. | reverse complement strand
CCGGAACGTCGTCCAGTCGGAGGCGCCGAGATCGAGTGCCGCCTCGCGGATGGTCTTGGGAATAGCGGCAAAGCGGCTGCGCATGATGACGACTGTCGTAGGCAGCGCAACCAGGATGTGGCCGAGGATAATGGCGATGCGCGATGGGCCGAAGCCAACGAGATTGACCAGGATCAGCAACGCTATTCCGACGATGACGCCGGGGATAAGGATTGGCAACCGGGCGATGGCGCTGATGGTGGCTGCCAAGGGAGAGCGGCCATAGAGATCCATGTAGGACACGGTGATGCCGCACAATGTCGCGCCGGAGGCAGCGATGACGCCGATGACGAGGCTGTTGAGCAGCGCGCCGGAGAGCGCCGAATTGCCGAGCAGCGTGCCATACCATTGCAAGGTGAAGCCTTGCAGCGGGAACGCCGCCTGGATGGAATTGTTGAAGGAAAACAGCGGGATCAGCAGCACCGGCAGGTACAGGAAGACGAGATAGGCAAGCACGTAAACGCCGAGCCAACGGCCGCCTGCCTCTATACGCACCGTGCTCATGTGCGGCTGCCAAATCTGCGGTCGGCGAAGCGCACGACCAGCACCACGCAGAGGATGACCAGCATGACCGCGACGGAGAGGGCCGCACCGAACGGCCAGTCGTTGGCCTTGCCGAACTGGGCTTGGATCAGCGTGCCGATCATGGTGCTCGCCGGCCCGCCGACCAGTGCCGGCGTGACATAGTCGCCGACAGTCGGCACGAAGACGACAAGCGCTGCCGCCAGGACGCCCGGCATCGAATTCGGCAGCACGACCCGGCGGAAGCTGGTGAAGGGTCTGGCGCCAAGGTCGGACGCGGCCTCCAGCAGCGATTTAGGGATCGTCTCCAGCGCCACGTAGATCGGCAGGATGGCGAAAGGCGCATAGGCGTGGGCGAGCGTCACGACAACAGCGGCCGGCGTGTTGAGAAAGGCCAGCGTCGGCTCGGACCAGATGCCGCTCTCGATCAGTGCCGAGTTCAGCACGCCGTTATACGCGAGCACGATCTTCCAGGCGAAGACGCGCAGGAGGTAGCTGGTCCAGAACGGCAGCGTCACCAGGAACAGTAGCAGGCCGCGCCGCCGCCCGGCATGGAAGGCAAGATAGTAAGCGACGGGATAGGCGGAGATGACCGTTGCCAGGGTGACGAGAGCGGCAATGATCAGCGAGCGCAGTGTCACCGTCCAATACAGAGGGTCAGAGACCACGGTGGCGAAGTTCGCCAGGCTGAAACCGGCGCCGAGCAGCGAACCGTCATTGTCGCGGAAGGCAAGAAAAAGAACCAGGCCGAGCGCGAACAGGATCAGCAGGAAGGTGACCAGCGCGCCCGGCAGCAACATGGCAACCCGGAAGCCCGATGAGGATCGGGACTCCGGCGCTTGCGCTGCAACTATGGTCGACATCGACCTGCCTGTCGGAAAATTTGAAATTTCTTAAGAGTTTTTCATATTCATGAAACTGTCAAGCAGAATCCGATTTGCTTGAACCGTTGTGGTCAGCGCTCCAGCGCATCCAGCATGCGATACCAGGCGATCGTTGCGGCGACGCCGACCTGCCTGAAGGCGTGGAACGGGATTGGGCGGATCGGCGAGACCGGGAATGGCAAGTGCCGGGCGTCCCCTGTGCTGACGTAGACGGCAATGCGCTCCCCGAGCGCCGTCATCAGGCCAACGCCACGCCCTTGGCAACCGACCGCGGCCACGAGGCCCGGCTCCGGCTCATGGATATGCGGCAGATGATCCGGCGTCATCGCCACCCGGCCGAACCAGCGCTTCTCTATGGCGACGCCGGACAGCTTGGGATAAAGCCGCAGCAGCGCGCGTTCGAGATGGGCCCAATCGCCGGCACTTTTCGGCAAGGCCATGCGGCCGCGCCCGCCAAGTACCAGCCGGCCGTCGGCGCTCTTGCGGTAGTAGACGAGGATGCGGCGTGAATCCGACACCGCCTGCTCTTCGGGCAGGATGCTCGCCGCCAGATCGACCGGCAGCGGCGCTGTCGCGATCTGGAAGGAATGCAGCGGGACGATCGTCTCGGCGAGGCCGGGGATCAGACCATCGGTATAGGCATTGGTGGCCAGCACGACCGCCTTCGCCTGGAATTCCGCGCCATTTTCGGTCGAAACACGCCAGACACCGGCGTTCCTGGCCACCCGCATCACCTTATGACGTTCAGCGATTTTCACGCCTGCCGCCGCAGCGATCCGCGCCAATTCCAATGTGTAGGCGAGCGGATCGATGACGCCGGCGCGGCGATCGAGCCAGCCACCGAGATAGCCGCGCGCGCCAGTCATCGTGGCAATCTCGGCGGCACTCAAAAGACGTACGTCGGCACCCCTGGCGCGCCACTGGCGGTCGCGGTTCGCCGCCGCCTTCAGTGCAAGCTCGGTATGCGCGGCCTGGATCCAGCCATTGCGAACGAAGGGCACCGCGAGCTTCTCGTCGCGGATCAATTCGAACACCGCGTTGGCGGTGGAGGCGGCAAAATTGACCAGCGCCTCACCACGCTCGGGACCGAAATGCCGCAGCAGCCATTCCGGATCATATTTCAGGCCGGGAATGACCTGCCCACCATTGAGCCCCGACGCGCCCTGCCCGATTTCACCTGCGTCGAGTACTTGTACAGTCAGGCCGAGGCGAGCGGCATGCAGCGCCGTCGACAGACCAAGGATGCCGCCACCGATGACGATGACATCGACCCGCTCTCCGCCCGCAACGAGCGATTGGTACGCGGTTGCAATCTGCGGCTTGCGCCAGATCGGATTGGAGAACGGGGCGAGCAAGGGATCACCTGACATGCGCTTCAAAATGAAAATCCTAACGGCGATTTCATTTTTTTGAAAGGTGGTTTCTCGCCAGGCCTATCCAAACCGATTGGTTGGGGTGCCCTGAGCGCCTAGCCTTACCGCGAACAAGCCGCCCTCTTGCGGGTTTGTTTGAAGATGACTTGTGCTCATGGTGAACCGCGCCGACGTTACAAACAGTGTGTCCAAATTCTCGCCACCGAGAGTGCAACTCGTTGGCCAGCTACAAGGCAGTTCCACAACTCTGTCGAGAAGCCCGTCTGGTGAAATGCGTGCGAGGCAGCTTCCGCCAGCCACGCGACAGTTCCAGATATAGCCTTCCGCATCCATGCACGAGCCGTCCGGCAGACCGCGCGAAAAGCCTGAAAAGAAAACGCGCCTGTCGCTCAAGCCCGACCGCGCCCTATCCCAGCGATAGCGAAAGAGCTGGTTCTTCGTCGTATCCGCGGTAACGAAGATATCGTTGGCCATCCAGACCATAGTGTTGGTGATGCCGAAGCGATCGACGGTCAGCACCTCAACAGTGCCGGAGGTAGCGACACGATAGATTTGCCCCGCGGATCGCGAAATCTCCCGTGGAAGATCATCTGGCCCGATGTTGTTCTCCATCGTGCCAACCCAGAACGAACCGTCCGGCGCGACGACGCCCTCATTCAACCGTATCTCTGGCCTGTCCGGTTCGATCGTCGCGATCGTTCGGAACGGGCCGCCGAAATCCCACAAGGCAACTTTCTTGCGCAAGCCGACGATGGCGCCGCCATCAGCGCGCAAGCCGATCGAGGTGACCAAGTCCGGCGTGACCCAGCTTTCGTGGATTGAGGTCCGCGGATCCAGTCGATGTATGCGGCGCCCAATGATGTCGACCCAGACCAGCCTGCGACGGCGGTCGTCCCAGACCAGACTCTCTCCGACCACGTCGCGCGCGTCGAAGATCAGGGTGGCTTCCGTTCTTTCGTGCATGTCGTTCCCTCGGCTCTTTCGGAATATGGCTTGACATATATCTTTGGGCTGAATTATAGGCAATTCTATATCAACCTGTCATACAGGTTTTAAGGAAACAAGATGCAACAGCAGACGGACGCAGCGGGTGAGCCGAGCCCTGGACTGGTGAGCACGGCGATCCAGGCGATCACCCAGCACATCCGTTCCGAGGGCCTGACGCCGGGCGATCCACTGCCCAGCGAGGCCGCCATGACCCGGCGGCTCAACGTCTCCCGCACCGTCGTGCGCGAGGCCTTCCGTTCGCTTTCGGCAATGCGCCTGATAGACATGAGCGCCGGGCGCCGCGCCACAGTCGCCAAGCTGGACACCGGCGCCATGTCGATGGTGATCGAGCACGGCATCACCACGCAGCAGATCAGCGTCCATCAGGTCTATGACGTGCGTCGCACGATCGAGATGCGCACCGTGGCGCTCGCCGCCTTGCGCCGCACCGATGCGGAAGCGGCCGCGATCGCCAATTCGGCCCGACTGATGCGCGAGGAGTTCCGGAACCCCGAGCTCGTTATGGAGTACGACATCGCCTTTCACGAGGCGATCGCGGCTGCCTCGCACAACCCGGTCTTCTCGCTGATCGTCACCGCCTTCAGCGGGGTGACACGGCGGACATGGGTCATCGGTTGGCGAACCCGCTCGACCGACGAGGACCAGCTCAAGATGATCAAGGGGCACGAAGACATAGCCCAAGCGATCCTCGTGGGCGACCCGCGGCTCGCCGCCGAGCATATGGCCCTGCATTTCGACAAGAGCGTCAAGGCGCTCCTCGACGCCGGGATCGCCTGACATGAAGATCAACGCCATCGAAACCGTCCGCATTGAGGAGCGGCCCAACCTGCTCTGGGTCGAGGTCCATACCGACGAGGGCATCACCGGGCTTGGCGAGACCTTCTTTCTGTCGCGCACCGTCGAGGAATACCTTCATGAGTATGTCGCGCCGCGCGTGATCGGCCGCGATCCGCTGCAGATCGACCTGCTCGCCGCCGATCTCGTCGGCTATCTTGGTTTCCGCTCCAGCGGCGCCGAGGTGCGCGGCAATTCCGCCTTCGACATCGCGCTGTGGGATATTTTCGGCAAGGTTACAGGTCAGCCGATCGCACAGTTGCTGGGCGGCTTCAGCCGCAGTTCCATCCGTACCTACAACACCTGCGCCGGTAGCGAATACATCAAGGACACCAAAGGCCAGACGACGGCCAATTACGGCATCGGTGCCGGCCGTGACTACGACGATCTCAACGGTTTTCTGACCCGCGCCGGTGAATTGGCCGAGGAACTGCTCGAGGACGGCATCACAGCCATGAAGATCTGGCCGTTCGATCACGCGGCCGAAAAGACGCGTGGCAACGACATCTCCGCGGCCGACCTGAAGGCCGCGCTGGAGCCTTTTGAAAAGATACGCAAAGCCGTCGGCGACAAGATCGACATCATGGTCGAGTTCCACTCGATGTGGCAGCTGCTGCCGGCCATGAAAATCGCGGGCGCGTTAGAACCGTACGCCACCTACTGGCACGAGGACCCGATCCGCATGGACAGCCTCGGCGACCTGAAGCGTTACGCGGCCGCCAGCCCCGCACCGATATCTGCCTCGGAGACGCTGGGCAGCCGGTGGGCCTTCCGCGACCTTTTGGAGACCGGGGCGGCCGGTGTCGTCATGCTCGATATCTCCTGGTGCGGCGGCCTGTCGGAGGCGCGCAAGATCGCCTCGATGGCGGAAGCGTGGCGGCTGCCGGTGGCGCCGCATGATTGCACGGGCCCGGTCGTGCTCGCCGCCTCGACGCACCTGTCGCTCAACGCCCCCAACGCGCTGGTCCAGGAAAGCGTGCGCGCCTTTTACCGTACCTGGTACCGCGATCTGGTGACCGCGTTGCCCGAGGTGACCAACGGCATGATCACCGTGCCGCCGGGGCCGGGGCTTGGGCTGGCGCTCAATCCCGACCTCGGCCGCGCTTACACCGTCCACCGCCGCGTCAGCGACAAGGCGGATATTTAAGAAATCCAAAGGGAGGAATAGACATGAGAAAACTCACTGCAATGCTTCTGCTTGGCGCGGCACTTCTCGGCGGGCAATCCGCGGCCCAAGCCGACGGTCTCAACATCGTCTTCACGCATCATTCGTCGGCCTCGAACACCTTCTGGCAAGCGGTCAAGAAGGGTTTTGATGACGCCTGCACCAAGGTCGAGGCGAACTGCAACATGGTCTTCACCCAGACCGAGGGCTCGGTCGAGCAGCAGGTCGCCAACATGCGCGCTGCCCTTGCCGCCAAGCCCGACGCGCTGCTGACCTCCATCGTCGACGACCATGCCTTCGACGACGTCATCAAGGAGGCGCGCGACGCCGGCGTGCTGGTGATCGCAGTCAATGTCGACGACACCGAAGGCGCCAAGGGCAACGCGAGGCAGGCCTTTGTCGGGCAAGGCTTCAAGCCCGCCGGCTATTCGCTGGCCAAGGCTATTTCCGAGAGCTTCCCGAAGGACGGCCCGATCAAGGTGCTGGTCGGCATTTCCGCTCCCGGCCAGAACTGGTCGGAAAGCCGCGGCGCCGGCGTCATGCAGTTCCTCGAAGAATACAAGGCTGCCCATGCTGACCGCGACGTGTCTTGGGAGCGCATCGACAGCGGCACCGACCTCGCCATCACCTCCGATCGCGTCGGCGCCTATCTCAACGCCCATCCGGACACGACAGCCTATTTCGACACCGGCTTCTGGTGCGCTGGCGTGGCGCGCGTGTTGGCCGATCGCGGCGTAGCGCCAGGCAAGGTCCTGCTCGGCGGCTTCGACCTGGTGCCAGAGGTGTTGCAGCAGATGCAGAAGGGCTATGTACAGGCGCTGGTCGACCAGCAGCCCTACATGCAGGGCTTCATGCCGGTAATGGAAGCCTATCTCAACAAGAAGATCGGTCTTGCTCCGTCGGACATAGACACCGGCCAGGGCATCGTGCGGCCTAAGGAGGCAGACGGGATCATGGCGCTCTCCGCTCAAGGTCTGCGCTGAGCATCAGCCACTGAACCCTTGCATCGGCGGCGCCCTATGCCGCCGGTGTGCTGGACGATCTCGAATTGCTGGAGCCCTTCGTTGAAGCGCCTGTTCAAGACATACCTCGAAAAACCGGAGCTGGCCGGAGTGATCCTGCTGGTGCTGCTGATAGTTCTGTTCCAGGTTCGCTCGCACGGAGTGTTCCTGAACACCGATAATTTGCGCGGCATCCTGGGCATCCTGCCGGAGGCCGGTCTCGTCGCCATCGGCGTCACCATCCTGATGATCAGCGGCGAGTTCGACCTGTCGGTCGGCTCGGTCTTCGCGCTGATGCCGATGACGATGGCGGTTTTGATGGTGCATGGCTGGCCGTTTCCACTGGCGCTGCTCGCGGGGCTTCTGGTCTGCGCCGCGATCGGCTTTATCAACGGCTACATCACCATCCATTTCGCCATACCGAGCTTCATCACCACGCTCGGCATGCTGTTCATGGCGCGTTCGCTCACCGTCGTCGTCTCGGGCGGCTTCCCGCCGTTGCTTCCCGCCGACCTGCCGAATTGGCTTTTCACCTCCTTCGTTGGGCCGGGCAACATGTTCCGCATGTCGTTCCTGTGGTTTGCCGGCATTGCCGTGCTGACCTCGCTGATGCTTTCGCGCACCAATTTCGGCAACTGGATCAAGGCCACTGGCGGCTTCCTGCCCGCCGCCGCTTCAATGGGCATCCCGACCGCCAGGGTCAAGCTCGCCTGCTTCATGCTCTGTTCGATGCTCGCCGGCTTCGCCGGCATGCTGCAGGTGTTACGGCTGGGCTCGCCTTTGCCGTCTATTGGCGAGGGAATGGAACTGCAGGCTGTCGCGGCAGCCGTCATCGGCGGTGCGTCGCTCGCCGGTGGCATAGGTACCGTCATGGGCGGCATCATCGGCACGACACTCATCCGAGTCATCGACAACGGCCTTGTGCTCAGCCATGTCGACGCCAATTGGTTCAAGTTCGCCATCGGCTTCCTGACGATTTTTGCCGTCGTGGCCAACGCCTGGATGCGCAAGCGCGCCAAGGCAATCAAGATGGAGGGCTAAGAAATGACCGACGCGATTATCGCTGTCCGCAACCTCCATAAATGGTACTCCGGCGTCCATGCGCTAAAGGGCGTGACCCTCGACTTCACACGGGGCGAGGCGCTTGGACTGGTTGGCGACAATGGCGCCGGTAAGTCCACCCTCATCAACATCCTTTCGGGCCTCCATACGGCGGATCAGGGTGAAATCCAGGTCGAAGGAAGGCCAGTCAGGATCACGCGGCCGCGCGACGCGATGGATCTCGGCATCGAGACGATCTACCAGTACAATTCCATGGTTCCCACCATGTCGATCGCCAGGAACCTCTTCATCGGCCGTGAGCCGACGCGGTTCTCGGTCCTCGGCGTCGGCATTCTCGACCAGAAAAAGATGGCAAGCGAAAGCATCCGCGCCATAAGCAATGTCGACCTGCATTTGCGCTCGCCCGATGCGCTTGTGGGAGAACTCTCGGGCGGACAGCGACAGGGCGTCGCCATAGCGCGCGCCATGCATTTCAGATCGAAGGTGATGATCCTCGACGAGCCGACCAACCATCTCTCCGTCAAGGAGACGCGAAAGGTGATCGGCTTCGTGCGCAGCCTGAAGGAACAAGGGGTCACGGGCGTCTTCATCAGCCACAACATGCACCATGTGTTCGAATGCTGCGACCGTGTGGTGGCGATGGCGCGTGGCGAGGTGGTGCTGGACAAGCGCATCGAAGACACCTCGATCGATGAAGTCCACGGCGTTTTGTAAGAGGGGGCGTTGGTGAAGGTGCTTGCTGGTCGTACCGTGTTGTTGACAGGCGGGCTTGGCTCACTTGGCCGGGCCCAGGCGATGACGCTGGCGCGGGCCGGTGCGCGCGTCCTGGTGCTCGACCGCCCGGACATCGCCGAAGGACCAGCGATCGTCGCGTCCCTGGCCGCTGAAGCTGGCGGCGACATTGCCTTCATCGGCTGCGACCTCAATCAGCTTGCGGAGGCCGAGGCGACCGCGGCGGCACTGGCGGCGAGCCAAGGCGGGATCGACATTCTGATCAACAACGCGGCGCTGATCATCAACCGGCCGTTCGAAGAATTCTCGCTTGCCGAATACGAAGATCAGATTCGCGTCAACTCCTCGGCTGCCTTTGCGCTGGCGCGCGCCTGCGCGCCGGGTATGAAGGCAAAAGCCTATGGCAAGATCGTCAATTTCTGCTCGATCACGCTCAATGGTCGCTGGGACGGTTATGTGCCTTATGTCGCGTCGAAGGGTGCGATGCTCGGCCTCACCAAATCGCTTGCACGGGAACTCGGGCCACATGGCATTACGGTCAATGCCGTATCGCCGGGCGCCGTCGTTTCCGAAGCGGAGGAGCGCGTTTTCGGCGAGCGGCTCAAGGAATACAATGACTGGGTCCTGACCAACCAGAGCCTGAAGCAGCGCATCGAACCGCGTCACGTTGCCGATCTGGTGCTGTTCCTGGCTTCCCCTGCCTCGGATATGATCAGCGGTCAGAACATACACGTCGATGGTGGCTGGTAGCCATGTTATCCGTCGATGACGAACAGTGATGCGGTTGAACTTACCGACGAGCGCGCCAGAGTGGTCGTTGGCCCTGGCGAGGGTGCGGCGATCCTGCGCTATGACGCGCTTCGCGCCGGCGGCGTTTTCACACCTTTGATAAAGCCGTCGGAGGGGCTGCTGAAATTCGGTTCCCAGTTGCTGGCGCCCTGGTCGAACAGGATCTCCGGCGGGGGTTTCGAGTTCGAGGGGCGGTTCCATGCGATTGAACCCAATGTCGAAGGTGAGCCGTTCCCGCTCCATGGCGATGCTTTTCAAAGGCCGTGGCGCGTGGCGCGGCGAACCGCAACCGAAGCGGAGCTTGTTCTGGAGGATGGGTCGGTCGGGCCCTATCGCTACCATGCGAGGGTGGTCTACACACTTGAGGACGGGGCGCTGAGTGCCATCCTGACCGTTGAGAACCGGGCTGCGATCCCACTGCCCTACGGGCTTGGCTTCCATCCATGGTTTCCGCGCACCTCGCGTACCTCGCTCCAGGCATCGGCCAACAGCGTATGGCTTGAGGATGAACGTCACCTGCCGACAAAGGTTGTGCCGCTAGCCTGCCGCCCGGAGTGGGATTTCTCGAAAGGTGCACCGCTTCCCTACACCTGGATTAACAACGCATTTGAAGGCTGGGATGGGCACGCCTCGATCGTCCAGCCCGATGATGCGATAGCGATCTCGATCGAGGCATCGCCATCACTGAACGTCTTCATTCTGTACTCGTCCGCGCGAGACGCCGACTTCTTTTGTTTCGAACCTGTCTCGCATACGGTGGATGCTCATCACCTCAACAATCTGACGACACTCGAACCGGGGGTATCAATAACTTCGCAAATGCGATTGTGCTGGCGAGAGTTTTAATGTGGGCAAATCGTGAGGCGATTCTTATCGACCCAACAGGAACATAGGGTGTACGAGCGTTTCCCTCGGAGCATTTCAGCTTAGGCATTTGCCCTTCGCCGCGAATTGACTTGGAGAATTGACCGCCGGTATTTCACAATCGAGCAGTTCTGCCTAATGACGAGAGAACGATGACAAACTTGATGAATCTGCCCAGCGACGGTGTCTTTCTCGGCCGCGCTCGATCCCCGGCTGCCTCGCATCCGCTGGTGGTGACTGTGCGCGACCGTACGGTCTTCGACATCACGTCGAGCGTGGCGCCGACAGTCCGTGATATCTGCGAGATGTCCGACCCTGCCGGTCATGTGCGGCTGACAAAAGGCAAACCGGTTGGATCGCTCGATGAGATCGCCGCGAACAGCATTCAGGCCGCGCGCGATCCGGCAAAGCCTTATCTGCTCTCCCCTGTCGACCTGCAGGCAGTGAAGGCCTCCGGCGTGACTTTCGTCGTCAGCCTGCTCGAGCGCGTCATCGAGGAGCAGGCGCGCGGCTCGGCGGAGAAGGCCGACGCCATTCGCGCCGACATTGCCGGGCTGATCGGCCATGACCTGTCGAAGCTGAAGCCCGGCTCGCCGGAAGCGATGGAGATCAAGGCCAAGCTGATCGCTCGTGGCGCCTGGTCGCAATATCTGGAAGTCGGCATCGGCCCTGATGCCGAGATCTTCACCAAGTGCCAGCCGATGGCCTCCGTTGGCTTTGGCGCCGATGTCGGCCTGCACCCGGTGTCGACCTGGAACAATCCTGAGCCGGAGATCGCCATGATCGCCGCCAGCAGCGGCAGGATCGTCGGCGCCACCATCGGCAATGATGTCAATCTGCGCGACGTCGAAGGGCGCTCGGCGCTGCTCTTGGGCAAGGCCAAGGACAAC
Organism: Mesorhizobium sp.; assembly: GCA_039916205.1. Lineage (GTDB taxonomy): Bacteria > Pseudomonadota > Alphaproteobacteria > Rhizobiales > Rhizobiaceae > Mesorhizobium. The sequence continues at coordinate 3,684 of JBDSLV010000275.1, read as the reverse complement.
AATGCCTCGGCCGCGCTTGGCCCCTTCATCCGTCTTTTCGACGACACCTTCTCCATCGACGACGTGAAGAACGCAGTGGTGCGCGTGAAGGTCGAGGGCGAGGATGGATTTTCGCTGGAAGGTGCCAGTTCGATGGCCGAGATCAGCCGCTCGCCCGAAGAACTGGTTGCCGCCGCGATGGGGCCGCATCATCAATACCCGGACGGGCTGGCGCTCTATCTCGGCACCATGTTCGTACCGTCTAAGGATCGCGGCGAGAAGGGCAAGGGTTTTACCCACAAGGTCGGTGATATCGTGACGATTTCCTCGGAGAAATTCGGCGCACTGGTCAACCGCGTGAAGCTGTCGCCCGACTGTCCGCACTGGACCTACGGCGCCAGCCATCTGATGCGCGATCTGGCCAAGGCGGAGCTTATTTAGCCAAGGTCCCGAGCGGCGGTTCGCCACGTAAGCGATTTCCGCGAATTCCGGGTGACTGCAAGCGCAAATCACTCCAAGATCGGCGGAGGGTCCGTGGGGGGCCTTTTGCATGTCCGGTGCGCCGCTGATTTCCGTGCGCGGCCTTGCCAAGCGTTATGGCGGGGCTGTGGTGCTCGAAGAGATGAACCTCGCGGTCGCGCGCGGGGCGATCCATGCTGTCGTCGGCGAGAGCGGCGCTGGCAAGTCAACGCTGATGAAAATACTCGCCGGTATCGTCAAACCGGACAGCGGTATCATTACGATCGATGGCCGCAACGTGACCATCGACAGCCCCATCTCAGCCCGAAAACACGGTATAAGCGCAGCCTTCCAGGAAACAGGGCTATTTCCCGAGCGGTCTGTGCTGGCCAATCTGTTCGTTAACCGCCAGCCACTGCGCAATGGTTTGATCGCGCTCAGCGAAATGAAAGGCCGCAGTCACAATCTGTTGCGGCAGCTTGGTCTGGACGTCGATGTCCGCCGGCCGCTCCTCGATCTCAGTGCTGGCGAACGGCAACTCGTCGGCATTGCCCGCGCGTTGCTGGAGAGCCCAAGGCTGCTGATCCTCGACGAACCGAATTCGGCACTCGACCAAGGCGAAGCCGAACGGCTGGTTGCCGTGCTGCGCAGTCTCCAGGCGAGAGGCATGACCATGCTCTATGTCTCGAACCGGCTGGAGGAAGTTTTTGCCGTCGCCGACCAGATAACAATCCTGCGCAACGGGCGTGACGTCCTGACGAAAGAACGATCGGAGCTGACGGCTTCAGAGGAACGCATGATCGGGCAATTGCGGCAGGCGTCCCTGCTGCCGGCCCTGCCCGCCTTGCCGGCCACCGCTGGCGCGGTGCGCCCTCGGCTGACGGTCTCCGGTCTTGGCGCCGGCATATTGTCTGGCGCCAGCTTCTCGGCCCGTGGCGGCGAGATTGTCGGGATTGCCGGGCTTGAAGGATCAGGGATTTCAGACCTGCTTGCCTTGCTGTTCGGACTGCGGCGGCCGCGTGAGGGAAAAGCGAATTTTCCCGATGGATCAGGCTTGCCTCGCAGCCCCACGGAGGCCGCCCGGCGCAACATCGCACTGATTTCGGGAGACCGCCGGCGCAACGGCCTGATGCTGGACAAATCCCTCGCCTTCAACATGTCCAGCATCGTTGTCGGCGCCCGCAACTGGGGTTCGTTCTGGTATTCGCCCAAGGCCGCGATTGCCCGGGCCGGGCGGCAAATCGATGCGCTGCGCATCAAGGTCATGCCGGATATGCCGGCGGCCTCGCTGAGCGCTGGCGAACAGCAGAAGCTGGTCCTCGCCAAATGGCTGGAAATCGGACCACAGGTCGTCCTGCTCGACGATCCGGTGCGCGGCATCGATGTTGGCGGCAAGCAGGAGATTTACGCTCTGATCAGGCAGATCGCGGCCAGCGGCTGCATTGTGTTGTTCAACTCCAGCGAACTGTCTGAATTGGCCGGGCTTAGCGACCGTGTGCTCGCCTTCTCCAAAGGCGAGTTCGCAGGTGAGATTTCAGGAACGGACATGGACAGCCAGAACATTTCGCGGCTGATCACCATCGGCAAGGCGCCACGCGCCGAACAGCCGTGGAAGACGCGTCAAGAGGGAATGGCATGACGAGAACTGATCCCGCCGTGTCGCTTGCCGGCTCGGCGGCCCGCACTGCAAGACGCCGCTTTCACCTGCCTCGGGAAATCACGGCCATCGTCGCGCTGGTCGTGTTGGTGGCTGCTGTCGATTTCCTCAGGCCGGGGTTTGCCGACCCGACCAATCTGCTTTCCTTGCTGGTCACCGCCAGCTTCGCCGGCATGCTAGCGCTCGGCATGGTGTTCGTACTCGCCATACGCGAGATCGACCTTTCCGCCGGTTGGATGTTCCATCTGGCAGCGATGTTCGCCGCCCTGCTGATGGTTGATGGCATCAACCCCTGGCTTGCCGCTCTTGCCGGTGTGGGCCTGTGTGCGGGCTTCGGCCTGCTCAACGGGCTGATCGTCACCACGCTGCGCCTGCCCGCCATCATTGTCACCCTTGGCACCTATCTGATGTTCGATGGGCTGGCGGCCGTGATCGGCAAAGGTCACGCGCTCACAGCTGTCGATCAGAGCGGCAGCTTTTTCTCGATCATCCAGGGCAAGATTTTTGGCGTCGTGCCGATGGTCCTGCTGGTATTCGTCGCGCTGGTATTGGCGATGCATGTCGCGCTTCATCGTACCCGCTTCGGCTACCGCGTGCAGGCAGTCGGCAGCAATCCGGAAGCGGCGATCCATGCTGGCATCCCGGTAGCGTGGACGCGACTGCAGGCACTGCTGCTGATGGGTGCCATCTCGGGCCTGTCCGGCGTGATCTATGTCGGCTTTCGCGGCGGCATAAATGCGGGTGAAGGCGGCGATTTCGGCTTGCTGGCCATCGTGGCCGCGATTGTCGGCGGCACATCGCTTTCGGGCGGGCATGGCTCCATCATTGGCGCTGCGATCGGCATGATGATCGTCCAGGTCATCTTGAGTGGCCTGGCTTTGTCAGGCGTTGACGCGAGCTGGGCCACATTCGTGACCGGTGCCCTGGTGCTGCTGGCTCTGTTGCTGGACAGGCTGATGAGGTGGCTGCGCGCATGGCGTGCCGAGCGCCGGCAAAAATTACGCCCGAACTGATGCAATCTGATGGTGCCATTGATGGCGCCTCGCCCATCGCCAACTACGACTTGCAGATGGAGGCTTGCCATCGGCCGGAAAAGGGAATGCGTTAAGGCATTCAGGCCGGCGCTGGCAGGAAAGACAGGATCAGGGCTCTGCCTTGGTCCTGGTCGAACGGAAAGCACGTCAGTTTCAAAATGGGAGGAAAGCAAATGCTGACAAGGCTACGGTTACTTGTGTTGAGCTTGATCGTCGCGCTGGCCATTCCGGCAGCGGCGCAGGCCAAGACTTTCTACTGGATTTCGCATGGCGGCCCGGCTGATCCGGTCTGGACCTACTTCCTCGCCGGCGCCAAGCAATGGGCTAAAGATACCGGCAACACTGTCAACACCTCGTTCCACAATGGCGATGTCGCTTCGCAGCAGGAAGCGGTTCGCGCCGCCCTCTCGGCCAAGGCCGACGGCATTGTCACCACCAGCCCGGATCCGGGCAGCCTTGTCGAAATCGTCAAGGAAGCACGCGCGGCGAAAGTGCCGATCATCAACTTCAACACGCCCGACCCGAAGGCGAACTTCAATGCCTATGTCGGCGGCG
>JBDSLV010000274.1:0-10959 GCA_039916205.1 Mesorhizobium sp. | reverse complement strand
ATCGGAAATCCCACCATCGCCGACGCCATCCTCGATCGTCTCGTGCACAATGCCTACCGCATCGAACTGACCGGCGAGAGTATGCGAAAACAGCGCGCCATCCCGGCGTCAGAAAACATTCTGGCTTGACCCGAAACGAAACTCGAACCAAACCTCAACAACGACCCAGGTGATGTCCAAAGGTGGCCGGCTTCAAATCGGAATCCCGGCCGGAATGAAATCGGAATGGGTGGCCGGTGATTGATTGGAATCAGTGGCCGGCTTCGTCGGAATACACAGAAAAGGACCCAAGCCGCCCCATCGGCCGAGACGGCGGCGCTGGATTGTGTACGTTTATGAATGCCTGCCAAACCAGAACGTGCTGCGCGGCTTAGGTAATAATTACAGTTCCATTGCGGCAAGCCACCGCCTGCGGCAGATCCGAGTATCTTCATGCGCATCAGGACGCCACTCTATTAGAGCAGTCGAATGAATTTTATAGCATTCTTCCGCTGAACGCTAACAGGCCCTTCGACATGGAAGGGGTAGCGCGCCCCGGTTTGGAAGGGCGCGCGTTACTGGCTATTTCTTCGAAACAATCTCCGCAGGCAAATAGCGCGATATTTCAAAGCCCGCTGCCACCTGGCACATGGTCGGCTTCTTCCAGGTCTTCTTCATAGCTTTCTCCTTTTATACCAAGCGCGTCGGAGTCTGCCGCCACCAACCTAACGATACTTCATGGTGAGGGTTTAAGTGGTTATAAGGCCGTGAGCGGCTTTGCGTTGACACAACGTCGTGATGCGAATCCGGTTCCTCTGGAATTAGCATACGAACTCTCTTGCAACGAGCCCGGCCGGCGCCCCCCAAAGAGCCCCGTGTTCTCCATATTCTCAACTTTGACCGCACCGCGTACCTTTCCCATGGACGTGAAGACACGTACAAGATTGCGGCGCTGCAATCCCGACGGTTGGAACCGAGAACAACCGATACGGCGCTGGCCGCATCTTCGCAGCAATCTATTTTTTACCACCGCGACCTGGAGATAAGCCGCTGCTGTCGATATTCGAAATGTCTGCTCTCCTCCTGACGACGTCAGCGGTGTTGGGGTGGATCAATCATAAATTTCTGCCTATGCCGCACACCATCGGCCTGCTGACAATGAGTGTAGTGGCCTCGCTCATTTTGGTGATGATAGACGCCATCCTGCCAGAGCAGCACCTGTTCGAGCCCCTGACCAAGACGCTGCTCCAAATAGACTTTACATCGGTCGTCATGAACGGGATGCTGGCATTCTTGCTTTTCGCAGGTGCGCTCCACGTAGATTTTGGAACACTCCTCAGTCGCGCGGTACCTGTGATCGTGCTTGCTACTTTCGCCACTATAGCGTCGACCTTCATCATAGGCCTCCTGTTTTGGCAGGCCGCTGGCCTTCTTGGTCTTTCATTGCCGCTGTCGTGGGCGCTGGTTTTTGGCGCGCTCATCAGCCCCACCGATCCGGTGGCTGTCATGGCCACGCTCAAGAATATTGAGGCCCCGGCAAGTCTCGAAGTCGAGATGCAGGGCGAGTCCCTGTTCAACGACGGTGTCGGCATTGTCGTTTTCACGATCCTGCTGGCATTCGCGACCGGGGCGCCCGAGGAAAGCACGAGCCTCGCGTCGGTCGCCGAACTCCTGATTGTAGAGGCTGGTGGTGGCCTTCTGCTGGGTATGGCAACCGGTTATGTTGCATATTGGGGCATGCGCCTGATCGACGAATACGCGATCGAGGTTCTTATTTCGCTTGCACTCGTAACTGCGACTTACGCGCTCGCTCAGCGCATTCATGTAAGTGGACCGCTTGCCGTTGTGTCGGCGGGTTTGCTCATAGGTTATCGCGGCCCACGCGATGCCATGAGCGAGCGTACGCAAACTTACGTTTTCGGTCTTTGGACACTGATCGACGAGGTCCTGAATTCTTTGCTGTTCCTGCTCATCGGGCTGGAAGTGCTTATCCTACGGTTTGATCCGGCTTCACTGCTTGTCGCGGTCGCGGCCATTCCAATCGTGATTACTGCCCGCTTCCTAGCCGTGGGAGCACCGACGCTCATCCCCTGGGTCAACCGGTTGATGTCGGGTCGCAACGTTCTGTTCCTGACCTGGGCCGGCATCCGCGGGGGCATATCCATTGCGCTGGCGCTCTCCATTCCAGAAGGTGCGGCAAAGCCATCGATCTTGGCGGCCACCTACGCGGTCGTGTTGTTCAGTGTGATAATACAGGGGTCAACCCTCGGCTACGTCGCCCGCCGCACGGTGCTCAGTCACAAAAGCGGCAATGATTAAGACCGTGCTATTTCTTGGGTGCATTTTGGGTCAGCGCTTCGAGGTGGCCAAAGGGGCCATGGTCCTTCATCGCGAGGAAACCAGAATGCCTTCGGGTGATGTCTTGGATATCTTCGGGCGTTGAAATGTTGCGTTTCGCATCACCTACCACCAGATCGGCATGACGGTGCAAGGTAGCCCGGCGAGATGGGTCGTGCTCGCAACTCGTTACCGCCGTGAGCACGTCCAGCAAGCGAATGAGTACGGCGGCACTGCCTGCTGCATTCTGCCTGATCATGTGGAACATCGCATCCGCAAGTCCGTCATACCCGACGGCTGGAACGACGAGCACCGGGTTTCCTTCGTGCAGCAGCACACCAGTGGGCAGATGAAGTGGGGCGAGTTCACAGAGCGCGGCGCCGAAGCGGTCGATCACGCTCACAGCGGTATGCGGGTCGTTGATGCCCGGAGACAGCGCCCGCACGGCCACCTCGACAAGCTGTCGCACCGCGAATTCGATATCAGCAGAGCTCCCGCGCTGCGCACTCAAGGCGGTTGCATCGCGGATGGCTTCCTCTGCGCCATCTACCGGCGGCGTCATCAACGCGATCGGCGCCCCCGGAAACACAAAGTCGCCGGGTCGCACCAGCAATCTCACCGCCGTTCCTTTGTCGGCCGCCCATTCCGCCAATCCGGTGTCATCCAGCTGCTGCAGGTAACCTCGGCGACCATCCAGAATGACCGCTGCCTCTTTCCAGAACGACAGCGGAGGAGGCGATGGTTGTCTCTCTTTCACGGCTATTCGCCCGAATGCGCGCTGCACGTCCAGGCTGACCAACGCAATGACGGTGTCTACGTTAATGCGCCCCGCCATGTGGCCAACGAAGAAAACAAGAGTGGCGACGCAGACGAAAGCCAGCAGAATGCTGACGGTAAGCGAGAGATGCGGAACGAAAATGCCTTCATCCTGGGTGCGTACCGTGCGTAGGACCATGAGGGCATAGCAGAAAGTGCCGAGGAATGCGCCCAATGTGAATTGGTTGCCGCGGTCCTTGGTAAAGTTCCGCAAGAGGCGCGGTCCCATTTGTCCAGCAGCCAGTGAAAGCGCGGCAATGGTAATGGAAAAGACCGTGCCGGCAACACCTATAGTGGAGGAAGCGACCGCGCCCAACAAGGTTCGCGCACCAGTGCCGCCGCCGTTGTAAAGCCAGGAATTGTCCAGGAGAGACATCGGGATGACGCCGCTCCGATCAACAGCGACCATGACAAGTGCCAGCACTATGCCTGCAGCGGTCATAGCAGCAGGAACCAGCCAAAACGTGTCGGCCAGAGACGCCAGGAATTTTCTGAGCCGAGCCTTCACGATTTCAAGTCGCGGCGGTCGTTATCTGATCCCAATCTAATCCCCTCATCCGGATTTCGGCAGCGCGTAGGCAATGATGGAATCGCCTGCCGCCGTGTTGGTCGAGCCATGGCCGCCGGCAACGACAACAAGATATTGCCTCCCATCGGAGCCGAGATAGGTTGATGGGGTGGCCTGACCGCCCGCTGGGAGCCGGTCACGCCAGATCTCCTTGCCTGTCTTCAAATCATAGCCGCGTACATAATAATCGAGGGTCCCGCTAAGAAAAGCGACGCCGCCCTTGGTTATGATGGGGCCACCAATTCCCGGCACACCCATCTTGAATGGCAGCGGGATCGGCGAAAGATCGCGCACCGTTCCGTTGACATGCTTGTAGATCGTCTTGCCTGTCGTCAGATCGACACCGGCGACATAGCCCCAAGGCGGCGCCTGGCAGGGCAGCCCAAGCGGCGACAGGAATGCGCCCATCTTGGCCGCATAGGGTGCACCGAAATTCTCATTGAAGACGTCCCCACCTTCCTTGGTAACGACGCGTGTATATTGGTCCGGGCGCGGGATCATCTTCGACGTAAAGGCGAGGTAGACGGGCATTGCGAACATGATTTGACGATTGGGATCGACAGCCACCGCACCCCAGTTGAACGCTCCGAAATTGCCGGGGTAGATGATCGAACCCTGCTCTGTCGGCGGAGTATACCTTCCTTTGTAATATAGGTCGCGAAATTCGATCCGGCAGACAAGCTCATCCAGTGGCGATACACCCCACATATCCTTTTCTTGAAGCGGCTCGGGCTTGAACGAAATTTTCGACACAGGTTGCGTCGGCGCCGTCATGTCACCCTTGACCGCACCGGTAGGCGCGGGTTCCTCTTTGACGGGCAGAACTGGCTCGCCCGTCTTGCGGTTTAGGACATAGACCTCTCCCTGTTTGGTCGGCGCGACCAGTGCCGGGACCTCTGCCCCGCCAACAGTGAGATCCACCAGGCTCGGCTGCGCCGGGACGTCCATGTCCCAGAGGTCGTGATGGACCGTCTGGAAGACCCAGGCTGGTTTGCCGGTGTTGACATCCAATGCGAGGATTGAGGACGAATACTTTTCCACGCTGGCGCTGCGGCCGACTCCGTACTGGTCAGGCGATTGGTTGCCCATCGGCAGGTAAATCAGCCCGAGCTTGGGGTCATAGCTTGAAACACTCCACGAGTTTGGGGCGTTCTCAGAATAGGTCTGACCATTCGCGATGGGCGCCGTCGCATCGGGGTTCTTGGAATCGAAATTCCAGACGAGGTCGCCGGTGTTTACGTCGTAGGCCCGGATGACACCGGACGGTGACGTTGTCGCGACGTTGTCGTTGACGGAGCCGCCAACAATCACCAGGCGATCGGTCACGAGAGGTGGAGACGTGGAATAAATAGAACCGGGCGAGATGTTGGGCATGTTAGCCCAAAGGTTGATGGTGCCGTCGTCACCGCCAAAACCTGGGCAGATTTTGCCGGTTTCAGCACTGATGGAGATCAGCCGCCCGTCGGAAGTCGGTGCGAACAACCTCTTGATACATGTCGGATCAAGATTGGCCATTGCCGCAGTCGTCTTGTGGTTCACATCAGGGTTTGGATCGCCGCGCTTTGCCTGTCCTGTGACAACGTTCTGCGGTACCCCAGCCGCACCTGTTGTTACTTCGGCCGCACTTTCCGCTACTCTCTGCTCCTCGGTTTTGGTTGTGCTGTCCGCTGTCACCGGAGGCTGCTGGCCGGCGGCAGCGGGCTTTGCCGATGCGCCATCGAAGTAGGAAACACCACGGCAGGTCAGATGTTGGGTTGTCTGCTTGGCGGTCTGCTTCAAATGCGGGTCGAACCGCCATTTCTCTTTGCCAGAAACCGCATCGAGAGCAATCACCAGGTTGTGCGGCGTACAGACATAAACGGTTCCGTCAATCATGAGAGGCGTGTCTTCGTAGGTCGCTTCCCCCGGGTCGTTGGGGCCACGAATGTCGCCGGTATGATAGGTCCAGGCGACCTTGAGATTGTCGACGTTTGCTGGCGTTATCTGGTCGAGCGGCGAATAACGTCGACCAGCGTTGGTGCGGCCATAAGCCTGCCATTCGCCGTCTGGCACGCCGGTCTCAAGGGTCTTGTTTGTCGCCATCTGGGCGTCTGAAAACACACCGCTGGTGTCGTGAGGGCTCAGGAACATTGAATAGAGTCCCGCGACCAGGGCAACGGCTATTGATCCGGCGAGAATCCCGCTCGACGCGTCATAGCGGGCCCAGCCTATTTCAGGCCTGTGCAGGGAGCGAACCATCGGCGGAAGCAACAAAAGCACACCGATTACAACCAGTAGGCTGCCCCGTGCTGACAGCGCCCACCAGTCGAAGCCGACTTCGTAAACTGACCACACGAATGTCACTAGGACGGTGACGCCGTATAGCGCTAAGCCCTCTGGGCGCCGCTGGAAAAGCAGAAATGCCGAACCGGACATACCGACGCCGAGAAGGATGAAGAACCACGACCCACCAATCACTGCCAGCCATGCACCGCCAATGAAAATAAGAACGCCGAACAATCCTGTCAGCGACGAAACAATCGTGCGGTACATGGCTCAGTTCCTGTTTTTCGGTGCCTCAAGACGCTGGGCATCCAAGCAAATATGAACGCAACGCATTCCTGATAACCGTGAACGCCTAAGGTCGCGGACTGTTCCAAAGTGCAACATTTCGTGATTGACTATCGCCTTGCCGTCAGGAGCCATTGATCGCCGAGCTATTGATCGCCGCTGGGGGCTCGCAGGGACCGTGCTGCGCTCAACAGTGACGCTCCATCCTTCGCTGGACCGCGAATAATATCGCGAGCCTGATCCGAACTGATCCCTGTTTCCTTCGCAAGGAACCAAATGCGAAATTCGATTTCCTCTTTTTTGCTGCGAATGTCGTTATCGCCGGGCTCATGTTTGGTCGGTTTTCTCGACCGCTTGCGCAAAGTCCGTTTCAACGGCTCAACCGCGTTCTTCTGCTCGCTGGACATGGGTCGCTGAGCGCCCGCCTTGTTTTGCCTCTCGCCAGGGGCCCGCGCCTCTGGCGGAGAAGCGGGCCGATCAAGCTTTGCCACCTGATCACGGCAAGCACCTCGATGCCTGCCACCCAAGACGAACTCTTAGAAGTGACTAATGTTCCAGTTGCAACGATCCGACTTTCTTCTTCCATGAATGGCTCGGATCCGACAAGGGACCCATCCGCCGCCTTCCTGCTTGCCCAGAACTAACGAGGTGCTTGCACCCAATGCCGCTCGGCCAGTTAGGACAGCGTCGCATTCAGACCAGCCGATCAACGATTCGGTCCGCCACCCGCAGTGCATTTGCGATGATCGTCAGTGTCGGGTTGACCGCACCGATGGAGGGAAAGAAACTTGCATCGGTGACATAAAGATTGTCTATCCCGTGAACCTTGCAGTCGCGGTCGAGCACCGAGTCAGCAGGGTTCTCCCCGAAGCGCAAGGTGCCTGCCTGATGGGCCGTCCCTCCGACGGGAACATCCTTTCCGAGATAGAGCTTGCGTTCGAAAAGATGGGGGTGAATGTCGGTCGCGCTGCATATAGCGCGAAGCTTGTCCTTCAATCTCTGGTGCGCTTCCATGTTGGTCGGCGTCATATCAAGGTGCACCCGACCATCCCGATAGTAGATGCGGTTCTGCGACATAGGCAGGTCTTCCGAGGTCAGCCAAAAGTCGACCGAATGCTTGGCGAGCCAGTCAAACGGCATTGTTGGAAACCATTGCATGAAGCCCGGCAGGCCTTCAGCCTCGATTTGTATCCCGTCCGACTTTCCCACCATTTGGATATGGCCGAGCGGGAATTCCCAGTCGTTTGCCGGGCTCTTATCGTGGCCGTGGTAGAAGTCGTTAAGGCCCAGGGTTTTCTGGAATTGCGTCGGATTGGGCGTCTTGGAGATTGCCAGTATCGTCGCATTATTATGCCGCATGTAGTTGCGACCAAGCTGACCGGATGCGTTGCCCAGTCCTTCGGGGTGATTGTCGCTAGTGGAGCGCAGCATCAAAAGCGCTGATGACAAGGCGCCGCAGGCGACGACGACGAGGTCGCTCGTCATGCGGCATGCGCGGCCATCGAGCGTGACCTCGATGCCCGTCACCACCGTGCCATCCTGGTTCGTCAAGAGGCGTTCGGCATAGGCGCCGGTCAGTAGCGTCAGATTCGGATTGGATGCGAGCGCCGGGTCGACCGTGATGATCTGTGCATCTGCCTTTCCATTGGTAAGGCTGGGGAAGCCGTCGAACGGGTCACAGCGCAAAAGCGGTGAATGTGGCGTTGCCTGACCGGTCTGGTCCTCGACCAGCAGAGCGCCCATCGGCAAGTGGAATGGATGCAAGCCTTCCCGTTCCAAATCGTCGGAGAGCTGCTGAATGCGCGGTTCATGTGAGATTGGCGCAAAGGCGTAGGGTTTCGGCGATGGGGGTTCTGTCGGGTCTTCTCCCCGACGGCCCCGCACCTGGAACAGCTCTTCGGCAGCCTGATAATAAGGCTCGAACTCGTCGTATTTGACCGGCCATTCGGGCGATACGCCGTCGGGATGCCTGATCGTTTCGAAATCTTCCAAGCGAAGCCGGAAGAGAACGCCGCCATAGACTTTGGAATTGCCTCCGACAAAATAATGTAAGCCTGGACGAAATTCCTCGCCTGAGGCAGACGTCCAAGTTTCCTCTGTTTGATAGCGACCCTGGCGGAAAACGGCGTCGGAATCCCAATTCTCGCGCTCACGCTTCAGGTAGCCACCCCGTTCGATCAACAGGATACGCTTGCCTGTCTGGGCAAGGCGCCAGGCCATGGTGCCGCCTCCTGGACCTGATCCGATGATGATCACGTCATACCGATCGTTCGATGCAGTCATCATCCAAATCCTTAGCGCTGCAATTCAATGATCCGCAGGCCACCATGTTCCCACCGCACCGCAATGGACGGCTTGTCGAAACGGTTAAGCTGCCCAATATCAGTTATCCCTCACATCGAGGAAAGTGACAGTGGCCATTGCAATAACTTTTACAACACGGCTCCTTCTGATCCTCCTCTTTCTGCCCTTCAGCGCCATGGACAAGGTCATCAATTTCCACGGGGCTGTTGACCAGGCAAATGAGATGGCAGGTTCCAAGATGACCGCTAAAGTGCTGATCCTGACCGGCCTGTTCGTCGAAATCGTCATGTCGCTTGGCGTATTGACCGGCATAGCGGATCGGCTTGCCGCCTTCGTCCTCGCCGGCTACTGCATGGTGACCGCGCTTTTATGGAAGCAGTTCTGGGCGACCGATGATTTCACATTGGTGGGACCGAGTAAGGGCCGTGACGTTTTTTGGGACTTCCTGAAGAATTTCGCGTTGGCCGGCGGCTTTCTGCTGATCACTTTCGGCGGACGCGCCGATGAAGCCAGCGCTTTCTTGCACGCGCCTTTTGCATCGACCTACCCCTACGCGCATGATGTCGCGTTGCCGTAATGACCCCAGCATCGATAATGACAACCGGCAGCCCGATCAAAATCATCGACCCAGAGTTCTCCTCCTACATCCTCGCCAACGCCCCGCTTGAAGAGCTGGCGTCAGGTTTCCGATGGACCGAAGGGCTGGTCTGGATGGGCGACTGGGGATGCCTGCTGTTTCAAGACCTTCCGCGCGACCGCACTATGCGTTGGACCGAGAACGGGGGCGTTTCCGTCTGGCGCTCGCCATCAGCCAACGCCAATGGGCAGGCGCGAGATTGCCAGGGACGCGTTGTGTTCTGTTCTCACCTCGACCGGGCCGTCGGCCGCGTCGAACACGACGGCTCGGTCACCACTCTCGTCTCGCACTGCGACGGCCGCCGGTTGAACTCACCCAATGACATCATTGTGAAATCGGACGGCACGATCTGGTTTACCGATCCTGTCTACGGCATATCCAACGACTATGAGGGACTCAGACAGAAGAGTGAACCGCACCTGCCGTCTATCGTTTCGACCCGGCCACGGACGGCTTATCCGCCATCTCAACCGCGTTCGAAGGACCGAACGGGCTTGCCTTTTCGCCCGACGAATCGCGGCTTTACATCGCCGAGACTGGCGACCAGACAAAACCGAACCCGATCCAGGCCCTGAGAGTCTGCGACGTATCACCGGATGGCCGTGCCATCTCCGGCCTATGTGATTTCTACAAGGTCGAGCCGGGCTATACTGACGGCTTGGCGCTCGACGAAGACGGCAATGTCTGGTCAAGCGCAGAGGACGGCGTTCATTGCATCAGCCCGCAGGGGGAATTGTTGGGAAAGATCGGCGTCCCCTACCGCGTCTCGAATTTGTGCTTCGGCGGTGGACCGCATCTGAATCGGCTGTTCATCGGTGGATCGCATACGCTCTATGCCATTTTCCTCAATCGGCGCGGCGCGCGCACGCCAAGAGGGTGACGTGGCCAGGGTTGAAGCCTTTCGGCTGCTGTCGACCGCGCCAAACGCACTGGGTGGCTTTTATCAAAATGTCTTCGGCTTCAACCGCGCGGACACCGACCGACTGTTCCTGGGTCCCAGCGCATTGGAGATCGGCCGGGCAAAACTCGCCTATCCTCAAGATATCACCGGCAACGATCCCCGGTTTCAGCATTGCGCCATCGTCGTCACCGATATGGGCAAGGCATGCGAGGCGCTGGCCAAGCATGATGGCTGGTCGCCAATTACGCTTGACGGACCACAGCGGCTGCCAGCGGCTTCAGGTGGCGTAGCGGCGTTCAAGTTCCGGGACCCCGAAGGCCATCCGCTTGAGTTCATATGCTTCCCCCCAGACCGGGTGCCCGAATTGTGGAAGGGGCATGAGGGCATATTTCTAGGCATCGACCACAGCGCCATGGCGGTGGCGGATACTGGGCGCAGCCTTCACTTCTACGAGAGCATCGGTTTGCGTATCGGATCACGGCAAGTCAATCGTGGCGCCGAGCAGGGTCGGCTTGACGACATGGCGGCCGGCGGAGCAACGCAAGTCGAGGTGATCGGCCTCGAATTTGACGGCAGGTCCGGCCCGCATCTGGAGCTCCTTGCTTACCGCTACCCGGAAATGCGGAGCGAAAAGCCCGTTTCGGATGAAAGCGCCGCGGCGACGCTCATGGTGATCGAGGGCCATCCTGGTTTCGAAGGCATCATATTCGACCCAGACGGTCATCGACTGGATTTCCGATAGTTGTGGTCTCAAGGTCAGCGGAATGCGCAAGGCGCTGCTGGCGCATCCCTATCCTCCAATTGCACAACCATCAACGTGGCAGGTGATGAACCGACAGTGCCTGACAGATGCCCTTTCCTGCCGTT
>JBDSLV010000273.1:0-4189 GCA_039916205.1 Mesorhizobium sp. | reverse complement strand
CGGTGCCCATCATGCGGATGGTCTGGCCCTTCTTCAAAACGCCGTCGATGATGCGCACCAGAACGATGACGCCGAGATAGGCGTCGTACCAGCTGTCGACCAGCATCGCCTTCAACGGCGCCGCTGCATCGCCTTCGCGCGGCGGCGGCAACTGGTGGACGATCGCCTCCAGCACGTCGGGAATGCCAAGGCCGGTCTTGGCCGAGATCAGCACGGCGTTCGACGCGTCGATGCCGATCACTTCCTCGACCTGTTCGCGGATGCGCTCGGGCTCGGCGGCCGGCAGGTCGACCTTGTTCAGCACCACGACGATGTCGTGGTTGTTGTCGATCGCCTGGTAGACATTGGCCAGCGTCTGCGCCTCGACGCCCTGTGAAGCATCGACGACCAGCAGCGAACCTTCGCAGGCGGCCAGCGAGCGCGACACTTCATAGGCGAAGTCGACATGTCCGGGCGTGTCGATCAGGTTGAGGATATAGTCCTCGCCATTGTTGGCGCGGTACTTCAGCCGCACCGTCTGCGCCTTGATGGTGATGCCGCGTTCGCGCTCGATATCCATCGAGTCCAGCACCTGTTCCTTCATGTCGCGCAGCTCCAGCCCGCCCGTCAGCTGGATCAGCCGGTCGGCAAGCGTGGATTTGCCATGGTCGATATGCGCGACGATGGAGAAATTGCGGATGTGGTCGAGGGGCGTGCTCATGCGCGCGCTTTAGCAGGGGTGCAAACCCGGGGCAAGCGGTGCGGCGCAAGGGCCGCCCAGCCAATCACAAGGCGGTGAGCGGGGCCGGCAGGCCGCGAATAGCGGCGCGGCCGCGCGATGTCCTTAAACTTTGATCCATCCCTTTAGCGCATAGTTGGCGTTCCGTGCGCTAAATTAGCGAACCATCATGCTTTTTGGGGGTAAATAGATGTTGAGGTTTGGACGCGATTTCCTTCGCGGCGTAAGCGGATCGTTCACGCCGGTCCTGGTCATCGCCATCATACCGCTGGTCACTGTCATCGGCTTCTCGGTCGATTACACCTCAGCCGTCACCACGAAATCGAACATGCAGGCGGCGCTCGACGCCGCGATCCTGTCGATCACCACGCTGCCAGTCGATACGGCCTTGGCGGACCGGCAGCAGAAACTGCAGGATTCGTTCGCCGCCAACAGCGGTGACGGCACAGCCACGCTGAACAGCTTCACCGTCGCCGCCGATGGCAGTGCCGACGCCAAGGCCGTGGCCAGCTTTGCCATGCCGACGAATTTCATGCAGATCGCCAGGATCAATTCGGTGCAGGTTGGCGTGGCATCGGCGGTTCGCAAGATGCCGGCGCTGGTGCAGGCCACGTTCAAGGTCAACAAGGTGTCGGGCTACTGGGCCAAGACCATGACGCTCTACGGCACGAAATTCGGCGCCACCGTGGCCAAGCCGATGATGACCATCACCTATGCCTATAATGGCTATGGCGACCCCAAGGGCTATGGCACGACCACTGTCAGCACCATCACCAATTCGGGCGGCGCCGATATCACCACGGTGGTGCAGAAGCAGGTGTGCACGACCGGCACGGCCAAGTCCCTCAAGAGCCTGCCCGCCGGATCGGTCATCCAGACCGACGCTTATGGCACGATGTATTCCTGTGCCGACACGATGTATCCCGCCAATGGCGCCGGCGCGGTGATCGACGTCAGCCAGATGGGCGGCCTCTACCTGCAGATGGACGTTCCGTCGGGCTCGCCAAAAGTCCTGAAATCGAGCGATCCGCTGACATCGAACCGGCTTTACGTCGGCGATGTCGAGGTTGACTCCGGCAAACCTGTCGACATCTTCACATCCGTGCCGTGCGGCGAAAACAGCACGCAGGCCTGGGAAGACGGCGGCAACACCGTACCGGCGCCGGTCGCCAATGCCGACTTCTTCTACACCGTGACCGGCAAATGCGCCTTCAACCAGCGGCCATCGGAAACGGTGCTGACGCAGTAGGGAGCGGCGCTGTTTCCCTTCTCCCCTTGTGGGAGAAGGTGGATCGGTGCGTAGCACCGAGACGGATGAGGGGTGTTGGCCGGAGCGCAACAGCTGGCCAATCTGACGCCATGCCGCATCATCCCGTTTCCGAAGCCAAACGCAACTTTGCCCGTTCGCTTGGACGCCAAATGACGGAAGCGGAAGATAGATTGTGGCATGAACTGCGCGACCGCGGGCTCGACCGGATAAAATTTCGCCGCCAAGTCCCAATGGGACGTTTCATTGCTGATTTTGCCTGCCTCGAGGCTGGCCTTATCATTGAGATCGACGGCACCCAGAACGCGGACTCAGATTCTGATCGCGTCCGCAAGGCCGAGCTTGAGGCGAGGGGCTTTCGCGTTCTGCGATTCTGGAACGATGATGTCCTGAAGGACCTGAACGCCGTCTGCGACACGATCATCGCCTATGTACGGAATCCGAGTTTGCAGCCGTGGCGGTAAGAGAGGGAGCGCCGTCGGCGCCAAGCTGGAACACCCCTCATCCGTCTCGGCGCTGCGCGCCGATCCACCTTCTCCCACAAGGGGAGAAGGAAAGGACGCTCGCCGATCACAAACCGGTGAGCGTGTAACGAAGCATCCAGCGGCGACGAAGTGGGGACATGAGCGGCGCGTTCGAGGCGCCGCCACCCACGGAGGAAGCCGATGTCGGGATCACAGCGCAGCAAACTCTTCGCATTGTCCAGCCTGGGCGCGCTTGCGCTCGCGGCGTCGATAGGCGCGGCCGCCGCCCAGCCGCTCACCGTGGTCGAGCTGTTCACCAGCCAGGGCTGCTCGTCCTGCCCGCCGGCCAACGCCAACCTGATCAAGGTCAAGGACCAGTCCGGCGTGCTGGCACTCTCCTTCAACGTTACCTACTGGGATTATCTCGGCTGGAAGGACACGTTCGGCAAACAGGAATTCACCCAGCGCCAGGTCAGCTACGAATCCGGGCTTGGCCATGACGGCCCGTTCACGCCGCAAGTGGTGGTCAACGGTCATGCCGATGTCGTCGGCGCCGCGCCTGGCGAAATCCAGAGCCTGATTTCGCGCAGCGGCCATACCAAAGGGCCGTCGCTGTCGCTCGATGGCGGCAAGATCAATATCGGCGCCGGCACGGCGCCCGGCGGCAAGGCCGATGTCTGGCTGGTGCGCTACCAGCGCGGCGTCGTCCAGGTGCCGGTGGCGCGTGGCGAAAACACCGGCCGCACCTTGCCGCATGCCAATGTCGTGCATTCGCTGAAGAAGCTCGGCAGTTGGACCGGTGAAGCGACCGCGCTGAACCTGCCGGCAGGCGCCGGTGGTTTCGCCACCGCGGTGCTGGTGCAGTCGCCGGGCGGCGGGCCAATCCTGGCCGCCGCGACCAACTAGTTCACCCCGACAGATCCGCGCAACGCCGCATGAGCGGCGCCGCACGATACCGGCCGCCAGATGCGCGCGCCGCCACACGACCAACCTCAAGGAGACTTCCATGACCAACTTTACCCGCCTGACGCTGCCGGCTCTTGCTTTTGCCCTGTGCTCGACGGCGCTGTTTGCCGGCGGCATCGCCCGCGCCGATGATGCGGCCAACGCCATGAAGCCCGCCGCCGATGCGATGAAGCCGGCGGCTGACGCGATGAAGCCGGCGGCCGATGCCATGAAACCCGCAGCCGATGCCATGAAGCCGGCCGACCCGATGGCCACCAACTCCATGAAACCCGCCGCTGACGCGATGAAGCCCGCCGCGGACGCGATGAAACCAGCCGTGGACGCCATGAAGCCGGCAACCGATGCGATGAAGCCGGCTGACGCAATGGGGGCGACCGATGCCACGGCTCCGGCCAATTAGGCCTCGGTAGGTTCCCGGCCGTCCCTGGCCATGGCCATTCCCTGTCCAGGTCAGGGGCGGTCCTTTCGACCGCGGGCCATGCGTCGGCCGCACGCGAATGTGAGCCTCCGCGGCAACTCGTGCATCGCGCGACCGTATCTTATCCCATAAACTCCCCCAACAGATGGAAGCGACAGGAGTGCAACCATGACCGATATCAGGAATTCGAAACGCTCGACCGGTTTTGCCAGGGGTGCGCTCGCGGCACTTATCCTCGCCGCAGCCGGCGCCGCTTTCTGGCAGACACCGGCCATCTCGGCTGAAGATGCCGTGACCATCCCGGCGCCGGCAATGGATGAGAAGGCGGCCAGCGGCACCGAAAAGGCGATTTTCGC
>JBDSLV010000272.1:0-3458 GCA_039916205.1 Mesorhizobium sp. | reverse complement strand
GCGAAAGCCGGCGGCGCCAATGTGCTGAAGGCAACCGTTCGCGTCACATTCTGGGGTGCGCTGGCAATGGCGCTGACCGCCGGTATCGGCGCCGTCGTCGGCACTGCGATCTAACCGGTATGAGGTGGGCGAGCGTCGTCACGACGGTTGCCCCCATGGATGAGGGAACTGATCGCATCGAGCCTCCGTTACGTCTAGTGGCGGAAGATGCGCGCGATGCCAGATACAAACCAAGTCGCACCGTCGCGGCCGCGTTGGGTACCGATCGGAGACCCACGTCATGACAACCATCAACCTCGAAGTCGGCGATTTATTTTCAATCCTTGGCGCACAAGGGATTGAGAAACAGCTGATGCGCCTCGCCGGTGTTCGCCGTGCGTCGGTCAACCCTGTTTCGGGGACGACGACGGTCGATTTCGATCCGGCGAAAATTGATTTGCTGGCTATCCAGGCGGCTATCAAGGACTGCGGCTATCATTGTGCCGGGCAAGCTGTCCCCAAGCACCTTTGCGAAGCTCGTCCGGTCTCGGAAAAGCCAATCGAGGCCAGAGCAAAGCTCGTCGCTGCGCACGCCGGAATGGCCATGCCGATGACGACATCGGTCAATAAGGCGGACGCTACAGCCGAGCGCAAGGATCATAGCAGCGCGCAAACCAATGTGATGGCAAACGAAATGGGCCACGGCGCCGGCATGGACATGCAGGCAATGGTCCGCGACATGCGCAATCGGTTCTGGATTGCCCTGGTTTTCAGCCTGCCCATTTTCCTATTTTCGCCCATGGGCATCGACTACATCAAGGTGCAGCCTCCCTTCGGCTTGCGCCTTCACTTGGTCCTATTCGTCTTCGCCAGCTTGGCGATCCTTTATCCGGTCTGGCCCTTCGTCGTCGCCGCGTATCGATCGATCAGGACTGGTGTCGCCAATATGGCGGTGCTCATCGTCCTCAGTGTTGGCACCGGCTATCTCTTCAGCGTCGGATCGACCTTCTTCTATGGCGGAGAACAGTTTTACGAGGCGTCGGCGATCCTTCTCGTCTTCATTCTTCTCGGCCATTGGCTTGAAATGCGCGCCAGGGCGGGTGCGTCCGAAGCCATACGCGCGTTGATGGATTTGGCGCCGCCAAAGGCCACCGTGCTGCGTGATGGCAAGGAATTCGAGGTTTCAACCGCCGAGGTTTTAGCCAACGATGTTGTTGTCATCAGGCCTGGAAACAAGATTCCGGTCGACGGCACTATCCTCGAAGGCTCGTCGCAGGTCGATGAATCGATGCTCACCGGCGAATCCATGCCAGTTGGCAAGAAAGTCGGCGACAGTGTCATCGGCGCGACGATCAACAAGAGCGGCACCTTCAAATACACGGCAACAAAAGTCGGCTCAGACACGGCGCTGGCCCAGATCGTCAAGCTTGTTCAGGAAGCTCAGAATTCCAAGGCGCCGTCGCAGCTATTGGCGGACCGTGCCGCGCAATGGCTTGTTTTTGCCGCTGTCTTCGTTGGTCTCCTGACATTTGCGGTCTGGTATTGGGTGATCGGACAAACCCTGCTGTTTGCGTTGACGCTGACGATCACTGTTTTTGTCATCGCATGCCCCGACGCGCTCGGCCTTGCTACGCCAATGGCGATCATGGTTGGCACTGGATTGGGCGCGATGAACGGCATTCTGTTCAAGAATGCGGCGGCACTTGAGGAGGCTACCAAGCTCAACATCATCGTTTTCGACAAGACCGGCACGCTGACCATGGGCAAGCCGGAGGTTGTGGAACTGGTAATGGCCGCTGGCGTCCCGGAGGAGCAATTGCTGTCGGTGGCCGCGTCTGTTGAGGCCGGATCCGATCATCCCCTGGCCCAGGCCATCCTGCACCGTGCCGAGAAGATCAAGGCATCCAAAGCAAGCGATTTCAAGAACATCGATGGCAAGGGCGCGCAGGCAAAGGTCGAGGGCAAGCTCGCGTTGCTCGGCAACAAGCTGCTCATGAGCGACAACAAGATCGATCTTGGTGTGCTGGCCGCGAAGTCGGAAGAACTGCAGGGTGCCGGGCGGACGGTCGTTCATCTCGCCCTGGACGGCAAGCCTATGGGCCTTATCGCAATAGCCGATGCGGTGCGGCCGACGGCAATCGACGCGATCAAGGCACTTCGCGCTCGCGGTGTCGAGGTTGCGATGCTCACTGGAGACAACAAGGGCACTGCTGACCGCATAGCCAAGGGGCTCGGCATTGACGTTGTTCTCGCCGACGTGCTGCCGGGCGACAAGGCAAGCAAGGTCAAGGAGCTTCAGGCTCAGGGCAAAAAGGTCGGCATGGTGGGCGACGGCGTGAATGATGCTCCGGCTCTCGTCCAGGCCGATGTCGGCTTTGCGATCGGAGCCGGGACGGATGTCGCAATGGAAAGCGCCGACATTGTGCTTATGAAAAGCGACCCATTCGATGTGGTGGGCGCCATAGAACTGTCTCGCGCCACCTTGCGCAAAATGCACCAGAACCTTTGGTGGGCAGTGGGCTACAATGTCATTGCCTTCCCGCTTGCCGCCGGTGTCCTTTATCCATTCCTGCTCGGCCCCAGCATAGCCGCGATTGCAATGTCAGGCAGTTCGGCTCTTGTCGCCATCAACGCGCTGATGCTGAAGCGCACCAAACTGACCGGGATCCGCCGCCAGAGCACTACAGCTGCGCCAACGTCAACTGCACTCCCCATTCCGGTGCCGGCCCAGTGAGCAAGGCCCCGAATCCTTCCGGAGTCCCGTTTGCCACGATGGCGGCACTGATGCTGGCAGTCTTTGCCGTCTCCATGGGATTTGGCATCGTGCTGCCGCTGTTGCCGTTTTTGATCGAACGCCTGCTTGGGGCAGGCGCCCATGCGGCGCAGGTATCGCGCGCAACCGGGCTTTTGACCGCAATCTACACGTTGGCCCTGTTTCTGTTTGCGCCCGTTTGGGGGCGCATGTCCGATCTGTTCGGTCGCCGCGTCATTCTGTTGTCGGGCCTTGTCGGGTTCGGCGCCACCATGTTGGTATTTTCAGGCATAGAGAGCCTCCTGGGTCTCTATGCCGAGCGGTTTTTGAGCGGTCTGTTTGCCGCTGCGGTGACGCCCGTTGCTCTTGCGGTGATTGCCGACCTGGCGGTGGACGAGGAAGCTCGGGCGCGACGGCTGACCTTTGTCAGCCTGGCGGGCATCAGCGGCTTTCTTTCCGGCCCCATGATTGGGGTGCTCATGGCGGGGGAAGCAACCAGTGCTTTGACAAAATCCAGCAGCGTGGGGTCGCTTGCGATTCCACTCGCGGCGACCTCGCTACTGGCTCTTCTTGCAGCGCCAGCCGTAGCGCTCTTAGTTCCGGGTCCGGGGCCGGGAGCCGCCGTTCAACAGCACGAGCATCACCTTGGACACACGCACCAGTGGCTCGTCGTGAGGCTGCTTGCTTTGGCGTTTGTGGTCTCTGCCGGCGTCGGGGTGTTCGAAGT
>JBDSLV010000271.1:0-3550 GCA_039916205.1 Mesorhizobium sp. | reverse complement strand
CTCAGCGGGTCGCGCATCAGCCGTGAGGCGGATCAGCCGGCGGGCGGCGGAAACTACTTCGCCTACGATATTCAGGCACGCCGGGTCCTTCAGGGATGGCGGCCGATCGATGGAGTGCTCTAACGGATCAGCAGCGCGGTGCCGAAAAGACCAAGCGCAAACACCGTGTGCGACACCAGATTGAGGGCGCGGACCTGCATCGGGTTGGGGCGCTTTGAAGCGGCCCAGCCGGCGCCCATGCCAGGAGCCAGCAGAAACCAGCCGGCGCCGACGGTTATCATGCCGAGGATAAAGGCCGGCAGGAATGTCGGCGCGGCAAGCCAGGCTGATCCCGCCACTGCCACAAGGATGCTGCCGTAGACGATGCCGACGAAATAGTGAAAAGCCCAGCCCAGCGCCATTTCATGCGCATAGGGCGTCGCCTTGCCGATATCGTCATGAAAGACCTTGTCGCTGAGATGCCATACCCAGCGGCCGACAGGACCCCAGTTCGGCCTTGGCTGGCCGAAGGCCTTGTGCAGGAAAAAGGCCCACACATCCATCAGCACCGTCGCGCCGATGCCGATCGCGATAGCGCGCCAGAGCGTGTCGAACATGGCGTCTAAAGCAGCTCGAGGATTTTCGCCGCGCCGGATTGGGCGACGCCGCGCTCGACCTCGATATTGAGTGCCGTAACCTTGCCGTCATCGACAATCATCGAAAAACGCTTCGAGCGCAGCCCCATGCCGCCGCCGGAAAAATCACCGTCGAGGCCGACCGATTTGACGAAATCGCCATTGCCGTCGGCAAGATAAAGGATCTTGCCTTCGCCGCCGGTGAAGGTGGCCCAGGCGCCCATGACATGAACGTCGTTGACCGAGACGACGGCGATGGTGTCGACGCCGCGCGCCAGGATGGCATCGTGGTTCTCCAGGTACCCTGGCAGGTGATTGTTGCTGCAGGTTGGCGTGAAGGCGCCGGGAAGCCCGAACAGAACGACCTTTTTGCCAGAAAAGATCTCAGTCACCGTGACCTCTTTCGCGCCATCGGCGGTCATCGTCTTGAAGGTCGCCTCGGGCAGCTTGTCGCCAACGGAAATGGTCATGGGATGTCTCGCTTGGGAATGAGAAATGTATCTTGCGATAGCGAATTAGGGCCCTTCTCGCAACTGGCCAGCGGCCAGTGTCGAGGCGGCCAAGCCCATGCCATGCCCGACAAGGTTCAGGGGAATGGCAGCACGCCTTCGACCGCTCCGGCCGAACTCGTCAGCGTATAGTGAAGCCCGCCATCCGTCGGCGTCGTCGAAGGCCGGTCGAGGATCGGCACGGTGAAAATCAGCTTGCCGTCCTTCTCGCTGCGCGCCGGCGCCCCGAACATGTAGTCGCGTTCGCCGGCGACAAAGAAATCCGCTGCCTCCGGATTGCCGGGGAAACTCGCCTCGACAATGAGTGTCTCGTGATCACCCGGCAGCACATTGATGCCGAAGTCCGGCCTTGCCGGCGTCGGCAGCGCGGTCAGGCTCGCCTTGATCAGGGCTGCGTCCTCGGCGTTGTCGGGATCGGAGCCGGGGTCGACCGTCAGCCTTGTCTGCACCGGAATGCAGATCGTTTCGCAGATGCCGAGAAAGATGTCGGCGTCGATGACCGCCGGCTGGTTCGGTGTCGCCAGCGTGAATGTCACCGGCAGCGAAACTGGATAGTTGTAGCCGGCCCATTTGCCATAGCCGTCGTCATGGCGCTGTGGCGCTGGAAACGACAGGGCCGCTTCGGAAATGTTGGTGCTGGCCGAAACATCGAGCTGCGGCGGCACGCCGGCATCGCCGGGGTCGCGCCAGTAGGTCTTCCAGCCCGGCTTGAGCGCAATGTCCAGCACGCCCTGGATGCGGCCGGCATCATCGGGCTTGCCGGTGGTCACCAGCCGAACCTTGCCGCCTTCGCTGGTGTACCAGGCCGATGATGAGGCAAATGCCGGGAGGCCACTTCCCAAGCTGATTGCGGCGCCGAGCAGCAGGATTTTCAAGCTTTGCATGGCGGTGATTTGAGCGTCCGTTCGTGGCTCTGCAATGATTTCATGGCATTGCTGGCATCATATTTGCGTGACCTCCAGCCAATCGTCACCTTCAAATCACGCGCTCCACATCTTTTCGGCGCTCCGGAAACGCGTTACGCTCCCCGACATGGACTTGTTGCGACACAAGAAGACGGCTGCCGGTCGCGGCTTTCTGGACGATCAGTTCCTCATTGCCATGCCTGGCATGAAGGACGACCGCTTCACGCGTTCCGTCATCTACATCTGTGCGCACAGCGACGAAGGCGCGATGGGCCTGATCATCAATCAGACACAGCAGATGCTGTTTCCGGACCTTCTGGTGCAACTCGGCATCATGAACGAGCAGGAGGCAATCCGCCTGCCGGCGCAGGCCCGCGACTTCGTCGTGCGCAATGGCGGGCCGGTCGATCGCAGCCGTGGTTTCGTCCTGCATTCGGCCGATTACCGGGTGGAATCCTCGCTGACCGTTTCCGATGACATCTGCCTCACCGCAACCGTCGACATATTGCGCGCCATTTCGTCGGGCCGTGGACCCCGCCACGCACTTATGGCGCTCGGCTATTCCGGATGGGGCGCCGGTCAGCTGGAAAACGAGATCGCTGAAAATGGCTGGCTGACCTGCCCGGCCAATTCCGAGCTTCTGTTCGATGCCGATATCGAGCGCAAATATGACCGCATCCTTGCCTCGATCGGCATCGATCTGGCGCATCTCAGCCTTGCGGCTGGGCACGCATAAGCGAAGCCGAAAAGCAGTCAGTTTCAACCCTGCGAGGTCACGCCTGCGTGAGCGGGTATTGCTCTTTCAGCGTCTTCAGCACCTGATCACCGGGCATCGGTGCGCCGAACATGAAGCTCTGCACATATTCGCAGCCCATCTGGCGCAGCTCCAGCGCATCGCTTTCGTCCGATATGCCTTCGGCGACAACCGAGAGGCCGAGCTCATGCGCCATATTGACCATGGACTTGAGCAGCACGGCGCGCTTCGGCGTGTTGTCGTCGACAAAACTCTTGTCGATCTTGATGGTGTCGAAGGGGAAGCGCGTCAGATAGGCCAGCGACGAATAGCCGGTGCCGAAATCGTCAAGCGACAGGCCGATGCCGAGTTGTTTGAGCTTGGTCAGCACATGCGACGTCTGTTCGGGATTGTCCATCACCAGCGATTCGGTGAGTTCGAGCCGGAAGCAGCGCGGTTTCAGATTGGCGCGCGCAATGACCGAGCGCACATCGCTGACCAGATCGCGGCGGATCAGCTGGCGGCTAGACAGGTTGACCGAAACCGACAGCGGCGTGTCGCCGATCTGCTTTTGCCAGCCTGCCAGATCCTCGGCCGCCTGCTGCATGGCAAACAGGCCGAGCTGCACGATCAGGCCGCAGCTTTCGGCGACCGGAATGAAATCGGCCGGCGGGATCATGCCGCGGCGCGGATGGTCCCACCTCAGCAACGCCTCGAAGCCGGCAATGCTGCCATCCTCCAGCCGCACGATAGGTTGGTAGGCAAGCGTGAATTCGCGCCGCTCGATGG
>JBDSLV010000270.1:0-3648 GCA_039916205.1 Mesorhizobium sp. | reverse complement strand
CAAGTGCTGGAATGCGTTTCGACAACATCGCGAACGCCTCGCTGTAGGTGACGCCGGCGCCGATCGAAATAACGCCCTTGTCCGCGGAAATCGCGCACAAACCCTCGAGATTGCCGATGAAGACCGCCGGCGAAATATCGCGCATATGTTTGGTCACCCATAGCCCGACATCGGTGGAGCCGGCGACGATGGTGGCGCCCGGCTCCTTGTCGAGCACTTCAGCAAAATCATCGGCATCGGCCGGCACGATCAGCCGCTTCCCGCCAGTGCCGATCTCGATGCGCGCCCCGTCATGCATTGCGGCGAGCTTCGCCGTGATCGCCTTGCGCTCGATCGCCAGCGGGTCCTTCGCCACCTTGCCGTAGCTCGATATGGCGCGGGCGGCGCGCATGATCGCCTCGTAGCCGGTGCAACGGCAGAGATTGCCCTGCAACGCCTTTTCGATGGCCTCGTCCGACGGCTCCGGCGATTTCATCCACAGCCCGTAGAGCGACATGACGAAGCCCGGCGTGCAGAAGCCGCATTGCGAACCATGGAAATCGACCATCGCCTGCTGCACCGGGTGCAACTGGCCGGGCGCGCCGCGCAAGTGCTCCACGGTCACGACATGGGTGCCATCCAGCGAGCCGAGGAAGCGGATGCAGGCGTTGACGCTTTCATAGACAAGACCGCCAGCCGCGAGCTTTCCAACCAGCACGGTGCAGGCGCCGCAATCGCCTTCGGCGCAGCCTTCCTTGGAGCCGCGCAGCGAACGGTTGAGGCGCAACCAGTCGAGCAAGGTCTCATCGGGCGCGACCGCAGTGAGGGCGACGTCCTCGCCATTGAGGATGAAGCGGATTGCGTCGCGAGTCTTGACCCCTGCCATGTCTCAGCTCCCCCTGTAGGTCGAATAGCCGTAGGGCGAGACGAGCAACGGCACATGATAATGTACGGCTTCGGCCATGCCGAAACGGATCGGTACGATGTCGAGGAACGCCGGTTCAGGCAGCTTCGCTCCTTGCCGGCGCAGATAATCGCCAGCGGAGAAGACCAGTTCGTATTCGCCGATACGGAACGCATCGCCAGTCAGCAGCGGCGCGTCGCAACGGCCGTCCTCATTGGTGACGACTGTCTTCAAGTGCGTGCGCGCAACGCCATCGATGCGATACAGTTCGATCGACAGTCCCGCCGCCGGCTTGCCTGTCGCGGTGTCGAGGACATGGGTTGTCAGGCGCCCGCCATCGGCTTTCGACGTTGCTGCCACAGGCTGCCCTCCCATTCCCGGTACGATCGAAACATATGTGATGAATTGTGCGCCAATTAAAGGCGATGCATAAGTCCCGGTCGAGCGAAGGGCTGCAAAAACACTTTCAAAAATTTCGGGGGAATGCGCATGCATCCCTTTCGACTATCTTCAACGGCAATTCCGGCGTGGCAGGCAACACATCATGCGTTACGAACGAGACATGCGCGGCTACGGGGCCAACCCGCCGGACCCGAAATGGCCTGATGGTGCGCATATCGCTGTTCAGTTCGTCGTCAATTACGAGGAAGGCGGCGAAAACTGCGTGCTGCATGGCGACAAGGCTTCCGAAGCCTTCCTGTCCGAGATCGTCGGGGCCGCATCCTGGCTCGGCCAGCGCCACTGGAACATGGAATCCATCTACGAATATGGCGCACGCGCCGGCTTCTGGCGATTGCATCGCCTGTTCACCGAAGCGCAGGTGCCGGTAACCTGTTACGGTGTCGCCACCGCACTTGCCCGTTCGCCCGACCAGGTGACGGCCATGCAGGACGCCGGCTGGGAAATCGCCTCGCACGGACTGAAATGGATCGACTACCGCGACCATGCCGCCGAAGACGAGCGCCGCGATATGGAAGAAGCGATCCGGCTGCACTACGAGGTCACCGGCCAGCGCCCGACCGGCTGGTACACCGGCCGCAGTTCGATCAACACGGTGCGGCTGGCCGCGGAAGAAGGTGGCTTCGACTATGTGTCGGACACCTATGATGACGAGCTGCCCTACTGGTTCGAGCATGAGGGCGGCACGCAGCTCATCATTCCCTACACGCTCGACTCCAACGACATGCGTTTCGCCACGCCGCAAGGCTTCAATTCCGGCGACCAGTTCTTTGCCTACCTGAAGGACAGTTTCGACACGCTTTATGCCGAGGGAAAGGCCGGACGGCCACGCATGATGAACATCGGCCTGCATTGCCGCCTTGTCGGACGGCCGGGCCGGGTGGCGGCGCTGATGCGCTTCGTCGACTACGTCAAGTCGCACGACAAGGTCTGGCTGGCACGGCGTATCGATATCGCCCGCCACTGGCAGGAAAACCATCCGTTCCGGCTGCCGGCCCTGCGCCCGTCGAAAATGGAGTTCGAGGCCTTTGTCCACGCCTTCGGTGGCGTCTTCGAGCACTCGCCGTGGATCGCCGAACGCGCTTACGAGCTGGAGCTCGGCCCGGCGCATGACAGTGCCGGCGGCCTGCACAACGCGCTCTGCCGCATCTTCCGCGCCGCCGGCGAGACCGAGCGACTGTCCGTGCTCAACGCTCACCCCGATCTTGCGGGCAAGCTGGCGCGGGCCAAGCGCCTGACCGCCGAATCGACGAAGGAGCAGGCTTCAGCCGGGCTTGACGCACTGACCGACAAGGAGCGTGAACTGTTCTCCAAGCTCAACGCCGCCTACGTCACCACCTTCGGCTTCCCGTTCATCATCGCGGTGAAGGGCAAGAGCAAGGAGGAAATCCTGGCGGAATTCGAAGCGCGCATCGGCAACGGCCGGGCGATTGAATTCGAAACCGCCTGCAAACAGGTCGAGCGCATCGCGCTGCTCCGCCTCAAAGACATGCTGCCGCAATAGGTTTGAGCCCATGGACAAGATCAAGATGCCCGACAGAACTTACTATGCGCCCCATGGTGGCCACCCCGGGCAAAGCGAGCTCCTGACCGGCCGTGCCGTGTTCACCGAAGCTTATGCCGTCATTCCGAAAGGGGTGATGCAGGATATCGTCACCAGTTGCCTGCCGTTCTGGGAAGGCACCCGCGTCTGGGTGCTTTCACGCCCGCTGTCAGGCTTTGCCGAGACGTTTTCGCAATATATCGTCGAGGTGGCCCCAGGCGGCGGCAGCGACCGGCCGGAGCCAGATAGCGGCGCCGAAGCGGCGCTGTTCGTCGTCGAGGGCGAGCTGTCGGTGTCCCTTGCCGGCAAAGAACATGTCTTGCAGCCCGGTGGATTTGCCTTCCTGCCACCTTCCAGCGGATGGACCGTGCGGAACGAAGGCGGCGGAACGGTCCGCTTCCACTGGATCAGGAAAGCCTACGAAGCGGTCGATGGCATCGATGCGCCCGAAGCCTTCTTCACCAATGAACAGGCGATCGCGCCGACGCCGATGCCTGGCACCGACGGCCGGTGGGCAACGACGCGCTTCGTCGATCCGGCCGACATGCGCCACGACATGCACATGACCATCGTGACGCTGGAGCCTGGCGCGGTTATTCCCTTCGCCGAGACCCATGTCATGGAGCACGGGCTCTATGTGCTGGAAGGCAAGGCTGTCTATCGCCTCAACCAGGATTGGGTCGAGGTCGAGGCCGGCGACTACATGTGGCTGCGCGCCTTCTGTCCGCAAGCCTGCTATGCCGGCGGTCCCGGCAAATTCCGC
>JBDSLV010000269.1:0-7422 GCA_039916205.1 Mesorhizobium sp. | reverse complement strand
GGCGCGGCAGACCTGTCGCCGTCAACCAAGACGAACCTCGAATTTGACTTTGCCGGCAACTTTCAGACCCCCGAGGGTGAACAGGCCGTCAGCTACCGCGGCCGGAATTTCCACTTCGGCCTGCGCGAACATGCCATGTGCGCCATCGGCAACGGCATGAGCCTGTCGAAGCTGCGGCCGTTCATCTCCAGCTTCCTGATCTTCACCGACTATTGCCGCGCGGCGCTGAGGCTGAGTTCGATGATGGAACTCCCGCTCATCTCCATTTGGACCCATGATTCCATAAGTCTCGGCGAGGACGGGCCAACCCACCAGCCCATCGAGCAGCTTGCCTCGTTCCGCGCCATGCCCGGCATGGTCGTGCTGCGCCCGGCGGATGCGAATGAGGTCGTGGAGGCATGGAAGGTCATCATGCATCTCAAGGACAGGCCTGTCTGCCTCCTGCTGACGCGACAGGCGGTGCCGACGCTCGATCGCTCGATCTATGCAAACGCAGGCGGCGTGGCACAGGGCGCTTATGTGCTGGCCGATGCTCCCGACGGCAAGCCCGACGTTCTGCTGCTGGCGACCGGCAGCGAAGTCGCGCTCTGCGTGACGGCTTATGAACAGCTGAAGGCCGAGGGCATCAAGGCACGCGTCGTCAGCATGCCGTCATGGGAATTGTTCGAAAGCCAACCAAAGGAGTATCGCGACACCGTCCTGCCGCCAACGATAACGGCCCGCGTGGCAGTGGAGGAAGCATCCGGTTTCGGATGGGAACGTTATACCGGCTTCGACGGCGCCATCCTCGCCCTGGATAGTTTCGGCCTGTCCGCTCCATCGAAAGTCGTCGCAGAACACTTCGGATTCAAGCCGACACACGTCGTTGCGGCTGCCAAGGCACAAATTGCGGGCCGCCGGTCAATCAAACAAGTCGGGATTGCCCCAACCGAATGAGGCGAACAGCATGACCATGAAAATCAGTGCATTGGCCGGAAAGCCGGCCCCGCCCGACCTGCTGGTCAATGTCGCCAAGCTCGTCACCGCCTATTACAGCCAGGCACCGAACTCTGCCAACCCCTTGCAGCGGGTGGCGTTCGGCACATCCGGGCATAGAGGCTCGGCGTTTGAGAACACGTTCAACGAGGCGCATGTGCTGGCAATCAGCCAGGCCATTTGCCACTACCGCAAGCGACGGGGTATCGACGGTCCCATATTCGTCGGCATCGATACACATGCGCTATCAGAGCCAGCCTTTGCGAGCGCCCTTGAGGTGCTGGCCGCGAACGGAGCGGAGGTAATGATGGCGGCCGGTGGCGAGTATACGCCCACCCCAGCAGTCTCCCACGCAATCCTGATCTACAACAAAGGCCGCAAGACCGGACTTGCCGATGGGATCGTCATCACGCCGTCGCACAACCCGCCCGGCGACGGAGGCTTCAAGTACAACCCGCCTAACGGCGGGCCGGCGGATACCGATGTCACCGGCTGGATCGAGAAACAGGCCAATGAGCTACTTGGCAACGGCCTGAAAGGCCTGCGGCGGATGCCATTCGAGAAAGCCATCCATGCGCCAACCGTCCATGCCCACGACTTCCTGAACGATTACGTGAACGATCTCGGTAACGTGATCGACATGGACGCCATTCGCGGAGCACATATTCGCATGGGCGTCGACCCGCTCGGCGGCGCCGGTGTCCACTACTGGCCCGCCATTGGCGACCGCTACAAACTCGACCTGACCATCGTCAATCGGCAGGTCGATCCTACCTTTCGTTTCATGACGGTCGATTGGGATGGCCAGATTCGTATGGACCCGTCTTCATCTTACGCCATGCAAGGCCTGATCAGCCTGAAGGACAAATTCGACATCGCCTTTGCATGCGACACCGATCACGACCGGCACGGCATCGTCACGCGCAACGTCGGGCTGCTGCCGGCCAATCATTACTTGTCGGTGGCGATTGACTACCTGCTCCAGCATCGCCCTGAATGGCGCAAGGACGCCGCCGTGGGAAAGACGGTGGTGAGCAGCCAGATGATCGATCGCGTCAGCGCCAGGCTCAAGCGCGGGCTGTACGAAGTGCCGGTCGGTTTCAAATGGTTCGCCGAGGGCCTTCAAGACGGCTCCCTGGGGTTTTGCGGCGAGGAAAGTGCTGGTGCGACGTTCATGCGCCGCAACGGTGCCGTCTGGACGACCGACAAGGATGGCATCGTTCCGGCGTTGCTGTCGGCCGAGATCACGGCAAGGATGGGTCGCGATCCCGGCGAGGTCTATCGCGACCTGACGAAGGAGTTGGGTGAACCCGTCGCCGACCGGCTCCAGGCAATCGCAACCCCAGCACAAAAAGAGAAACTGTCGAAGCTTTCACCCCAAGAGATCAAGTCAAAGACCCTGGCTGGCGAACCGATCCGGTCGGTGCTTAGCCGGGCACCGGGCAACAATGCCGAAATCGGCGGCGTCAAGGTGGCCACGGAAAACGGCTGGTTTGCCGCGCGCCCGTCAGGCACCGAGGATATCTACAAGATCTACGGAGAGAGTTTTCGCGGACAGGACCATCTGCGGGCCATCCTCGCCAAGGCGCAGACGATCGTCGACAATGCGCTTGGTGCAGCCGGAGAGGCCTGAACGGGCGGGCGGCTGCCCTGGCCCCGCGGCTTGTGGCATACCTCATTTGGCAGCAGCCCCGGCAAAGCACGATGAAGGGGGCGGCATCGTAGCGGTCCTCCTCCGCCGCGCCTAAGAGTGGCCGTCGTCAACGTTGGCAACGAATTCGGTGGGGTATAGGAAGGACCGTTCCATCGTCGCGAACGACGGCGCCAGGTGTCAAATGCGCCTCGTCGACATGCGACGGTCCCAGAATATGCACCACACGCTCGCCTGCTGCGAGGAGATAGTCCGCGATGATCCGCCGGTGGCATCGCCACCAGACTGTTTCGGCGCACATAATCGTGCACACCTGCTGGGCGCCTAGCTCCCGGAGGCGGGCGAAGCCAAGCTGGAAGGGCACCGTCAAAGCGTAGTCAGCATAGTTGCGGAAGCTACGGACCCGCCAATATGTGTTGGGGGAAGGTTCCGCGCCGCGCGTCTTTCCTCGAAGGCCGCCTAGCTCGGCTATATGCTCATAATCGATCTGCCACGGCGCCAATGTTGCCGGCAAGCTCTGCCCGTTGAACTGGGGATTGGTGCGCGATCGCGGCATCGCTCTCACATCAACAACGAGTTTGATGCCTGATTGCTGAAGAAGGTCAGCAAATTCGTCGATCGTCCTCGTGGAGTGGCCTATCGTGAAAAAAGTGTTGGTCATGGCTCCAGCATCAAGGCGCCTGCGTCTGCCTATGGCATGCAAATGGTTTCGAAATCAAAAGTGTCGTTTCTGCTACGCCCGCTAGTTTCGACGGAACCGACATCGATAGCGAGGGTTGTTGCCGTAGTCGATGCAATTTAAGTCCTGAGGCCGAAGAAAAATCTCCATTGGACGCTCAGACGATACCAGGGACAACGAGCAAGAAACACCATGACCGACAACTTCAAGGTTGGCGAAAACGTGACTTGGAATTCGGAGGCTGGGCGGGTCAGCGGAACGATCGTTCGCGTGCATAGGCGCAATTTCGAGGTGGAGGGCTACATTCACCACGCCAGCGCCGAGACACCGCAGTACGAAATCAAAAGCGACAAGACCGACCATATCGCATTCCATAAGGCCTCGGCGCTCAGCAAACTTCGCGGCTGACGCCATCAGAAAGCGACTGGCTGATGCCAAACTCTCTGCAGCCGCCTACGACCGAGCCGCTCCGCGCCAGTCTGAGCGACGCCGACGACCGCATCCTCTTCAATCACTGGATGCCGCCGCAAAAAGGGATCGCGCCCAGGATCAGGATCGGACATCGCTGGGTCAACACCTTATGGAGCCTTCCAATCGCCGCCGCCGCGCTGCTTTGCCTGATCGCGCTGGCTCAAAGTCTGCGTGAACTGCCGATGGTGGAAGCTTTCATCCGACAGCACCCCGGCATCGCTCAGTCCGCGGCGGCGGTGGACGCGGGCTTCCCATGGTGGCTGCAACTGCAGCACTTCCTGAACATGTTCTTCATGCTATTCATCATGCGGGCTGGGCTACAGATCCTGGCTGACCATCCACGGCTTTATTGGGGACGGGATTGCACGCCGGGAACCGAATGGTTCCGGTTCCAGGTTCCTGTGCCGAAGGACCGGATTTGGACGGCCAAGGACGACTCCGTCACACTGCCAACCTGGCTCGGTATTCCCGGCCTGCGTCATACCCTTGGGCTGTCGCGCTGGTGGCATTTTTCAATCAACGTGCTGTGGCTGATCAACGGCATCGCCTTTTACGCCCTGCTCTTCTCCACCGACCAATGGCGCAGGTTGGTGCCGTTGACCTGGGAGGTATTTCCGGCCGCGTTGTCGACAGCGATCCAGTATGCCTCGCTGAACTTTCCGGTCGACGAAGGCTGGACCCGCTACAACGGCCTGCAGCAGCTCAGCTATTTCATCACCGTTTTCATCGCGGCGCCCGTCTCGATTGCCACCGGGATGATGCAGAGCCCCGCGATCTCCAATGGGCTCGGGTGGTTCGGTAGGGTGTTCAATCGGCAGGCGATGCGCTCGGTTCACTTCATCTCATTTGCTTGGTTCGTAGGTTTCATCCTGGCGCATGGCGCCATGGTTTTCGTCACCGGCATCAGGCAGAACACCAACCACATGTTCGCCGGCGTCGACAACGCCTCTTGGTCAGGATTTCCGCTGTTTCTCCTTGCGATGGGAATCCTGCTGATCACCTGGCTTGTGGTGTCGCCCTTCACCATCCGGTACGCTCGGCTGGTACAGCGCGTCGGCGCGTTCATGATCGGCTGGCTAATGGGGTTGGCCGAGAGATGGGATGTTCGCTCGCAGCTTACGAAAACGGACATATCGCCCTACTTCTGGCCGAACGGGACGATGCCGAATTCCAAGGAATTCGACGACCTCGTTGAGGAGAACTTCGTTAGTTACAGACTTCGCGTCAGCGGTCTTGTGGCCGCGCCGCGAGAATTCTCCTTATCCGACCTCAAGGCAATGACGAAGCAGGAACAGATCACATCGCACTTCTGCATCCAAGGCTGGTCCGGCGTGGCCGAATGGGGCGGTGTGCCCATGCGAGATATACTGAGTCTGGTGAAGCCGACGCCCGACGCACGCTACGCGGTGTTCTACTCATTGGCTGACGGTGCGGACGGAGGGCGCTACTATGACGTCCATAAGATCGAGAACATGGGTCACTCGCTGACGATCCTGGCCTATGAGATGAACGGAGCGCCCGTCAGCGTGCTGCACGGTGCGCCGTTGCGGCTCCGGTGCGAAAATGAGTTGGGATTCAAGATGGTCAAATGGATCGCAGCAATCGAGTTCGTTCGCGATTTCGCCAACCTTGGTGCAGGCCAGGGCGGTTACAATGAGGATCATGAGTTCTACGGCTACCGCATGCCGATCTGATCGCTCGAGAATAACAGGCGCTGTTACCTTATGGACTATTCTGAGCACGCACGGATTTTGACGCCAAAGCGATTTAACAGGAATGGGAACGATGTTGGTCGAGAAGATGTTGCCACGCGCGTTCGAGCGGCTCGCGGTGATCGAAGCAAAGGCTCAGGTTAGAGAAGCGGCCAACATGATGTCCGAGCCGCACACCGACCTCGTCGTTGTGTGTGAGCGAGGGAACATGGTCGGTGTCGTTACAAAGACCGACATTGTTGGCCAGATCAGTCGGTGTCTCGGATTCGGCTGTACGGCCAGGATAGACAGCATCATGACGCGCGATGTTACCTATTGCCGAGGGAATGAGGGGCTTCTTGATGTGTGGACGGTGATGAAAGAACGTGGCCTTCAGCGTATTCCGGTTCTCGACGCGGCACAAAAGCCCATCGGCATTATTTATACACGAGATGCGCTGCAAGCACTGCTGGGCGAAGCTGAGAACGAAGACGAACTTCTCCGCGATTACATATCGGGGGTCGGTTACCGATAGGGACTTTTTCTCTCATCCTGGACGGAGCAGTACGTTTGCCTGGACCTTCGTCATGATCGCGTCCATCGCGCTGTTGCTGGGCTTTTCCTCGCGGCGTCAAAGCCGTGCGATCGTAATGCTGAGCATTCCATCGAGCAACGCACGGCCGGTGGCAATGACTTTCTACCCAGCGTCTTAGCCTTGGTGGCGTCGGCCGCTGCCGTCATACTGGGGTGGGCGGCATAAACAGGGACTACCCTTATATTAGATTCGGACAGGGTGCCCCGCACCCCTGCCTGACCGGCGAGGTCCGGGGTTAGCAACTGCAAGAGGGGCTGGGTGCGGCCGCAGGCGAAGCCGAGGCTCGGCCCTCTTGCAGGCGCGAGGGGCGGAGCCCCTTAGTATTGTGCCGCAAGGTTGGCCCACTTCTACGACGCACGGCTTGGGACCAGCTCTCTGCCTGGTTAGGCCACGCCCACGGCTAGGTGGATGCCGGTGGACTTCTGCAAGTGGCTGATCACGGAAAACAGGCTGTCTGCGGTGGGGTTACCGGCAGCACTAAACATCCGCATGAGGCTCTTGGAGGGCTTGCCGACATCCTCGGCCAGTTCCTCAAAGCCGATGGTGGCGTTGATGTAGTTGCGGAGAACGAGCTTGCCGGTGTCAACCTCGCCATTGAGCAGCAGTTCAACGGCTTCGGCGAGAAGGGCAGCACGAAAACCCGCATCCGCGTCGGCGCGGGCCTTAATGGTCTCCTTGAAGTCGCGGGTTAGAGGCATCACGTTCTCTCCTTCATTCGTTGCCGGTACTCTTGCCACCGAGCTTGAGCGGCAGCGATGTCAGCCTGTTGCCGACGTTTAGTGCCGCCGGTCAGAAGAATGACCAATTCGTCGCCGTCGCGGCCGAGATAGACCCGGTAGCCAGGCCCCCAATCGATACGGTGTTCCAAGACACCCGCTCCCACCGATTTGAGACTTGCCAGGTTGCCTTGCTCGATGCGAGCAAGGGCGACAGTGACCTTTGCAGCGGCCTGAGATTCCAGAGTCCCGAACCAAGCCGCAAAAGGGCTATGGCCGTCGATAGCAAGGAACTCTACAACTCTCATTGGCTACATAGTACCATATGTGTTACCATACAAGCAAGAAAATATCAGACCTGACAGGGAGCCACGCCTGATCACGCCACCAAGCCGATCCGCGTTCGCCGGGCTGCACAACCCCGACCAGTTCCGCCCGGCGAACGCTGACCGTCGTGCCCTAAAAGGGGGTCCCGTTTGGGCGCCGATGCAGGGTCCCAATTGCGGGCCGATTGACAGACGACAACCGCGCGGCGACGATGCGCCGTGCGTTGGAAGATAGTGTGTTCGAGAATGTCTTCGACAGACGCGAGCAGTCTGCCCTGCATTATGCCATCAAGCTGACAAAGGCCGCCGCTTCGGTAA
>JBDSLV010000268.1:0-2670 GCA_039916205.1 Mesorhizobium sp. | reverse complement strand
GACAGACCCGACCGACCGGATAGGCCTGACCGTCCCGGGTGTGGCGGACCAGCAATCGATTGTGCGCCCCGGCCGGATATGCAACCGGGTGGGCCGGATTGCCTTGGCGGGCCGGCGACAACGCCTTCGCCCGACTGTATCGAGCCGCGCCGTCCGCGCCGGCTGGATCCGTAACGAGAGTTCCAACTCCTCGTCTTACGCCACCGAACGCGACGCCGCTCTCCCGGCGCCGCGGCCCGAGAAGATACAGCCGCCGAGGAATGTACCTTCCAGGGCGGCGTAACCGTGTACGCCACCGCCGCCGACGCCGGCGGCTTCGCCAACGGCGTAAAGGCCAGGGACCGGCTGGCCCTCGGCATCCAGCACGCGGCTGTCGAGGTCGGTGTGCAGGCCGCCCAGCGTCTTGCGCGTCAGGATGTTGAGCCTGACCGCGATCAGCGGGCCGTTGGCCGGGTCGAGCATCTTGTGCGGCTTGGCGGTGCGGATCAGCCGGTCGCCGAGATAGGCGCGGGCGCCGCGCAAGGCGATGATCTGCATGTCCTTGGAGAAGGGATTGTCGAGTTGCCGGTCACGGGCGCGGATTTCGCGCTCGACCTGTTCCAGATCGAGCAGCGGGTCGCCACCGGCCAGGGCGTTCATGCGGGCAACCAGCGCCGGCAATTCGGCCTCGACGATGAAATCCTCGCCCTTTTCCATGAAGGCTTTCACAGGGCCGGGAATGCCCGACGTGGCGCGGCCGAGCACTTGGCGCCAGCTCTTGCCGGTCAGATCAGGGTTCTGCTCGGAGCCCGACAGAGCGAACTCCTTCTGGATGATTTTTCTGGTCAGGATGAACCAGGAATAGTCGAAGCCGGTTCGCATGATGTGGCTGAGCGTGCCCAGCGTGTCGAAGCCGGGATAGAGCGGCACCGGCAGCCGGTTGCCGCGCGCATCGAGCCATAGCGACGATGGGCCGGGCAGGATGCGGATACCATGGCTGGTCCAGATCGGCGCCCAGTTCTTGATGCCTTCGACATAGTGCCACATGCGGTCGCGGTTGATGATCGAGCCGCCGGCCTGTTCCGAGATCGCCAGCATGCGGCCGTCGACATGGTCGGGAACGCCGGTGATCATGTTCTGGGGTGGCGCACCCAGCCGCTGCGGCCAGTTCTTGCGCACCAGCTCCGGGTTGGCGCCGATGCCGCCGGAGGCGACGATCACCGCTTGCGCCTTCAGTTCGAAACCGCCTGAAATGTCGCGCGAACTTTTCTGGCCACGCTCGATAGCGCTTGGCTGCAGGATATCGCCACGCACGCCGTCGACGGCGGTGCCGGTGCGGGTCAGTTCGTTGACGCGGTGACGGAACTTGAAGCGGATCAACCCCTGTTTCTCCGCCTCGCGGACTCGCTGGACGAAAGGCTCAAGCACGCCGGGTCCGGTGCCCCAGGTGATGTGGAAACGCGGCACCGAATTGCCGTGGCCAATGGCGTTGCCGCCGCCGCGCTCGGCCCAGCCAACCACGGGAAAGAACTTCATGCCGCGTTGCATCAGCCAGGCGCGTTTTTCGCCGGCGGCGAAACCGACATAGGCTTCCGCCCATTTGCGCGGCCAGAAATCCTCAGGCCGATCGAAGGCGGCGGTGCCCATCCAGTCTTGCAGCGCCAGATCGTGCGAGTCGCGAATGCGCATGCGCCGCTGTTCAGGAGAATCGACGAGGAAAAGGCCGCCAAGCGACCAGAAAGCCTGGCCACCAAGTGATTGTTCCGGCTCCTGCTCGACGATGATGACCTTCTTGCCGGCCTCGGCAAGCTCAGCCGCGGCGACCAGACCGGCGAGGCCGGCACCGACAATGATCACGTCCGCGTCGTCAGCCATTTCTCGCTCCAGTTAGCCAGCTAAATATCAGACATTCTCCCAGCCGCCCGTATCGCCAGCGCGGAAGATGGCGTCGATGGCCTTTTGGTTGAGCACGGATTCTTCCAGCGTGAAGACCCGCTCCTTGCCGCCTTGTGCCGCGCGCGCGAACGTCTCGACCTCCAGCCGGTATTGCTGCGCGCCGGGAAAGCGGAACACCTGCGCCTCGGTGTGGTTCTGGTTGTGCAGTTCGACGCGGTGATGATCATAGAGCCCGGCATTGAAGGGCGAGAACACTTCGATGAAGCCCTTTTCGCCATGGAACACCATCACCTGCCGCGCCGCCATCTGCGTCGACAGATAGAAGGACAGTTCGAAATCACCAAAATCGGCGCGGATCGAGGAATAGATATCAGTGCCGAACTTCTTATCGCGCTCGATCGTTGCCTGCACGCGCAGCGGCTCCTTGCCGGTCGAGAATCGCGTCGACACAGTCGGATAAACGCCGATGTCAGGCAGCGCGCCACCGCCGAGGTCGAGCTGGTTGCGCATATTGTTGGGGTCGACATTGTAATACGAGAAGGCACCCTGCACATGGCGCAGCCGGCCGATGGCGCCGCTGGCGATGAGGTCCCGCACCTTGATCCATTGCGGGTGATAGATGACCATGAATGCTTCGCAGACCAGCACCTTCCTGGCATCGCGCAGCTTGATCAGCGGCAGGATATCCTTGGCGTCGAGGGCCAGCGGCTTCTCGACCAGGACGTGTTTTCCCGCTTGAACCGCCTTCGCCGCCCATTCGACATGCTGCGAGGTTGGCAGCGGGATGTAGACGCC
>JBDSLV010000267.1:0-5065 GCA_039916205.1 Mesorhizobium sp. | reverse complement strand
GGCAGCCCGGCTCGCTGTCGGCCTGGCGGGACAAGGCGGTCAATGCCGCCACCGGCGACTTCTTCGCCGATACGCTGAAGACGATCCAGTCGTCCTATCTGCGCCCTACCCATGCCGGCTTCATAACGTTCTTCCGTGAGACCGCGCCGCGCGTCGCAGCGGCCATAACCGGCGAACTGTCGGTCACCGAACTGGCTGCATGGGTAAACCGGCGCTACCGCGAGACGCGGCCCTCGACGGCGTCGGTACGGAGCGTCGCGTGATGGCCGCCGTCACCAAGGCATTCGATGACGGCGAGGGCGGGCGCGGCGAATATCGCGCGCCGGCAGCCGAGAAGGCGCTCGACATCCTGGAGTTCATGGCCACGCAAGGTGAGGCGCTGACCCAGACCGAAATCGCCAACGGCCTCGACCGCTCCATTCACGAAATCTACCGCATCCTTCTGTTGCTGGAAAAACGCGGCTTCATCCTGCGCACGCGAGGCGACCGTTTCCGCCTGTCGCTCAAGCTCTTCGAACTGGCACACATGCATCCTCCCGTGAACCGGCTGGTGGAATGCGCATTGCCGGTCATGCGCGACCTCGCGGCCAATGCGGATCAGAGCTGCCACCTGGTGGTGCGGGAAGGCCAGAATGTGCTGGTCGTCCTGCAGATCGATTCACCTCTGCCGATGCGTTACTCGGTGGCGCTGGGCTCACACTTCCCCATCATGGAGACGAGTTCGGGGGCGGTGCTGCTGGCTCACCAGAGCCCGATCGATCGCGACACCATCGTCGAGCGCATCGTCACCGCCGGCGAAGGGCAGGGATCGCGGGCGGACATCGAGACGCGGCTCGCGGCGGCATTCGATCACGGCTACGAGATGCGCCCGTCCCTGGCCGTCGATGGCTGCATCAATATTTCAATGCCGGTCCGCGATCACACAGGCGCGGTGATCGCGGCTTTGACCGTTCCATTCCTGCCGCAGAAAGCCGCCCGCTTCGACCGCGAGACGGTTTTTGAACGCACGATGGCGGCCGCCAACAAGGTTTCCGCCGCGCTTGGCGCTGGCGACGCCGCGGCCTGACTTTGACTGCAACCCGAGACGGCGGGACCACCGTCCGAAGACTGAACCGTACTGATGAAAATTGGGAGAAGAGTATGAACTGGTCTAAAACAATGCTGTTTGCCTCGGCGGCCGCGGTCGCCTTCGCCGCGGCTTCCGCGCAGGCGCAGAACATGCCGAAGAAAATCGGCTACGTCACCAACTACGCCACCCATGAATGGTACCAGAATGTCATCAAGGGCATGAAGGCGCATGGCAAGGATCTCGGCATCGAGGTCGAGGTGCAGGACGCCAATCTCGATATCGCAAAGCAGGTGGCCGCAGCCGAGGACTTTATCGCCAAGGGCGTCGACGTTTTGATCATCACGCCGGTCAATGAAGAAGGCGTGGTGCCGCTGCTGCGCCAGGCCAAGGCGGCCAACATCCCCGTCGTGCTGGAAGGCAATCCGGTCAAGGGCATGACCACCATGGTCGCTATCTGCGACTACGACACCGGCTATTTCTCAGGTGTCGAGGCCGGCAAATACGCCAAGGAAAAGCTTGGCGGCACAGCCAAGGTGATGAATGTCGGCCTGCCGCTCCTGTCCGCCACCGTGCTCCGCTCGAATGGCTTCATGGATGGGTTGAAGACGGTCATCCCCGACGCCGTCATGGTGCACGACCTCGATGGCGGCGGCAATCCGGACCGCGCGCTCGAAGTCTCCTCGGCGGCGCTCGCCAAGAATGCCGACATCAACATCATCTATGGCATCAATGACTCGTCCTCGCTCGGCGGCCTGCAGGCATGGAAGGCGGCTGGAAAGTCGCAGGACAATCTGCTGACCGTCGGCACTGGTGGTGAAGGCCTTGCCTTCATCAATGCCATCGAGAAGGAGCCGTCCTATCGCATCGAAGCGGCTATGTTCCCCGAGAAGGAGGGTTTCACGGCCATCGACGCGGCGGTGAAGCTGTTCAACCACGAGGACGTGCCGCCGCACATCGTCAGCCCAACCGCGCCAATGATCGGCGACGATTGGAAGAAATACTACGACTATGACGGCACCACTCGCACCATCAAATGGGATGCCGTCAATGCGCTGACCCCGCCGGCCAAGTGCATGAAGACCGCAGCCGATCTGAAGAAGTAGGATCCTCCCAGGACGCTCCCTCTCGCCACGGCGAGGGGGAGCGACGCGGACCATGACAGGGCAGAGCAGAGCAGGCACCGACCCGCGCAACCGCGCGATACCGTCAAGAATGCGCCGGGCAAGGCAGTCGAGCGTTTGCTTGCCTGCACGCCATCGCGCGGAGCGGACTGACATGACAGACATATCTCAGCATTCGGCAGCGCGGCGCCCGCTCTCGGTACGGTTCGGCGCGTCGGGTTCGCTGGTGCTGGCGCTTATTTTGGCGGTGCTTTGCATCGCCATCTCGATCGCCGAGCCGCAATTCTATTCCGAGGCCAACATCATCGCCATTCTGCGCCAATGCGCGTTAGTGCTGATCGTCGCCTGCGGCATGACCATGCTGATCATCACGGCCGAGGTCGATCTTTCGGTCGGCGCCTCGCTCGCCTTTGTCGGCTGCATCGGCATGTCGGTGCTGAATTCGACGCATAGTCTTGCGCTCGGCATGCTGGCGGGCCTTGCCTTTGCAGGGGCGGTTGGCCTCGCCAACGGCATGATCGTTACCCGCCTGAAGGTGAATTCGCTGATCGCCACGATCGGCACGATGATGATGCTGCAAGGCGGCGTCTACCTCTTCACCCGCGAGGCTGTGCAGAACCATCACCAGCTGGCTGGTTTCACCGATCTCGGCGCTGGTTATGTCGGGCCGATCCCGATCCCGGTCATCTTCGCCGCGGTCATTTTCCTCCTCGCTTGGATCACGCTGCGCTTCACGGTGCTTGGCCGGTTCATCTACGCTGTCGGCGCCAACGAGAAGGCGGTTCGCCTGTCGGGTGTCCGCTCCGAGCGGCTGAAGCTGTTCGCCTTCGTCCTCACGGGCCTCTGCGTCGGCATTGCCGGCATGATCCTGTCGTCGCTGATGAATGCGGGCCAGCCGACCGCCGGGCGTGGTTTCGAACTCACTGTCATCGCCGCCGTCATCCTGGGCGGAACCAGCCTGACCGGCGGCCGCGGCACTCTTTTCGGCACGCTTCTCGGCGTGCTGGTGCTGAAGGTCATCGACAACGGCATCATCATCCTCGGCTGGAATCAGGACCTGCAGATGATCGTACCGGGCGTCGTCATCATCCTGGCGACCTATCTCGACATTGTGCGGAGCAAAGCCAATGCCCGCTGACCTCAATCAAGACGCCACCAGCAACACTGCCATCGACGCCGGCCTGCCGGCGCTCGAAATGTCCGGCATCGGCAAGCGCTTCCCTGGTGTCATGGCGCTTGAAAATGTCGACCTGACGCTTGTGCCCGGCAAGGTGCACGCGCTGATGGGCGAAAACGGCGCCGGCAAATCGACGCTGATCAAGATCATGGCGGGCGTCTACGCCAAGGATGCCGGCACGATCCGGATGCAGGGCCGTGACGTCGAGATCAAGTCGCCGCGCGACAGCCTGAAGCAAGGCATCAAGGTCGTGTTTCAGGAGATTGCGCTGATCTCGGAATTCACGGTCGCGGAGAACATCTTCCTGGAGGGATATCCGACCGGCAAGGCAGGCTCGATCGACTGGAAGAAGATCCGCGCCGACGCCGCCGCCTTGTTCCAGCGCATCGGCTTCAATGTCGACCCGGCGGCGCGCACGGGGTCGTTGCCTGTAAGCCAGCAGCAGATGGTCGAGATTGCCCGCGCGCTGGCGCATGAGGCGCGTGTCGTCGTCATGGACGAGCCGACCTCGTCGCTGACGCCGAACGAGGTGGCGTTGCTGTTCACCGTCATCCGCAGGCTGACCGCGCTCGGCATCGCCGTCGTCTATGTCAGCCACAAGCTCGACGAGGTTTTCGAGATCGCCGACACCGTGACCGTGCTGCGCGACGGCAAGCACATCTCCACCAAGCCCATCGGCGAGCACACTAACGACACGCTGATCCAGGATATGATCGGCCGGCGTATCGACAACCTGTTTCCCCGTCAGCGCGGCCCGGCGGGTACGCGCGTCGCGCTTTCCGTCGAGGGTCTGTCGACGGCACGCAAATTGAAGGATGTCAGCTTCGAGGCCCGCTCCGGCGAGGTTCTGGGCTTTTTCGGCCTGATGGGCGCGGGACGCACCGAGCTTGCGAAAGCGATCGTCGGCTACGACCCGATCACCGCGGGCACGATCACGATCGATGGCCAGACCCTCTCGCCGCACGACACCACGTCGGGCGTGCGCCTCGGCATCGGCCTGCTGACGGAGGACCGCAAGAGCGAAGGCCTGATGGGCGATCTGCCCGTGTACCAGAATGCCAGCCTCGCCTCGCTGAAACGCTTCGCCAAAATGGGCTTCGTCGACACCGCCAGGGAGCGCGCCGCGGTTCAGGACTACGTTGATCGTTTCCGGGTCAAGACGCCGAGCCTGTTCCAGCAGATCAAGAACCTGTCGGGCGGCAACCAGCAGAAGGTGCTGATCTCCCGCTGGCTCATGCGCGGACTGAAAGTCATCGTTGTCGACGAGCCGACGCGCGGCATCGATGTCGGCGCCAAGTCGGAGATATTCGCGCTCATCGACCGCCTCGCCGGCGAAGGGCTGGCGGTAGTGATGATGACCTCCGAAATGCCCGAGCTGCTCGGCCTGGCCGATCGTGTCGCGGTCATGGCCGAAGGCCGCATTTCCGCGACCTTTTCGCGCGCCGACGCCACGCAGGAAAGGATCCTCAATGCCGCTATCGGGTGAGATCGCCATGTTGGCGCATGTCGGGATGCATCTCGAACAGATCGATGTTGAAGCAGAGGCGGCCAGACCATGAGCAACGCCTCGCTGTCAGCCGATCCGCATGCGCAACCGTCCCTCCTCGCGCGCCTGTTGCGGCGCCAGGAAGTGGCGCTGCTGGTTTGCCTCGTGCTGATCATCGCCTTCTTCTCCGTCACGGCGGAGAACTTCTTTTC